>CAUSKT010000064.1:0-13107 GCA_963532335.1 uncultured Neisseria sp. | reverse complement strand
GAAATCCGCTGAGGGTGCAAATCCTCCGTGGGTTCGAATCCCACCGTTTCCGCCAAACCGGACAAAAGCTGCTCTTTCCATAGCAGCTTTTTTGAATTTGCCTCCCAAGTATTGGGTATGTACAGTGGATGGATTCAACTTCAAGGGACATTCAGTTTTCAGACGACCTTGGATTCGGATTTCAAGTGCATCAGTGGTTGGAACAGATTCAAGAATAAAACACTTGGCGGTTTCGTAACCAAGTGTTTTTATTTGGCGGATAAGGATATTAATGTGTTGCATTGCAGGAAAGGCCGGTATGCTACCGCATACCGGCCTTTTTCTGTTATGGAAAGTTGCACTTCAAATGCGAATCCGCCGTCGTCTGAAAAGCATCTATAGTGAATTAACTTTAAACCAGTACGGCGTTGCCTCGCCTTGCCGTACTATCTGTACTGTCTGCGGCTTCGTCGCCTTGTCCTGATTTAAATTTAATCCACTATATTACTTTTTCAGACGACCTTTGCGTATTTGCCGGATAGTTACTGCTCTTCCAAGCGTCCGTCGTGCATCAGCATGACCCGCTCAAAGCGGACTGCCAACTCGTCATCATGCGTGACCACAATCAGGCTGGTATTCAACTCGGATTTCAGATCCAGCATCATATCCAGTACATTTTGCGCATTTTTACGGTCAAGATTGCCTGTCGGCTCGTCAGCGAGCAAACATTTCGGACGTGTCACCAGCGCGCGCGCAATGGCGGCACGTTGGCGTTCGCCACCGGAAAGCTCGCTGGGGCGGTGTTGTATGCGCTTTTTCAAACCCGCTTTTTCCAACATTTCAACCGCACGCTGTTCTGCTTCGGCTTTTTTCATCTTGCCGATTAAAAGCGGCATCATGACGTTTTCCAAAGCGGAAAATTCAGGCAGCAAATGGTGGAACTGGTACACAAAACCCAAATACTGATTGCGCAGCAGACCCAGTTGTTTCTGTCCCAACTGACTCAAATCCTGCCCCATCAGTACCACGCTGCCGGAAGTCGGTTTATCCAAGCCGCCCAAAATGTGCATCAACGTCGATTTGCCGCTACCGGACGAACCGATAATACTGACGCTTTGACCTTCGAGCACGTCGAGCCTCAACTGATTCAAAACATTGACATTCAATTGACCGTCTTTGTAGCTTTTGCTGACATTATCGCATTTCAAAACTACTTTATTCATAGCGCAAAGCCTCCGCCGGTTGGGTTCTTGCAGCACGCCAGCTTGGATAGAGCGTAGCGATAAACGACAAAATCAGGGAAATGCAGGCAATCAGCACAACATCATGAACACTGACATCACTCGGGATATAATCAATGAAATAAACTTGTGATTTGATGAATTGGAAACCAAACCAACTCTCTAACTGTTTGACAATACTGCCCACGTTCAAAGCCAGCGTGACACCGGTAATCACACCAGTTAAGGTGCCGAAAAAGCCGGCAAATACGCCCTGCACCATAAAAATTTTCATAATGCTGCCCGGGGAGACACCCAAAGTCCTCAAAATGGCAATATCGGCTTGTTTTTCCGTAACCGCCATGACCAAAGAAGAAACTAAGTTAAAGGTGGCTACGGCAACAATCAGCAGCAGAATGATGAACATCACCCTTTTCTCCATTTCTACAGCCTCGAAATAACTGCGGTTGGTGTATGTCCAATCTCGCAACCATACTTCTTCTTGCAGATTTTTCGGCAGCAGTGTTTCGGTGAACGACGGCGCGTTGATCGGATCGGCAAGTTTCAATCTCAAGCCTGCCGCATTTTCATCTAGGCGGTACAAGACCTGGGCGTCTTTCATGTGTGTCAATGCCAGAGAATTGTTCAATTCATGGATTTTGGTTTTGACCAAGCCGACAACTTTAAATTGTTTCAGACGAGGTACGACACCGGCAGGCGTCACGTTGCCTTCAGGCGTAACGACAGTGATTTTTTCACCAACCTTTACATCCAAAGTCTCAGCCAAATCCTGTCCCAAAATAATATCGAATTCGCCCGGCTTCAAATCATCAAAACTGCCCACAGGCATTTCTTTACTGTATTCAACAATCTTTTTTTCTTCATCAGGCAAAATCCCGCGGATTTGAACACCTTGGACCTCACCCGCATTTGCCAGCAATGCCTGTCCCGAAACATAAGGTGCCGACTGAAGCACCTCTTTGCGTCCTTTAATAATCTCGCGCAGACTCTCCCAGCTTTTACCGTTACCGTTATCGTAATAACCCATTTCGGCATGAGGAGCCACTTTCAAAAGCTGCCCCCGTATGTCTCTCTGAAAGCCTGCCATGACTGACAATACGACAATCAAAGCCATCACACCGAGTGCAATACCCACAATAGAAATGACGGTGATAAAAGACATGAAGCCATTGCGTTTTTTTGCCCGCAAATAGCGCAGTCCTATCCAAGTCTCTAAAGAAGCCATTTATATGCCTCATCCGTTTGTCAAAAAACGCCTATTGTACCGTAAAACCGACAGGTCGTCTGAATACGCCGAAACGACCGAGAATAGAGACATCGCAATTTGTAAACCAAAGTCTTCTTATTCAGGGCTACCGTAAAATCGGCCGAAAAACTTGCACAATCATCTATTCGGCCTTATTCTGAAATCGCGGTAAAGTTTACCGCCATCAAAAAGGAAAACCATTAATGAACATCACAAAATTCTTAGCATTATCCGTTGCCGCTGCCGGATTGGCATTCAGTGCAAATGCGTATGCGGCTAAGGAGATTAAAATCAGTTCGAACAATACGTCCTATTCCGCTGCCGACGTGCAAAAACTTGCCGCAACCGCAGTCGGCATGGGTGTTAAAGAACCGGTTAGCCTGACCGCAGGCAGCGGTGTCGTCACCGTATCCGGCAGCAACGCCACCAAATGCGCCTTTAAAGTAGGCAGCGGCGACACTCCGCAAATTCAAGGCGTAAGCTGCAAATAAACCGGCTTTGTTTGAAATAAGGTCGTCTGAAATGCGTTTTCAGACGACCTTGTTGTTTAATCCTTGACTGCGCGCCTTTCATAAACGGCCTGCGCCAAAGTCCCTGCATCGACATATTCCAACTCTCCCCCCAAAGGGATGCCTCTGGCAAGACGGCTGACTTTGTATGGAAGGTTTTTAAACAATTCTGCCAACACATACGCCGTCGCATCTCCTTCGGCAGTAAAGTTTGTTGCAATGATGATTTCTTCGACATCAGCGTTCTGCAACCTTGCCACCAGTTTGTCCAATGCGATGGCGCTCACATCCATCCCTTGCGCGGGACTGATTTGCCCCATCAGCACAAAATACAAACCGTCATGGCAATTGGCAGTTTCCATATTGGAGACATCTGCCGGCATGTGGACGATCATCAGGCGGTGTTTGTCGCGCGATTCGTCAGAACAGATATCACACAAACTTCCTTCGCAAAATGTGTTGCACATCCTGCAATGCTGGACTTGCTTTAATGCGTATTGCAAAGCATCAACCAACTCCTGCGCCTGCTTCCGCTTGCTTTGCAGCAATTGATGCGCCATGCGCTGCGCGGATTTGGGACCGACATTGGGTAAAATTTTCAAGGCATTAATCAGCCTTGTGAAAGCATCGGGAGCTTTGCTCATGGTATTCAGACGACCTCTAACCGAAAAACAAGGAAAATCGGGATGTGTATAGTAGTGAAATCACTATATATAATGGATTAACTAAATCAGGACAAGGCGACGAAGCCGCAGACAGTACAGATAGTACGGAACCGATTCACTTGGTGCTTCAGCACCTTAGAGAATCGTTCTCTTTGAGCTAAGGCGAGGCAACGCCGTACCGGTTTAAAGTTAATCCACTATATATTGATGGGGCAAGAAAGGCTGATTATATAATGAAAACGGTCGGATTTTCTCCGACCGTTTGATTCTGTTTAAGGCAGACGGGCAATCATGTTTGCCATCATTGCCGCCTAACTGTTCATCACCAGCTTACTCTGCTGAATTATCAACTTTTTGCGCACCTTGCTCGCGCTTGATTTCCTTGCTGAAATAACGCAGCAATGCGTCAAAAATGTTGGCAGACTGCTGTTGCGCCAGCATTTGTTTGGCAGCAGGCACTTGGGAAGCGATATTTTCCGGCGCGGCAATATTTTGTACTTCAACAATTACAGGAGCCGGCATGCCTTCCAGCAGCATGGCGTATGCAGGTTTGCCATTTTGCGGACGGGCTTTAATCAGTTCGTTATACGCTTCGGGTGCCATGGTCCGGCGTGCATCTTGCGCACTCAATTTCGATACTTCCGACCATTTCAAGTCAACTGCCTTGCCTGCCTTCAAAGCCTCGATGGCTTCTTTGGCTTTTTTATCGGCCAGTTTTGCGGCTTCACTGCGCAGATAAGCCAAACGCACTTCTTCTTGAACGTCAGCGAAAGGCGCGGTTTTTTCTTCCCTGACTTCTTTGACGCGAATGACCCAAACCGTATCTTTGTCCATGGAAATTAAATCGGAATTGTGTTTTTTCTTCAACACATCTTCACTGAACGCAGCATTAATCAATGCATCGGGCAAACCTGCTGCTTTACCATTGGCTTGAGTCAACCAATCTTGATCCAGGCTTTCCAGTTTCAGATTTGTTTTCTTGGCAACATCCGCCAGGGAAGTCGGCGTATTAAATGCTTCTTCAGAAAGCTTTTCTTTGGCCGAATTGAATTCGGAAGCAGCTTTTTTCAGCTTCAAATCGGCTTCGATACGGGCTTTTTCATGTTCTAAAGACACTTTGTCTTCGATATTCAAAACTTGGACGATATCGTAGCCGACCGGTGTTTGAACCACATCGCTGATTCCGCCTTTAGGCAGCGAGAACGCCACGTTTTCCAAATCCGCCCCCAAGCCGCCGTCTTTAGACAGATAGCCTAAGTTGCCGCCTTTGGAAGCAGATGCGGTGTCTTTTGAATATTTCTTCGCCAGATCAGCAAAATCGGCCGGTTTGGCTTTCAGCTCTGCCGCAACTTTGTCTGCTTCGGCTTTGATTGCCGCGCGTACCGTTTCATCGGCATCTTGAGGCACCGGGAAGAAGATGTGGGCAATTTCACGGCGGGGCGAAAGATGGGGCGCCTGCTCGTCAAATGCTTTTTTCACTTCGTCTTCGCTGACGGTCTGTTTGTCCGCCAAATCTTTGGCACTCAGGGCAATGTATTCCAATTTCACGCCTTGTGGAATCAGATAATCTTTTTTGTGCGCCTCATAATATGCCTTCAGTGCGGCATCATCGACTTTTACTTGAGAAACAAAGGCTTCAGGATTGAATGTTACCGAACGGATATCGCGGGTCGCCTGAGTCAGCTTAATCAGCTGCTCTGCTTGCGCATCGCTGATAATCGCACCGTTTTGCACCAAATTGATCAAACTTTGCAACGCATACCGTTCGCGGATGTCGGCGACAAACTGGTCTTCCGTCATATGGCGCTGACTCAGGAAGTTTGAAAAGATCTGTTGGCTGAATTTACCGTTTTGATCGTGAAAATTAGGATCGTCCACGATCAGTTGTTTAAGCTGCTCTTGGGAAACTTCCACACCCATCAGCTTGGCACCTTCCTTCAAATAGGCGCGTTGAACCAAAGATTGGAATACTGCTCCCCGCGACGGGCTTTGACCTTGAAGCTGCTCACCTTGCAACTCATTATTCAAAGAATACTCACTGATTTTTTCATCCCCTATTTTGACGATAAAATCAGAGCCGGGCGCAGCAACCGTGCTGACACCGAAGCCGACGAAGGTCAGCGCAATCAGACCCAACAAAATCTGGGCCGGAGTTTTATATTTTTCAACGGTATGGAACATATTATCTGAAGACGTAATGGTTAAAATAGCAAACGCGCATTGTAGCGCGTTTTGCCTTGTTATGCACTCTTGGCAGAACGCCGGTCCGACTTATTTTTCAGACGACCCCATTCCGCCGTATCGTGTTATTTTGAAAAAATTTCTTGGTAGTTTTCTTCGGAAAAGCCGACGAAAAACCGCCCTTCTTTTTCCAAAACCGGCCGCTTGATGATGCTGGGCTGTTCCGCCATCAATCGAACCGCGCCATCGGCGTTAGCCGCAGCGGCTTGGGCTTGCCCATCCAGTTTGCGCCACGTCGTACCGCGTTTGTTCAATAAAACCTCCAGCGGTATCTGCTCCAACCATTTGCTTATCGTGTCAACTTGCGGCGGGCTCTTTTTAAAATCCACAAATTGAAAATCAACGCCATGTTCTTCCAACCATTTGCGGGCTTTTTTCACCGTATCGCAATTGGGAATGCCGTATAACTGAATCATCTTGAAATCACTCTCTATCCTAAAGAAAAAGCGCCGTCATTTTAGCCGATTTTCCTTTTAATCAGAACAAAATGGGTCGTCTGAAACCTTTTCAGACGACCTCTGTACGCTTTTCCTATACTCAACGGCTTTTTTCATCAAGCGTTTGTTCTTATAATATCGAACTATTCCATTGCTACCCGATAAAGGATTCCACATGCAAACCCGCCTGCCATTTTTTGGTGTCGTCCGAGTCAGCGGGGAGGACAGAGCCTCCTTTCTTCACGGCCAATTATCCAACGACATCAACCATCTGAACGAAAATACCGCATGTTATGCCACTTACAACACCCCGAAAGGGCGCGTGTTGGCAAATATGATCGTCCTCAACCGAGGAGAAGACTTGCTGCTGATTATGGCGCAGGATCTGACCGAAGCCATTGTCAAACGGTTGCGCATGTTTGTCCTGAGAGCCAAAGTCATCTTTGAACCGCTGCCCGATTTTGCCGTCGCAGGCGAGCTGGACGAAACTGCCTCACCCTCTCCCGCAGCTGAACCTGCCCTATCCTTTCCTGCCCAAGCAGACGATGGGGTATACACCATTATCCTGCCCCATTCAGGTCGTCTGAAAATCGGCGAAGCCGGGCTTCTGCCCGAATATGACGCGGCAGCCGAAAACGCTTGGAACCTGCACGAAATCCGCAGCGGCTACGCTTGGATTTCGACAGCGACCAAAGAAACTGCCGTTGCCCAAATGCTCAACCAACACATCATCGGCGGCGTACATTTCAAAAAAGGCTGCTATCCGGGACAGGAAATCATCGCCCGCGCCCAATATCGCGGACAAGTCAAACGCGGACTGGCGGTTTTGCGGGGCGATTCGTTGGAAGCCGCAGGCGTTGCCGTTCAAAACGGAGGCGAAGAAGCCGGACAAATCATCAATACCGCGCTGACCGATACCGGCAGCCTGAGTCTTGCAGTTATCAAATTTTCCGCAGCACACGCCGATTTGACCGATGCCGACGGTAATGATTTAAAACAAGAAACCTTGTTCTTTACAGTGGATGCTTGAAGCGCAAAGATAGCGTAGTAGACGTTAAGTCAATCGACCATTTATCTGCACACGATAAAAAGGTCGTCTGAAAACGCAACATAGACAATCCCGGCGTTTTCAGACGACCTTTTTCAATCCTTCCTTATTTCTGCCAATACGTTTTCACGTTCACAAATTCATACAACCCGAATTCAGACAATTCCCGTCCGTAACCTGATGCCTTGACGCCGCCAAAGGGTAGGCGCAGGTCGCTGCTGGTGTGACGGTTGATAAAGACCGAGCCTGCTTGGATTTTTTCGGCAAACGCCCAAGCGCGGCAGGTATCGGCGGTATAAATACTGGCGCCCAATCCGTAGGGCGTATCGTTGGCAAGGGCGACGGCGTGTTCCTCATCCTTCGCCCGCAAAATCATGGCGACCGGCCCGAACACTTCTTCATTCCAAACGCGGCAGTCAGGATTCACTTTGTCCAACACGGTGGCAGGGTAAAACCAGCCCTTTCCTTCGGGAATGAAACCGCCCGTCAAAACCTCTGCGCCGTTTGCGACTGCGTCCTGTACCTGAACATGTACGTTTGCGCGCAAGTCTTCGCGGTGCAGCGGGGCAAGCGTGGTCGCAGGGTCTTTGGGATCGCCCGTTTGCAATTTGGCGCATTCGGCAAGGAACAGGGGAATGAAGCGGTCGGCAACGGCTTCGGTTACGACGATTCGTTTGGCTGCGTTGCAAGACTGACCCGCGTCGCGGAAACGCGAATAACAAGCTTCGACGGCGGCACGTTCGAGATCCGCATCAGGCATGACAATGAAAGGGTTGCTGCCACCGAGTTCGAGGACGGTTTTCTTGAGGTGCATTCCCGCATGGGCGGCGAGCAGGCGGCCGGTCCGCGTCGAGCCGGTAAACGCCATCGCATCGGTGTCTTCAATGGCTTTCAACGTATCGTCGTTATTTAACCATGCGCCAATCAACGGGAGGTCGTCTGAAACCAGTTCCAACAGCGCAGCGCTGACCCGCGCCACGCTGGGCGCAGGTTTGACGGCACAAGCATTTCCCGCACACAAGGCAGGAACGGCAAAACGCAAAACCTGCCAGACGGGATAGTTCCACGGCATGACGGCAAGCACAACGCCCAACGGCTCAAAACGCACCTGGCTGAGGCTCGCCTGTGTAGCAATGGTCTTATGCGCCAGCAACTCGGGGGCAAGGCGGACGTAATATCGGATGAGCTCGACCGATTTATCCAGTTCGGCACGGCATTCATGCAGGCAGCGTCCGACTTCTTCGCAAACCATCTCCGCAAGCCGCTCCTTGTTTTGCGCCAAACGCTCGGCAAAGGCTTGCAGCAAAGCAGTCCTCCCGGTAACGCCCAACCGCGCAAACGCCTGCTGGCGCAACTTCAACGCTGCCAATTCTTGTGCAAACTCTGCATAACCCTGCGCAGGACGGCGGCAAAGGGTTTCGCCGGTATAGGCGTTGATGCTGTGAAACATGGTTCGGCTCCTTTGTATGTCGGTTTTATTTTAGGTCGTCTGAAAATTAAGACGTTCTTTCAGACGATGTTTGTTCATCAAAGATGGCGCGATTATATAGCAAACTCAGATAGAACATCTCTACACAGTTCTTTTCCTTTTAACTCAGCCTGTTGTTATCTATTTAAAATAATCATAAGTTAGAATCCTAAAATAAAATTACTTGATAAAACTTTTAATTAATTTCTCTATTTTTAGATGATATTCAATCAACTCTTGTTGAGAAGGTTGCTTAGAAAAATTTCCATATTCATGTGCACTGATACTAGGATAATAATCTACTGACAAACCATTTATGCATGAGTCAACTGCGATTGAAAAATGTGGTTCATTAAGTTTTTTTCCATTTTTTCTACCATCATCCCTTACTTGTATTCTTACTGGATTTTCATCATCTCTAATATAATTAAATTCATGATAGAACGGTTCTTCATTAAACCTTTCATATGCTTTATAGTCTTTAGAATAAGAAGTTATTTCTTTTGAACCGTACCTGAACATCATTTTCGTAACATACTTGGGATCTAAAAGGCATTCAGAATTTTTCTGAATCGAAATAGTGTCTATCATCGGTAGATCATCCTTCAATGCCTTAACAAATTTTTCTTTATTCTCCCGATTAAACGGCTCTAAAATCAAAGAATCTCCTTTGCGTTTAGCATGGACGTAAATATCAAACCTACCGCCCTTATAGATTTTTTCCTCGTCCGACATCCATCTTGTTGCCGAATCTCGGGACGAACCTGCCAAATAACCGTAAGGTACGCTCATCAACGTTCCATTCAAATCAATTTTAATATTTCTTTCAAAACCCGTTATGGGTATCTCATTATCCATTTTTACTTCCTCCTTATTTTCTGAAGATGGATAACAAGCTACCAAAGCGAATGACCCCAAAACTGCTATTAAAGCTGCTAGCTTCTTTAATACACTATCTTTTCCAGATTCCACTTTTACTCCTTCCTGTAACAGATTTCTGATTAATCAGATCGGCTGAAATACAATCCATTATCAATTTCTGATTCCTGAGAAAGTATCATATTTTCATAAACCAGCAATTTACTTCAGCTAAATGGTATTTAATTCAAACAAACGTATCATTACATTTGTAAATATAACAAAAATCGCCTGAAGATTTTTCAGACGACCTTTTGATATTTGCAAAGCCCTGATGCAAGAACCAAACTACTCGACTCGTCTGAAACTGAAGTTCTGCGTTGCAAGCCAGCATACGCCTGAGCCGATGCAGACCATAATCGCGCCCTGCCAAAACTGTACAGACAGGGGTGCATTGAGCAGGACGGAGGAAATGAGAGCAGAAAAAATGGGAATGAAATAGGAAGCGCCTGCCAAAACGGTCATATTGCCGCATGAAATGCCGATGTTCCAAACCGCATAGCCCAATCCCATGCAGGCTGCGGCGGCAACGGCATAAAGTATGGCGCCGGTCTCGAAATGAAGGCTGCCGTAGCCGCCTGCGAAATATTTTGCCCACAGGATGCAGGAGACGAGGAGGAAGAAAAAACCGACGGCATTGCCCTGCGCTTTGGTTCTGGCGGTCAGGGTGCAGTATGCCGCCCAAAACAGCGCGTCCAACAATGCCATGATGTAACTGAACGGATTGGTTCGGACGTTGCCGATAATCTCGGGCAAAGAGAATCCGCCGTCACCGCCTAAAACGATCGCGATACCTATAAACGAAAGGGCAAAGCCTATGCCTATCCACCATTTTGCGGGCTGCTTGTTAAACCAAACCGCGCCGATGATGGTAAACGTCGGCCAAAGATAATTGACCATGCCGACTTCGACCGCTTGGCGTGCGTTGTCGGCAAAACCGATGGAAAGAGACAGGCACAATTCGCAGCCGACGAAAAAAATGCTTGCCCAGAAAAGGTAGCTGCGGCTGAACTGCCGCAGATTCGGCAATCCGAAAATAGCCAAGAGCAACAAAGTGGAAAGGCTGTACATCACCGCCGCGCCGCCGACCGCACCCATGTGCAGACTCAAGGCGCGTATCAATCCGACGACGGAACTCCAAAAGGCTACGGCAAGCAGACCTATGGATGTGGCTTGATTGGGGGTAAATGCGTGTTGGAGCAGACGGTTCATGATGTGTTGTGTTGGAATTTGTTTTATTGTGTAATTTTTTGATATTTTACGCCTCCTGTTTGCATAATCAAGAGGAAAGGTCGTCTGAAAACACGACTCCGTCACCATTTCTCTCCCCCTCTCCCAATCCAGAATATAACGAAATCGCATTAAATTAAAACCAAGCATTCTTTCCGTTTTTCAGACGACCTGTTTACAGTATCGCCACTGTTTTCAGAAAAATCACCATTCAACCAAACAATTAAAGCCGCGCAGGCAAACGTTCTGCCTCAAGCAGCCGTCCGTACAAAGGAACCGACATGACCCCAGCCAACCCGCTTCCCACCGAACTTTCCGCACAACTCGCCGCCCTCTCGCCTACACAGCTCGCTTGGCTTTCCGGCTACTGCTGGGCGCAAAGTCAAGGGGCGGCGGGCGGTTTGAGTGTTTCCGCCGCTCCCGCCGTTGCAGCCCTCGCGCGACGCGTGTTGGTCTTATCCGCCTCGCAAACGGGCAATGCGCGCGGCGTGGCCGAATCCCTGCACGCCAAACTCAAAACCGCCGGCGTAGAAGCCGTATTGAGCAGCGCGGGGGACTTCAAAAGCAAAACCCTGCCCGATGAAGACATCGTGTTATTGGTAACATCCACGCAAGGCGAGGGCGAGCCGCCCGAAGAAGCCCTGCCGCTGTATAAATTCGTCTTCGGCAAAAAAGCCCCCGATTTGGGCAAACTCACTTTTGCCGTCTTAGGTTTGGGCGATTCTTCCTATCCCAATTTCTGCCAAGCGGGCAAAAACTTTGACGCCAAATTTGCCGAACTGGGCGCACGTCGTCTGAACGACTTGGGCATCTGCGATTTAGAGTTCCAAAGCGCCGCCGACGCATGGATAGAAGCCGTCGTCCCCCTAGTTGCCGAGCTTGCCGCGCAAACCGCCGCCGCATCCGTGGCAACCCCTGCCGCCCTTCAAACCGCAGGCACTGTCTATACCAAAGACAAACCCTATACCGCCACCCTGTCCGTCCGCCAAAAAATCACGTCCCGCTCCGCCGAAAAAGACGTGGAGCACATCGAAATCGACCTGTCCGGCTCCGGGCTGCACTATCAGGCAGGCGACGCATTGGGCGTACTCCCGCTCAACGATTCAGCGTTGGTTCAAGAAATTCTCGATTTGCACCAATTAAGCGGGGAAGAAAAAATCCGCCTTTCAGACGACCTCGAAACCGACATCCGCACCGCCCTGACCGAGTTCTCCGATATCACACAAAACACGCCGGCACTCGTGCAGCAATATGCCGAGTTGTCCGGCAGCGAAGAACTCAAAACCACAGCCGCCAACAAAGCTCGATTGGACGCCTACCTCGCCGCCACCCCGCCCGTCGGCGTCTTCGCCGCCCATCCCCATCCGCTGGACGCGCAAACCCTGTTCCAACTGTTCCGCCCCCAAACCCCGCGCCTTTACTCCATCGCCTCCGCGCAAGACGAAGTCGGCGAAGAAGTCCACCTGACCGTCGGCGTCGTCCGCTTCGAACACCACGGCAACACCTACACCGGCGCAGCCTCAGGCTATCTGGGCGAACGCCTTGAAGAAGGCGGCGAAGTACGCGTCTTCGTCGAACCCAACCCCAACTTCCGCCTGCCCGCCGACGGCAACACCCCCGTCATCATGATAGGCGCAGGCACAGGCATCGCCCCCTTCCGCGCCTTCATGCAGCAACGCGCCGCCAACGGCGACAACGGCAAAAACTGGCTCATCTTCGGTAACCAACGCCTCGCCGACGACTTCCTGTACCAGCTTGAATGGAGCGATTACCGCAAAGACGGCATACTCACCCGTGCCGACTTGGCATGGAGCAGACAAGGCGAACACAAAGTCTATGTCCAACACAAAATCGCCGAACACGCCGCCGAAGTTTGGAACTGGCTGCAACAAGGCGCACACCTCTACGTCTGTGGCGACGCCACCCGCATGGCACGCGACGTAGAAACCGCCCTGCTCGACGTCATCGAAACCCAAGGCAAACTCAGCCGCGACGATGCCGAAGACTATCTCAACGAAATGCGCGAAGACAAACGCTACCAACGCGACGTTTATTGATACCGCCCCAAACAAAAGGTCGTCTGAAAAGTGAACTGGCCCCCAAATCTTGGACACTCATAAAAGCC
>CAUSKT010000063.1:0-13443 GCA_963532335.1 uncultured Neisseria sp. | reverse complement strand
AAGGCAATATTGTTTGGAGCGGTGACTATAGCGGCTGGGGCAAACTGACCCAAGAGGAACGTCTGAAATCAGACGTATACCAACCTATCCGCCTGCAGAATCAGCATTATGATGAAGAAACCGGGCTGCATTACAACTTCTTCCGCTACTATGATCCGGAGATTGGGCGGTTTACACAGCAGGATCCGATTAGGTTGATGGGAGGAGAAAACTTGTATCATTTTGCGCCCAATGCTCAGAGCTGGGTTGATCTATTAGGATTAAGTCCATTCGATGATAGACCTGACGAGGGTTTATTTGATCGTGAAACCCGTAAAAAATTTTGGGGACGAGAACCGGTGCTCTGCCAAGTTTTGGCTGACCGCTGGAATAGTGGTGCAATGAAAACTGATTTAATAAATGGCTTCATTAATAACGCAACTGGCAATATGTCAAATACAGCAGCAATCGCCACCCCCTCCGTAACAACAAAAGCTCGACCAGGTGCTATTCCAGGTGCACTCGGTATTGGAGTAAATGGATTAATTGGAGCATTAGATCCAAATGTAGCTCAAGGAGTACATGTTTTGACGCAATGGAATCCTGCCTTGAAGAAATGTCAGGATAAATTTGAGCCAGGTCAAGAACTCAATGTTGCGCAAAGTGCAGAAATATTATGGCGCGCAAATAAACAAAAAGAAGCTATGAAATTATTAAGAAAACATGGATGTGTAAAATAATTTTTTTAGGGTTTTAACATGAGAAAATATCTTTTGCCTAGCTGTTTATCGATTTTGGCAGCTTCATTATTCTTTACCTTTAGTTATGCAGATCAAAAAATTAACATAGATGACATACCTCAAGTTCAGAGTAAAATAGACGACAAAGCGAACTATGTTGATGGTTACTTCAATTACAAGAATTGGAAAATAATAATTGGAGACAGTTTAAAGAATTATGAAACAGGATCTACTTTAATAATTACCAATAAAAATAACCCCTTGTCTATTATGATAAAGGATAATGATATTGGTCAAATTGAGAATTTATCATTGAGTGGCAAACTTATTAGCGATATAGGGCATAGCTTATGTGATATGGACAAGATTGATTCTCAATTGAAAATAAATAATCATATTGATACTTTGATTTTATATGATGGCGATCCCAATACTAGAAAATTAACACATATTGTCCTTCTGGAGAGGAGAAATGGAAAATGGAATATTTCACAAAGAAAAAAAATAAATTGTATTGATTAAATAATGAGTTACTTAGTAAATGTAGGCCAGACCCCAAACCTAACTTTCACAAAGGTCGTCTGAAAACTTTTAGACGACCTAATTTATGTACTTACAGTAGCACCAACATTTCTACGAAGAAAATGGTTAGTTTGTTATCTAATTCAGATACTGAAATACAAGATTCTTATTTTCGTATAGGTGCAAAGGTAGGAATGACTTACCTCCCTATGGGTATGGCGCCGCATCATGCAAGTTATAATCCATTATGAAAAACCATCTGTATGGCTTATAAACAGATGGTTTTTCATACCATCAGTATAACCAGAGGTAAACTAAAGATATTCATGATCAACTTAAAAATATGGAATAAAATGAAGCAAAAAAATTACTTCTTACTGATTGCTCAAATTTTGCTAAATCTTCCGTCATTGATATTTTTGACCGTATGGCTCATAAAAATAACAATAGTGATGGATGCAGAATTGTTTTCATATTTACTTACATTCATTAGATTATCAAGCTATATTGCAAGTCTGTTTTCAGTAGCTACCCTGATAAATTTACTCTTTATAAGAGATATGAAAACCCTACCAATTTCAGTACTCATAAGTATATTTACATTGTTATTCAGTGCATATACCTTAAGTTCATATGCCTGCAATTCTTTTTATGGATATTACATGTGTTTGGTTCGTGATTATATTTTTAAAATCATTCACTAAATAACAAGCATAATCCAAATAAGCAAGTGTAAGTTAGATTTAAATAAAGGTCGTCTGAAAAACTTTCAGACGACCTAAAATACATTTTCTGACACTTAAAAGCAAAGATGGCTAATTATCGCGATTACAGTCTATAAAGAATCTCAACGCCACAAGAAAGAACAATAAATGAAAAACTTATTTTATTGGCTATTGGCACTTCTTTTCCCCTATTTGATTATATATTTGGCACTCGGAGACACCATTTATCTTTTTCTGAAAGCAGGGTATATCGGATTGCCATATTGCTTCCCCTATATTTTTAAAACAGGCATGCTACAAGGGGGATTATTTCTCATATTTTTCTTAGGCTTAATAGTTGTTTTATTTACCAAAGGATTAAATTTGAGAAAGAAAATCTTAGGAAAAGTATTCGTTTCCACATCCCTATTCTTATGGTTTCTTTTAGGGTTTATATGCCTTGGAATTCATATGTGAATTTATTGAAATAACTGACTCAATTGAAAATTGGAAGGTATTTGCTCCGGGCTATGCCTAAGACTTTTAACTACGAAAACCTGAGTTTTATTCCAATCTAAATGATTCCCGTAAAATGTAATTCAGCAGCAACTAGATCCATTCAAATACAGCTCAAAAAGTATGCTATTGCTCTGGTAATAACGCCTGCAACAAACTGTTTCGATGAGCTATTTAGCTTGTACGGGCTTAGAGGCTTTTCCTCATAGTAATAGGTCTGCTTTGAACTGAATTTCCTTAGTTATCCGTGACAGTCCTTTGATTAAAACTGCAATTCGCCTTAAAAAGGTGTATCCATGAAGAAATTTATTAAATTAGCTTTTATCTCTTTAGGCACGCTATCTGCAATCATATTTATACCATTTCTGATATTAATGTTCAGCTATGATCAACATGCTGATCATTATTACAAAACTCCTGATGAGTTTTTAAATTCCAAGTCATTTTCATGGTACATTGATATTTTTCCCAAAAGCAGTCGCAATATATTCTTGAGGACTTTTGTTGAAACAAATGGAATGATCGTTATTTTTGAAGCAAATAAAGCGGATGAAATACCCTTTTCTCAACTTTATCCTATAATTTCTAAAGGAATAGACTATTTAAACGACTTCAATATTCCTGCTTCCCAAAAACAACCTTTTTTGGATAATGGTAAATTATATTGTTATTTTTATTCAAACAACTCTCCTTATTTGGTCAGTAAATACTATTCAAACAATCCTGATCTAGTACATTATATGTTTACATCACTCCAATCCGAGGGGGCTTTAGAGCTTTGTCCTTCAAATACCGTTAAAACACATTAGATCAATCCTGATTCAAATACCATCTCAGGTTTAGGATTCAAAAAACCATTATATTTTCTACATATACTGAAACATGGACATCAATTCTATTATTAATATCTACTTGCCAAGTATTGCTTTATTCATTCTTTTTATTTTTCTTGTTATTGAGTGGAAAAACGACGTAGAACTGAGAAAAAGAATGAAAGATATGAATTTCTTTGAAAGAAATTATATTTTCCCTAATTATTTTTTTATATATACTGCAATATGGACAATAACTCTATTGATGCTACTTATTCATGAACCATTTTTTTATTTTATGTTTTTATTTTGTTTATTATTCTCTGGAGGATTTATTCATACCGAAAGAAAAACAAGTCAATTGAGAAGTTTTATGTATGGAATGTATTACGGAACCCTATTTGTTTTCATAATCTGGTTGATTAATTTAAAACTGAATATAATTTCTTTACCTGATTAACAGGCAAGTGGAGGTTAGGCTGGAAATCCGACATTTTTAGGTAATTTGATGATCTTACTCCAAACTGCTTGTTTTTTTATGAGAATATATTTGAATAAACATCGTAACGCTTTATGTAAAGTACCCCGTCCTGATGGTAAAAAGCTGGGACAGACATTACGGACAAAGTTTCATGCGGAGAAATCTTGTATGCCTCAACCTCAGGTTATTTCAAATAATTCCCCTTTGAAAGGGAAATATTATGTTTCTTAATAGCAAATAATATTGTTTGGGAATTTATCCTTCAATAGATTATTGAGATCTGAATTTCCGTTAAAAAGGTCGTCTGAAAACCGTTTAAATCCAGTTAAACCGGTTTTCAGACGACCTTTTATGTTGGAAATCGTGTTTACTTCAACGCTGCCAGACAATCCTTCACTAATGCCGGGCCCTTATAAATCATGCCGCTGTACACTTGGACGGCGGTTGCGCCGAGGCGGATTTTTTCTGCGGCATCCTTGCCGTTCATAATGCCGCCTACGCCGATAATCGGCAGCTTGCCGTCGATGTGTTCCGCCAATGTTTTCAGCACTTGGTTGCTTTTTTCGCGCACGGGCAGGCCGCTTAGGCCGCCCTGCTCGCCTGCGAGCGGATGGCTGCCGAGGCTTGATTTGTCGATGGTGGTGTTGGTGGCGATGATGCCGTCCATTTCGACGGATTGGACAACGTGGGCGATGTCTTCGATTTGCGCTTCATCCAAATCGGGGGCGATTTTGACGGCGAGCGGGACGTATTTTCCGTGCGCGGCGGCAAGCTGCGCCTGTTTGTTTTTCAGGGCTTCGAGTAGCGCGCTCAGTTCGTCGCCGCCTTGCAGTGCGCGGAGGTTTTTGGTGTTGGGCGAAGAAATATTAACGGTAATGTAACTTGCGTGTGCGTAGGCTTTTTCGAGGCAGATTAAATAGTCGTCGGCGGCGTTTTCGATAGGGGTTACGGCGTTTTTACCGATGTTGATGCCCAACACGCCTTGATAACGGCTTTTTTCGATGTTTTGAATCATGGCGTCGATGCCGTGATTGTTGAAGCCCATGCGGTTGATGATGCCTTGGTGTTCGGGAACGCGGAAGAGGCGCGGCTGCGGGTTACCGGACTGTGGTTTGGGCGTTACCGTGCCGATTTCGAGGAAGCCAAAGCCGAGCGCGCCCAATGCGTCTATGTATTCGCCGTTTTTATCGAGTCCGGCAGCCAGCCCGACCGGATTGGGCAAGTTGATGCCCATGAGTTTGACGGGCTTGGTTCGGTTGTCGAAAATCGGAAGCAAACCGAGTTTGTATACTTTGTTGAGCGCGTCGAGGGTGAAATGGTGGGCTTTTTCGGCATCGAGTTTGAACAGCAGGCTACGGGCTAGGGAATACATGGGTTTCTTTCGGATGATTGGCAAACCGCCGTATTTTACCCGAAACTGTTACTTGCCTGCGAAAAGGTCGTCTGAAACCTGATTTCCGGTTTCAGACGACCTTTTCTGTTTTATCCTTGCAAGTGTTTTGTTCAACTCAAGAGCATTTCCTGCATCAGCTTCATGCCCCATTGCCAGCCGCCGAGTGCGCCGTTGAGCGTGCCAGAGTGTGGCGACAGGAGGAGGCGGGCGTTCCACAGGTTTGCCCGTTCTTCCGCCCAGTTGCGCAGCGTGCCGTTTTGTTCGGCGATGACAAGCGCGGTGCGGCAGGGGCAACGGACGCGCCGGAGGGTGTGTATTTCATCGTCGGGGAATGCTTCGGGGCGCGGCGAGACGAGGATGATGTTGACGATTTTTTTCTGTGTCAGGATGTCGGTTTGGTAGAGCCACGCCAGAAAAGCGGATACGCCTGCGCCGTGTGCGACGACGGCGATGTGTTCGCCGCTGATGCCTTCAAACGCTGTTTGAATATTTGCCTGCCATTGGGCGACGCTTTGGCTGGCGGAAGCGGCAGCGGTTTGGACGACGGGATAGCTGACCGCCCAGCGGTCTATCCACATTTCCGCTTCGTCCGCGTCGCGTATCAAGAAAAGCGTCAGGTCTTCGAGTTCGAAAGTTCGCATTTCAGACGACCTATTTGAGCAAATCTTTGAGCGTAAAGGTAATCAAGAGCACGGCGGGGACACTTAAAACGGCGCAGGTGGCGAGGCAGATCAGGATGTTGGCAATCAACCGCCAGCCTTTCCAGCCGAAACACTTGGCGGCAATCAGGAGGCAGGGCAGCGAAAACAGCAGCCACACCAACGCCCAAAGCGGATTGGCGCGGGTCATTTCAACCCAGCCGGACATCCGCGCCAGCATGAATATCGTCCACACCAGCATAGGCAATACAAACGCGGCGACCACCCATGCCGCGCCTATGCCGGTTTTACCGTTCACATTCCAATCGTATTTGCCGAAAACTTTATTGGGCAGCATAGTCGTACTCCACTACCAAAGGTGCATGGTCGGAAAATTTCTCGTCTTTATAAACATGTGCGGACACCGCTTTGGCGGCGAGTTCAGGCGTAACCATCTGATAGTCGATGCGCCACCCGACATCTTTCGCATACGCCTGTCCGCGGTTGCTCCACCAAGTGTAGCCGGGGTTGTCGGGATAGAGCGTGCGCCACATATCCGTCCAGCCGAGCGTATGGATGACTTTGCCTATCCATTCGCGCTCCTCAGGCAGGAAGCCTGAGTTTTTCTGGTTGCCTTTCCAGTTTTTCAGGTCGATGTTTTGGTGGGCGATGTTCCAGTCGCCGCAGACAACAATGTCGCGCCCTTCCGCCTTCATGGCTTCAAGCATGGGATAGAACGCGTCTAAAAAGCGGTATTTCAATTCCTGCCGCTCCGGCGCGCTGGTGCCGCTGGGCAGATAAAGCGAAATCACCGACAACTTTCCGAAATCACAGCGCACAAACCGCCCTTCCCTGTCGAATTCTTCAATGCCCATACCGATTTGCACATTGTCAGGCGCGCGTTTGCTGTACACAGCCACGCCGCTGTAACCGCGTTTTTCGGCGCAATGCCAATGGCCGTGCATCCCGTGCGGATTCTTCATTTCGTCGGACAAATCGGCTTCCTGCGCTTTGAGTTCCTGCACGCAGACAATGTCCGCGCCCGATGCGGCAATGTATTCGTAAAATCCTTTTTTGTAGGCGGAGCGGATGCCGTTGACGTTGGCGGAGATGATTTTCAGCATAATTTTGTGCTTTGGAATATTGGTTTAAGGAAAAAAACGGATTGTAACCGATATAGAGGAGTCGCTACAAAACCGCTCTTTCTTTTCGCTGCAACTGTTTGTGAACGCTTCAACATTGCCTTTGCGAGTCAACCATAAAAATAGGTCGTCTGAAAACGGATAACCAAACCGTTTTCAGACGACCTTTCCCCTTGGGGTGGTTCGACGATTCAAAATTTTGTGCTTTTTTCGTTTTTAAATACTTTCTGCTTGAGTAACAAGGCCCGTAAGATGACCAACTTTACCGTGCCGTTGCTACACATTTGATATTTATGCCGAAAGTCGTGAAATTTTGAGTGTCTGCACCCCTTATAAAAAAGTAAATGCAACTTTCACTTTTTATTGTTTTTGGCCGGCAAACGTCCCTACGATTTTACCGACCTGATAAACACCGGCTGTCTCTGCGGCTGCGGAACCGAAGAAACCGCCGTGTATTTCTGCCGTCGGGGTGACGGAAGAAAATCTGTTGCCGTTGATATCCGCATCAACGGTGAGCGTTTTGTTGAAATAGCCGAGGCTGCCGCTGACTTTTTTGCTTTCGAAATCGGCAGTCAGACGGCCTGTACCGTATGCCTGCGCCAGAGTACCGCGCACGCTGACGGTCGATACGTCGTAAACCGCCTGTCCGATTTTCGGCATTTCTGCTTCACGGGTAAAATTACCGTTGAAGAAAGCGTAATTGTTTTGCGATTCGGTCTTCACGATGCCGGCAACCGCATCGGGTGTGCTGTGGTGCAGGACGTAATTGCCGCCAAAATTGGCAAGGCGTTTATTCTCCGAACCGCCGACGCTGTCCCGCCAGCCGTCTTTAAAACTCTCGCCTTGTACGGCTGCAAGATCGACCTCTACGCCTTCGATGGTAATTTTTTTCCAATCGGCATGATTGAATGCCACTGCGGAATCAGAAGCATTGGTTCCGCTGAAAAATTGTTTGCCGGATTCCGGTTTTTCCGATTTCGCAACTACCGGCAATGCGGAAGCTGCGTCTGCCGAGGGCAGGGCTTGGGCAGATTTTGGAGCCTGTGTCGGCGTGGATTGCGTACTGGGGGAGGAGCTGCCGCCACCGCAGGCAGATAGAGCTGCAACACACATCAAAGCAAGATATTTTTTCATAATTTTGTTCTTAAAATTGTTATCTGACGAAGACAGGAACGCATTCTAAGCACAAACAATATGACTTTGTAATAAATATGCCAAACGAGCATTTTTTACGACCAACGGCAATAATAAAGGCCGTCATAAAGCACTCATTTACTTTTCAGACGACCTTCTAACGACCTTTTTATCAGTGTTCAGCTACATTGTTGGCGCAAAGCTTTGTCACGCTCCATCTGCACATTAATCTTATTCACCAAGTCCTTATCCAACAATTGGCTCTCATAATGATCCTGCACCGCATCCAAAGTTTGGATACAGGCGGCTTTGTTGTTTGCCTGACGGTAAGCATCGGCAGCATCGTTGGCGGAGGTCACTGTTTCAATCGGATTGAGGAAATCGCCGCACTGTTTCAGATAATTTTGTTTGATGTCCGCAGCCTGTTCGAATTTTCCTGAACGTAAGGTCGTCTGAAAACGGTTTTCCATCTTTTTGACACCTTGTTGCGAACAAACCTGCGGCAGTTTGTAATACTCCGACGGGAAAGATACGCCCGCGCCGCAATAATTTTCGCAGCCCTCGGCATCCACTTTCACCTCATCCCCCTTGAATTGGAACGATATTTGGCAGCCTTCCCCATCTTTCCAAACCTTATTCTTATCCATTTTGCCTTGCGCGCCACATATATGCCCGCGTTCGTTGGCAGATTCAATATTGAACTGATTGCCGTTGATTTTCAGCCAGTCGTGGGCAATGGGCTGTTTCGTTCTGTACTCCGCGGCAAATGCCACGCTGCCCATACTCATTGCCAAAACCAAACATAAAATCTTTTTCATAGATATTCCTTTTCATTAAACAATACAGCCTGCCTGCAAAAGAGGGCTCCATAGTACCCATACCGATTAGGCAAAGCCAGTTTGCTATAATACTACCATTTTTATTCTCACCGACATCCGCCCTACCATGCCCCATCCCGATTTCTCCCAAACCCTCTCCAAAGACCGCCACTTCCTGCAATCCGCCTTCAAAAATCCCAACAAATACGGCGGCTTGTCCAAAGTCGAAGAAAAATACCGAAAATCGCACGAAATCTTTTTGAAGCGTTTGGCCGCCTTGCCCAAACCCGAGTTCGACAACACCCTGCCCGTTCACGAGAAACTCGAAGAAATCAAAAAAGCCATTGCCGAAAATCAGGTAACGATTATTTGCGGCGAAACCGGTTCGGGCAAAACCACGCAGTTGCCCAAGATTTGTCTGGAACTCGGGCGCGGGGCGGCGGGGCTAATCGGGCATACCCAGCCGCGCCGTTTGGCCGCGCGCTCGGTAGCGGAGCGGATTGCTGAAGAGCTGAAATCGGAAATCGGCAGCGCGGTCGGCTATAAAGTGCGCTTTACCGACCACACCTCGCGCGATGCCTGCGTCAAGCTGATGACCGACGGCATCCTGCTGGCGGAAACCCAGACCGACCGTTATCTCGCCGCCTACGACACGATTATCATCGACGAAGCGCACGAACGCAGCCTGAACATCGACTTCCTCTTGGGCTACCTGAAACAGCTGCTGCCGCGCCGCCCCGATTTGAAAGTCATCATCACCTCGGCAACCATAGACGCAGAACGCTTCTCCCAACACTTCAACGGCGCGCCCGTGCTGGAAGTGAGCGGGCGCACCTATCCCGTCGAAATCCTCTACCGCCCGCTGACCAGCAAAGACGAAGACGACGCGGAAGTAGAGCTGACCGACGCGATTGTCGATGCGACGGACGAATTGGCGCGCTACGGCGAAGGCGATATTTTGGTGTTCCTGCCGGGCGAACGCGAAATCCGCGAAGCCGCCGAAGCCCTGCGCAAATCCACGCTGCGCCGCAACGACGAAATCCTGCCCCTGTTCGCACGCCTGTCGCACGCCGAGCAGCACAAAATCTTCCACCCCTCCGGCGTGAAACGCCGCATCGTGTTAGCAACCAACGTCGCCGAAACCTCGCTCACCGTGCCGGGCATCAAATACGTCATCGACACCGGCCTCGCGCGCGTCAAACGCTATTCCGCACGGGCGAAAGTGGAGCAGCTTCATGTCGAAAAAATCTCCCAAGCCGCCGCCCGCCAACGCTCCGGCCGCTGCGGACGCGTCTCCGCAGGCGTGTGTATCCGACTGTTTTCAGAAGAAGATTTCAACAGCCGCACCGAATTCACCGACCCCGAAATCGTCCGCAGCAACCTGGCCGCCGTCATCCTGCGCATGGCAGCGTTGAAACTCGGCGATGTGGCAGCATTCCCATTTTTAGAAATGCCCGATTCGCGGTATATCAATGACGGGTTTCAGGTGTTGTTGGAATTAGGGGCGGTTAATGAACACAACGGACTGACCAAACTCGGCGAACAAATGGCGCGCCTGCCCATCGACCCGAAAATCGCGCGTATTCTGCTGGCGGCGAAGAAACACGACTGCATGGCGGAAATATTGGTGATTGTGTCTGCGCTGTCCATTCAAGACCCGCGCGAGCGGCCGCTGGAAGCGCGTGAAGCCGCTGCCAAGGCGCATGAGCGTTTTGCCGACAAGCAATCGGATTTTCTTGCCTATCTGAATATTTGGGACAGCTTCCAACGCGAGCGCGACAGGGGTTTGTCCAACCGCCAGATGGTGGCGTGGTGCCATCAGTATTTTCTCTCGCACCTGCGGATGCGCGAATGGCGCGAGCTGCACCACCAGCTTGCCCAAACCGCGATTGAAATGGGTTTGACCACTAAGGAAGCCGCTTTCAGACGACCTCCCGAAGTCAGGCAGCTGACGTCGTCTGAAAATGCGGGCGACCAAGACTTATCCGCCAAACTCAAACAAAAACAACTGGATAAGAAACAACACCGCGCCCAAATCCGCGCCGCCAAAGAAGCGGGCTACGAACAAATCCACCGCGCCCTGCTCACCGGCCTCATCGCCAACGTCGGCATGAAATCGCCCGACGGCAACGACTACACCGGCGCGCGCGGCAGCCGCTTCCACCTTTTCCCCGCCTCCGCCCTGTTCAAAGCCAAACCCAAATGGGTGATGGCGGCAGAACTCGTTGAAACGACAAAACTTTATGCCCGCGACGTGGCCGCCATCCAGCCCGAATGGATCGAGCAGGAAGCGCCACACCTCGTCCGCTACCACTATTTCGAGCCGCACTGGGAACAAAAACGCGGCGAAGTCATCGCCAGCGAACGGGTAACGCTCTACGGCCTGACCGTCTTGCCGCGCCGCCCCGTGTCCTACGGCAGAATCGCCCCCGAAGAAGCGCGCGAAATCTTTATCCGCAGCGCGCTGGTGGCGCAGGAATGCGATTTGAAAGCGGACTTTTTTGTCCACAACAAAAAGCTGATTAAGGAAATTACCGAACTCGAACACAAATCGCGCAAGCAGGATGTACTGGTCGATGATGAAGCCCTGTTCGCGTTTTATCACGAACAGCTGCCCGATTTTTATACGGCAGACGCGGTTTCAGACGACCTGCATCCCGCAAATCCGCAGCAAACCGCCCCCTCCCCCGTGGGGGAGGGCCGGGGAGAGGGCAAAACAGTTGCAACACAAACCAACTTTTCCGCAACCGCAGCAACCCCTCTCCCTAACCCTCTCCCGCAGGAGAGGGTACAGAGTACCGCAGTCTCAACGGTTTCAGGCAGTCTGCACAACGTAGGGTATGTAGCGCAAGCCACGCACGCGGATTCCAAAGATACGGACAACCGCGTGCGTGAACCGAGTTTACACACCCTACAAAACATTTCAGACGACCCCAAACCCAAAAAGCAGCCTGCACTTCAAAAAAACCGTCTGAAACCCCTCCCCCTTGCCGACATCCGCACCTTCCAAGCCTGGCTCAAAACCGCCGAGCGCGACAACCCGCGCCTGCTGTTCCTCAGCCGCGACGACCTCATGCAGCACGCCGCCGCGCACATCACCGAAGAACAATTCCCCAAACACTGGCAAACCGCAGACGGCAAATTCAAACTCAGCTACCGCTTCGAGCCGCACCACCCGCTCGACGGCGTTACCCTCACCCTGCCGCTCACCGTGCTCAACCGCATCAGCCCCGCCGCCCTCGAATGGCTCGTGCCCGGCATGATACGCGAAAAAATCCAGCTACAAATCAAAGCACTGCCCAAACAAATCCGCCGCATCTGCGTGCCCGTGCCCGAATTCATCACCCAATTTTTAAGCCAAAACCCCGACCGCAACGCCCCCATCCTGCCCCAACTCGCCCAAGCCATCGCCAAAACCGCAGGCGACATCCGCATACTGGAGCAAATCAACCAAGACGAATGGGCCGCGTTCAGGCTGCCCGAACACTGCTATTTCAACCTCCGCATCATCGACGACGGCGGGCAAGAATTAGCCATGGGGCGCGATTTAATCCAAATCCAACAACAACTTGGCAAAGCCGCCGCCACCACCTTCCGCGACAACACCCAAGAATTCGAGCGCGACAACGTTACCGCATGGGACATCGGCACCCTGCCCGAATCCATCAAATTCGCCCGCGGCAAACAACAGCTCACCGGCTACCTCGGCCTGCAAAAAGAAAAAGACGGCCGCATCGCCCTGCGCCTGTTCGACACGTCTGCCGCCGCCACACAAGCCCACAGATTAGGCGTAATCGAACTCATGAAACTACAACTAAAAGAACAAGTTAAAGACCTGAACAAAGGCATCCAAGGCTTCACCCAAGCCGCCATGCTGCTCAAACACATCAACGCCGACACCCTGCGCGACGACCTCACCCAAGCCGTCTGCGACCGCGCCTTTATCGGCGAAGACGAGCTGCCGCGCAACGAAAAAGCCTTCAAAGAACAAATCAAACGCGCCCGCAGCCGCCTGCCCGCCGTCAAAGAAGCCCTCAGCCGCTACCTGCAGGAAACCGCCGCCGCCTACGCCGAACTGAACGGCAAACTCGGCAAACACCCGCTCACCCACCTCCTAAGACTACGCCTGCAAACCCTGCTCGCTGCCGGCTTCGCCACCCGCACCCCGTGGGCACAATGGCCGCGCCTGCCTATCTACCTCAAAGCCATGACCCTGCGCCTTGAGAAATACAGCGGCAACCCCGCCCGTGACGCAGCCCGCGAAGCCGATATTCAAGAGCTGGAACAAATGTGGCAGGAAAAAACCGACAGCCTGATCAAACAAGGCCTCCCCATTTCAGACGGCCTTGCAGGGTTTAAATGGATGATTGAAGAATTGAGAGTGTCGCTGTTTGCGCAGGAGTTGAAGACACCGTATCCGGTGTCGGTGAAGAGGTTGATGAAGGTATGGGAGGGGGGGAAATGAATAAGGGCTAACTGAAATTTATGTTACACTTGTGAAAATATTTGCCAAAAATATTTCAACATATAAATAAAGGTGTATTTCAATGAGCAATCGAAGTGC
>CAUSKT010000062.1:0-13603 GCA_963532335.1 uncultured Neisseria sp. | reverse complement strand
TGACGGAGAGGGAGGGGGAGAATCGGGCGAAGGTGAGGTGGTAGGATTGGCGGGCAGTCATGGCGATCTGGATGATTTATGATGAAAGTTTAAACATAAATTAAAAGGTTATGCAAGACAAATGATTAATGACAAGCGGTAAAAATGTCGTATGAATGGTTTCTGAAAGTGATGGGTGAATAGATTTGGGACGAAAGAAGGTCGTCTGAAAGTTGAGTTTCAGACGACCTTGATAAATGCCAGGTTCTAATTCAGATTTTATAGATTAATTTAAAAAGAAAAATGTTATTTTATAATTCGAGGGTAGATGGGTTGTTAATCCTTATCATGCCCAATAGTTTGAAAGAAATATGGTTCTTCAAATTGGCAAGGTTCGTTGCCACATACATAAATTTCTTTTAAATAGCTATTTCGCTTTAAAATGGCATCTGTAGCACATTGCAAATATTCAAATATCCCCTCTCTCCCAACCTCTTTCTCTGGCAATATCAAGCATTCATCAAATTTGTTTTTATTCCATTGCCTTTGTTGATGAATTAAATAATTTCTTATATTTACATTTTTCTGCTTTTGAGCAATTGAATAATTATTATTTAATTCTTTCTGTGCCAATAAATATGACTTAGAAAAACATACAAGAATATCCTCTTGTATTATACTGTTTACATGACATGGTTTGTTTAATGCATCTTTATCAATAACTGTTTCAGGTAAATCTCCAAGTGTAAAAGTTGGGGCTAGGCAAATTGTAATAAATAAGGCTCTATTATTTAAAGTGATCACAACGCAATCCTTTCTTCAATATACATAGTGGCAGGTAGATTATGATCTAAAAAAAACATACAGTTATCTAAAATATTTGGTTTCTACCTAAGCCTACACTTACTAAAATAGGTTAACAATACAATTATTACTTGCTAATAATGAGCAGAAAGACAGAGAAAACCGATTACGAACCATAGATATATGGCTAAGGAAACCAAACGGCGTCCGATAAGTTTATTCCGTAAAACAAATCCTAAAATTAAAGTAATGAAAACAATTGGTAAGCCGATATATATTAAATTGTCAAAATATCTGCCTTGACCTAGATATGGGAAGATCAAGTAGACTCCAAAAATCCCGCCCATAAAATAAATCAGCATACCCGGCCCTAGGAGTAGAGCGGTAAATATATGTGGCATTAATAAAATTGAAAGCCACTGTTTAGTTTTTGAATTCATTTAAATCACCAATATATAAAACTTTTTATATCGATAGGGTAAATAGGCCGGGTACTTCTGCAAAACCGTCAAATCGTCGAAATATGGGTTTTTGAAGCCAATCTACGCTTGCTTTTTCCCGTTTCAATTAGCGTGAACCGTCGCGCGGGAGTGCTATTAAAGGAGGAACAGGCGGGTCTTGATAGCTTTCGTCGATCTCGAAGCCTTCTGCGCGGGCTTTGTCTTCCATTTGTTTCCTTTCCTTTGCTCTTAAGCGGAGCTCTTTATCCAAGGCTTCGCGGTAGCCCGGTTTGCCAAATTCTTCTTGTACATGTAACCGGAGGAAATCCCAATATGCTTTTACGGTAATTTGTAGAGCATACTGACCGTTGCCATATTGGTCACGATATTGTTCTGAGTTATCCTTACCAAGCATAAACTCCACAAGCACACCCTCCGCATATAGAGTCCCTATCTGAGCTAAGTTGGGCAGTTTCTTCCATTCCTCAGGGGTTAGTTCAATAGCGGTGGGAATGCCGGTTATCGGTTTTGCTTTAATCCTACCGTCTTCCACTTCAAAAAAGGCAGCGGCATTTTTACGGTCGCGCTTAATTCTTGGTGCGCTGCGGGAAATCAAATCTGTCCAACCGGCTTGATGCATCTGCCTGATCAGATTATAGAAATTCTGTCTTGCTTCTTCGTCACTGACGTTGCTGCTTTTGCCGAGGTCAGAAAACATGTCAAATTGATTAACACCTAAGAACGGGTTATGACTTCGATTTTCATATGCGGTAATACTGCTTACATGTGGTATTTTAAAAGTATGTTTGCCGTGTTCAAAAACAACGGTTTTTTCCTGATTAAAGTCTATTTCATATTGATTGACATTAAAAAACTCTGAGTCGTCAGGAGGTCCTGCATAATTTTCAGGAAATCTGTTAACAAAATGTTTGCTGGATTCCGGCAGGGTAATGGACACAGTGTCGGGCAGGTTGTCTTTGGGTGTCTCTTTTGAGAAAGGGATGCAGCCTCCCGATAAGAAGATGATGGTGGCGAATGAAATTATTTTATTTATCAGATTATTAGGCATGATTATCGTCCGTTTTTTGTGGTTTTAAATCTGCATTAAAGGTAGGCGCAAAGACAATAAGGCAACTGCCAATAATAATTTTTTCATTTTTTGTTTATCTTTGGGTTGGCGTCTATTTTTTAAAATACTGCTAGATGAAAGTCTGAACATAAATCAAAAAGCCAAAAAGGACAAATGGGTGATGATGAGTGGTAAGGATGTCGTGTGAATGGTTGGTTGGTATAGTGGATTAACTTTAAACCAGTACGGCGTTGCCTCGTCTTAGCTCAAAGAGAACGATTCTCTAAGGTGCTGAAGCACCAAGTGAATCGGTTCCGTACTATCTGTACTGTCTGCGGCTTCGTCGCCTTGTCCTGATTTAAATTTAATCCACTATAAGAGCGGGCATGGATGATTTGGATATGGAAAAGGTCGTCTGAAAACTGGTTTTCAGACGACCTTTTGACTTTTTAGCCGATGTTAAGGCTGATAGCTGGGTTTCATGCCGTTGGGCAGGAGTTGCCAGACGTAGCCTGTGGTTTTCATTTTGCCGGCAACCTCGCCTGCTTCGTCGCCGTAGCCCCAGAAGTAGTCCACGCGGACGGCGCCTTTGATGGCGCTGCCGGTGTCTTGCGCCATGATGAGGCGGTTGAGGGCTTTTTTGGTGGTCGGATGGGCGGTGGCGACAAACAGCGGTGCGCCTAGGGTGATGTAGTGGCGGTCGATGGCGCCTGCGTATTCACCCAAGAGCGGTGTGCCCAATGCGCCGACCGGTCCGGCTTCGCTGCTGCCGGTCAGTTCGCGGAAGAAGACGTAGCTGGGGTTTTGTCCCAAGACTTCGGCGAGGCGGCCGGGGTTTTGCTTCATGTAGGCTTTGATGCCCTGCATGCTGGTTTGTGCGAGGGGGAGGTAGCCTTTGTCTGCCATGTAGCGTCCGATGGAGACGTAGGGGTGTTCGTTTTTGTCGGCGAATCCGACGCGTATGTATTTGCCGGACGGGGTTTTCAGACGACCCGAACCTTGGATGTGCATGAAGAAGAGTTCGACGGGGTCTTCTGCGTAACCGAGGATGGGGGCTTTGCCGTTGAGCGCGCCGCCGTTGATTTGGTTGCGGGTGTAATAAGGAACGAAGCGGCTGCCTTCAAACCTGCCTTTGAGGGCGGTGCTGCGGGCGGTAATGGGGAATTGGGACAGGTCGGCGGTGTGTGTGCCGCTGTTGTCGATGACGCCGCTGTTGGCACCGGTTTGGCGGATGCGGACGGTGGCTTTGCTACCTCTCAAATTGGCGGACAGTGGGACGGAAACGAAGTCGTTGGGGATGCCGTAGATGGGGAAGCGGGCTTTGCTTGTGGCTTTGTCATCGCCGAGCAGGACGGGTTCGTAGTAGCCGGTGATGGTGCCGGCGGGGTTGCCGTTGTTGCTGACCTGCCAAGGGGTGAAATAGCGTTCGAAGAAATGTTTGGCTTGGAAATGGTGGAGGGGCGTCTGCATGGCTTGGGCGCAGACATCTTGCCAGCCTGCGCGGTTTTTGAGTTTCTCGCAGCCTAAGCGGAAGGATTGGAGGCTTTTGACGAAGTGTTGGGTACTCCAATGCGGCAGTTCTTGGTGGGACATGACGGTGTAGGTCGCACCGCCGCCGCTGACGGTGGTGCCGGCGGGGTCGGGCGTGCCGGTGGGGCGGTCCGGGCCTTTGACGGTGGTGGTGTCGACTTCGGGAAGGTTTTTGATGCGTTTGCTCGGGCAGGCGGAGAGGACGGCTGCGGCGATGGTGAGGAGTGTGATGCGGTATAGGTGTTTTTTCATAATGCTGTCTTAAAGGTCGTCTGAAATCTGCCGCCGGATAGGGTGAAACGTGTATCAATCGGCTGCGCCGACTTGCTTGGGATGTACTCAGAAAATCGGTTCACATCGGATGGACAGATTTGCAGACGGGATATTTGGTCCGTTTATTCAAGAGCTTGGGATTTTAACACAGTTTGCCTGCCTGCTTCGGCGGTATGAAAAAGGTCGTCTGAAAACCTTGTATATCGGTTTTCAGACGACCTTTGCCGTATCTTGAAGCCAATCTTATTTCTGATTGTCTTCGATGATTTTTTTGAGGTGCGGCATGGGGCTGTATCCGCTTTGGCTGCGGCCGTTCGGGAAGACGAGGGTAGGTGTGCCGTTGAAGCCGAATTGTTCGCCCAAAGAAGTGGTTTCGGCAACGGGATTGTCGCAATTGGCTTTGCCGCTCGGGAATTGGCCTTTGCGCATCCAGTCGGTCCAGGCTTGGGTCGGGTTGGGCTGGCACCACAGGATTTCGGCTTTACGCGCGGCATCGGGGTGCAGGCTCGGAATCGGCATCATGAAGTTGTAGATCGTGATGTCGGTCATTTTTTCAAACTCGTGTTCCAAGCGTTTGCAGTATGGGCAGTCGGGGTCGGAGAAGACGGCGACTTTCAGCTTGCCGTTGCCGCGTACTTCTTTAATCGCTTTGTCCAAAGGCAGGGAGGCGAAGTCGATTTTGTTCAAATCGGCGGCGCGTTCGTCGGTCAGGCTTTTGCGCGTGTTGACGTCGATGAGGTCGCCGACGAACATATAGTCGCCTTTGGCATCGGTGTAAATGATTTGTTTGCCGCTGACAACGACTTCATAAATGCCTTGAATAGGGGTTTCGCTGACGCTGATGACTTTCAGGCCTTGGGATTCGTAAATTTTTTCGAGGCGGGCTTTCAAGGCTTCGCCGACTTTGCCTTGCACGGGGGCGGCGGGCTTGGCGGCTGAAGAGGGCGCTGCATTTGCCTGTGAAACGGGCGTTTGCCCGCACGCGGTCAGTGAGATCAGAGCGATGGGGGCTAAGATTTTGATTAATTTGGTTTTCATTTTTAAGTATAGGCGTGTGTCAAGAAAACCGCATTGTATCAAACCTCTGTCATGCCTGCATTGTATTGAGGCTCAATTTATCGTCTGAAAATAGCTTTCGGCTGTTAAAATACGCAAAAAAATGATTTGCCTGCCTGTATGATCTACCACCGCATTGCCGTAAACGTGCCGCTTTCAGACGGCCTTTTGACTTATTCCCATTCCGAGCTGCTGCCGCAGGGAGCGCGGGTGCTTGTGCCTTTCCGCAACAAAACCGTGGTCGGGATTGTGTGGGAAACGGATATTGCGCCGGATATGGATGCGGCGCGGATTTTGGGTGTTCAGACGGCCTTTTCAGACGAGCCGCTGCTGCCTGAAAACTGGCGTGATTTGCTCTCGTTTACGTCGCGTTATTACCACTATCCGACGGGGCAGGCGGTGTTTGCCGCGCTGCCGCAGGGTTTGAAGGAAACGCGCGCGGTGGAAATGCCGCAGCCGCCGTTGTTTTATGCGCTGAACGAAGCGGGCAGGGCGCAAACGCCGCCGCCGGCGCGGTTCAACAAAAAAGCGGCTTTGTGGGACGCGCTGCTGTCGGGCGGGATGACGATGGCGGCGTTGAAGCAGGTGAACGCGCAGGCGGCGAAGTTAATCGAAGATTGGGTGGAACAGGGCTGGATTGAAACCACGGAAGCAGCGAAACCCGTTTTAAGGTTGTCTGAATTTCAGCTCAACGCCAACCAGCAACAGGCCTCCGATGAAATTCAGACGGCCTTCGGCAGCTTCCAGCCGTTTCTGCTGTACGGCATCACCGGCAGCGGCAAGACCGAGGTGTATTTTGATGCGATGGCGAAAGTGTTGGCGCAGGGGCGGCAGGTGTTGTTTCTGTTGCCCGAAATCAACCTCACGCCGCAGCTTTTGAAGCGGGTCGAAAACCGTTTTGCCGACGTGCCGACTGCCGTGTTGCACAGCCAGATGGCGGCAGGCAGACGCACGCAGGATTATTTGCGCGCAATGTTGGGGCAGGCGCAGCTGGTGATTGGCACGCGGCTGGCGGTGTTCACGCCTTTACCTGATGTCGGGCTGATTGTGGTCGATGAAGAACACGACGGCTCGTTCAAACAGGACAACGAATTGCGCTACCACGCCCGCGATTTGGCGGTGTGGCGGGCGAAGCAGAGCGGCTGTCCCGTCGTGTTGGGCAGCGCCACGCCCAGCTTGGAGAGCTGGCACAAGGCGCAAAGCGGCGCGTACCGCCTGCTGCAACTGACCGAACGCGCCCATACCGCCGCGCAACTGCCGCAAGTGGACATCCTCAACGTAGGCCGTCTGAAACTCGACAACGGCTTCTCGCCGCAAGCCTTGCAGCTTTTGAAACAGAATTTTGAAGCGGGCGGCATGTCGCTGGTGTACCTCAACCGGCGCGGTTTCGCGCCCGCGCTGTTTTGCGGCGACTGCGGCCATACCTTCGGCTGCCCGAACTGCTCCGCCAAAATGGTGCTGCACCAACGCGCCCGCCAACTGCGCTGCCACCACTGCGACCACCGCGAACCCATCCCGTTCAAATGCCCCGACTGCGGCAACCAAGACCTGACCGCCGTCGGCCACGGCACGCAGCGCGTCGAAGAAACCCTGCGCGCCTTCCTGCCCAAGGCTGCCGTCGTCCGCGTCGACAGGGACAGCACGGCGCACAAAAACGACTGGGCGGATTTGTACCGCCGTATCGCCGACAACGAAATCGACATTCTGGTCGGCACGCAGATGCTCGCCAAAGGCCATGATTTCGCGCGGCTTAACCTCGTTATCGTGTTGAATGCCGACGGCAGCCTGTACAGCGCGGATTTCCGCGCGCCGGAAAGGCTGTTCGCCGAGCTGATGCAGGTGTCCGGCAGGGCGGGGCGCGCCGACAAACCCGGCAAGGTGTTGATACAGACCCAACTGCCCGAACATCCCGTCTTCGCCGCCGTCAAAGCGCAGGACTACGCCGTGTTTGCCGAAAACGAATTGAACGAGCGGCAAATGTTCGCCATGCCGCCCTTCGGTTTCCAGACCGCCGTTCGCGCCGACGCGCCGCGCGTTGCCGATGCGATGGAATTTCTCAATGCCGCCAAAGAAACCCTCGCCCCGCTTTTGCCCGAAAGCGTCTCCCAGTTCGGCGCCGCCCCCATGCTGATGGTGCGCCTCGCCGAACGCGAACGCGCGCAAATCTTCCTCGAATCGACATCCCGACAGGATTTGCACCGTGCCGTGAGTTTGTGGGTGCAGGTGTTGCAGCAAAACCGTGACGGCAAAATCCGATGGTCGGTGGATGTGGACGCGCAGGAAGCGTAAGCGGAATAGGGAAGGGGTCGTCTGAAAAAGCGGAAGAGGCATTTTCAGACGACCTTTTTGTTTATAGTGGATTAACTTTAAACCAGTACGGCGTTGCCTCGCCTTGCCGTACTATCTGTACTGTCTGCGGCTTCGTCGCCTTGTCCTGATTTAAATTTAATCCACTATAAAACGTCTTGATGGTTTGTGAAAAGCAGCAAGGTTAGGATGAGCGGAGTTAAAAACATTTGGGCCTTCACAAAAGCCCTACGATAAAATACGCGGCATGAAAGCCTGATGTTGCGCCTCAGTTGGCAGTTCAGGCTTTGCCGACATATCGCCCATTTTGAGTTCCATACGGAGTTTGCATGTATATAGGACGCTTCGCCCCCAGCCCCACCGGTTTGCTGCACATAGGTTCGCTGCTGACCGCTTTGGCTTCTTATGCCGATGCGCGCGCCAACGGCGGCAAGTGGCTGGTGCGTATGGAAGACTTGGACCCGCCCAGGGAAATGGCGGGTGCCGCCGAGCATATTTTGCGCACATTGGAAGCGTTTGGCTTTGAATGGGACGGCGAAGTCGCCTACCAAAGCCGACGGAACGGGCTGTATCAAGAGGCATTGGGTCGTCTGAAAAGTGAGGGGCTGGTATATCCTTGTTATTGCAGCCGTAAAGACTGGCAGGCGGCGGCAACGGCGGGGGCAGACGGATTTGTGTACAACGGGCGTTGCCGCGTTCCGGCGCAAAGGCCTGAAGCGAATGGGAAAACGCCTGCTTGGCGGATTGCCGTTCCCGACAGGACGATCGGTTTTCAGGATGGGATTGTCGGCTATTACGCCCAAAATCTGGCACACGATATCGGCGATTTCGTCCTGCTGCGTGCGGACGGTTTTTGGGCGTATCAACTTGCCGTAGTCGCGGACGATGCCGAACAAGGAGTCACGCATATCGTGCGCGGACAGGATTTGCTGGTGTCCACGCCGCGTCAGATTTATTTGCAGCAATGTCTCGGCGCGAACACGCCGCATTACGCGCACCTGCCTTTGCTGGTGAATTCGCAGGGGCAGAAATGGTCCAAACAAACGCTTGCTCCCGCTTTGGATTTGAACCGGCGCGAAGCGCTTTTGCGGCAAGTGATGCGTTATCTCAATCTTCCCGACGCGCCCGAGGTTGACCGCCCCGAGGAATTGTTGGCGTGGACGGTTTCACATTGGGATATACGGACGATACCGGTTAATGACATAGTCACGGAGTAAATTTGTAAATTTGCAACAAATTACTTGAGGTATTACTTAAATTTTTTAATTTTTGTAAGTAATCGCTTGTTTTTTGGATAAAGTTAACAGAATTAAGGTATATTCCTAAACACCTCAAGACCACTTTCATTTCAGATGAATGTTTGGCCTGTCTGCCAAAACGGCAGAAAGAGGCAACCGTATGAGAAAAATGTTTCAACATACCGAAAACACGCGGGAACGTTGTGTATTGATTTAAAATTCACATTCGTATTTAAAATAACAAAGAAAAAAAGATTATGTTAAGTGCCATTATTGTTGAAGACGAAGTGCTGGCAGCAGAGCGTTTACGGGTCTTACTTGAAGAATGCAATGTCGTCTTGCTTAATGTATTCCACCATGCCCAGCCGGCATTGGATTGGTTGAGCATACATGAAGCAGATATCGTATTCGCCGATATCGGCCTGCCTGAAATCAACGGTTTGGAGTTTGTCGAGCGCATCAAGCGCGGTGCCAAACGCCAGCCCGAAATTATTTTCACCACCGCCTATGAAGAACACGCCCTGCGTGCCTTCGAATTGGCTGCCGCCGACTACCTGCTCAAGCCCATCAGAATGACCCGTCTGCAAGCGGCGCTTGACCGCGTCGGCGAAAAATACCGCGAAAAAGCCGACGATTTCACCCATTTCACCGTCTTTAGCCGTGATCTGATGATTGAAATCCCATGGCAGCAGGCGCGTTATTTATTGGCGGAACACAAAACCGTATTCCTGATTACCGGCGACGGGCAGCGATACGAATTGCCCAAAACGCTGGTTTCTTGGGAAGAGCTGCTCGGAGACAAAGTGATCCGCATCCACCGCAATGCCATCGTGTTCCGACACACCTTAGACTGCCTTATCCGCTTGGATGAAGAGGAAGACGAAAGCAATGCCATTTGGGGCGCGAAGGTCTTGGACGTACCCAAACCGCTTCCCGTCAGCCGCCGCCAATTGGCAACCCTGCGCAAAATTCTGAAAAAACAAATCTGATGGCGGATTTGCCCCATCATCAACAAAGCCCTGCCGTTTGGCAGGGCTTTTGTTTTTCAGACGACCTCTTGTCGTGAACCGGCACGGTAGTCGTAACAAGGCGGCAGGGTAGCGGATGGATAAGATTAGGATAAGGCGGGGCAACAGGTTATCCCGATGGAAGGGTAATCCGTTATCTGCCTCCAATTCCCGTTGTCCGAACCTTATTGCGATGCGCCGTCATTCGCCGTTTTATCGTGATCCCGCACGATTTTGTCGTACACGGCTTCGGGCAGGTAGCGGCGTATCATGTCGCGCCAGCCGTCGGGGCCGACCAAGCCTTTGACCATGGTGGAAGATACTTCGGCGATTTCGCGCGGCGGCATCAGAAAGACCGTCGAAATTTCGGGCGCAAGGTCGCTGTTGATATAGCGCATGGAGCGTTCGTATTCGTAGTCGGCGGCAGAACGGATGCCGCGAACGATAAATCCCGCGCCGATTTCGCGCGCGTAGCGGACAAGGAAGCGGTTTTCAAATACGCAGATGCGGACGTTGGGAAAGTCGCCCGTAATCGCTTCGAGCATGGCGCGGCGTTCGTCTATGGTGTAGGTGTTGCGTTTTTCAGGATTGATGCCGATGGCGACGACGAGCTCGTCAAAAAGCGCCTGCGCTTCTTTTATCATCCAAAGATGACCGAGCGTCGGCGGGTCGAAACTGCCTGCGTAAACAGCGCGGCGCGGGGGAATCGTTTTCATGGAAAGTAGAGTGAGTGATGGCAGCCGTCAGCATAGCGGGCGGGGGCGGGAATGTCAAAAAGGTCGTCTGAAACACAAATCAGTCCGTATTGGGGCGAAACCGGGTTTTCAGACGACCCATTCATTAAAACATGATTGATATGAAATCAAGTGCATGAAGATTTGCTTCAGGTGGTTTAAAGCAATAACGCGGCGACACCGGATAGCCTTCCTTTACTTCGAAATCCTTTAATAGCATAATAAATAGAAATTATTATCAAAATTTATCCGTATTAGGCAAATGGGCGAAAGTGCATTTGTATAGTGGATTAAATTTAAATCAGGACAAGGCGAGGCAACGCCGTACTGGTTTAAAGTTAATCCGCTATATTTCAGACGGATTCGATATGGAGATTGGAAAATGGAACTGAAAAGACGTGATTTCTTAAAAATGACCGCTGCGCTGGCTGCGGCAGGCGTTTCGCCTTCGCTGTTGGCGGCGGGGAAAGAGCAATTTACCATTTACGGCGCGCCGGCGATGCCCAGCGTCACCATCGCCGTAGCGGCGTTGCAGGGCAAGTTGGCGAAGCAGGCAGATGTGTCGCTCAAGGTTTGGCGTTCGCCCGACCAGCTTCGCGCGGGCGTGGCGAGCGGGCAATTTAAAGTGATGATGAGTCCGAGCAATGTCGGCGTAAACCTGCGCAACCAAGGGCAGAAAGTCGGCATGGTGAATATTTTGACCAACGGCATCACGCAGTTGGTCTGCAAAGGCAGCGCGATTGCCTCGCCGCAGGATTTGGTCGGCAAAAAAATCCTCGTGCCGTTTAAAAACGACATGCCCGACATCGTGCTGCAAGCCTTGTTGAAAAAACTGAAAATCGACGCACACAAAGTCGGCATCACTTACACCGCCACGCCGCCCGAAGCGGTGGGGCTGTTTTTGAGCAAGGATTACCACGCCGCCATCCTGCCCGAACCGATGGCGAGCGCGGGCATGCTCAAAGGCAAAACCATGGGCGTAAACGTCGTGCGCGGCTTTGATTTGGTGAAGGCATGGGGGCAGGCGTTTGACACCAAGCCGCTGATTCCGATGGCGGGCATCATCGCCAACGAAGAATATTTCCACGCGCACAAGGCGCAGTTCGACATCTTCCATCAGGATTTGAAAAACGCGCTCAACTGGATACTGGCCAACCGCCAAAGCGCCGCGAAAATCGGCAAAAACTACCTCCCCGCCCCCGAACCCGCCCTAGTCATGGGCTTGGACGGCGCGCGGCTGACGGTAACCAAAGGCAGCGAAGTGAAGAACGAGATTTTGAAGTTTTACGAAATCCTGATGCAGTTCAACCCGAAACTCTTGGGCGGTAAGCTGCCTGATAATGGGTTCTTCTTGGCTTAAAAGAGGAGAGAGGCCGTCTGAAAATAGTGGAGTAGCCATGAAATCTGACTTGTCATTTTCAGACGGCCTATAAGGACATTATCAGCAGCGTAGGTCGGATTCTTGAATCCGACATTTCGGCTAAACGGGGCTGTCGGATACAAGTATCCGACCTACTCTTTTCAGACGGCCTATCAGATAATAGTTCGAACAGTACACAAAGAGCCGTCATTCCCGCGCAGGCGGGAATCCAGAGGTTTAACGTTGCTGCAATTTTAAAACATTCCTGCAATATCAGAGACTGGATTCCCGCCTGCGCGGGAATGACGGCGGGTGGTAACCGTGGGTTGTCAAACCCAACAAAACCGTCAGATTACTTGAAATGTTGGTTCATGAGCTAATCTACCAGTTAATTAGAAATATTTTATAGGTGATTTTATGAAGATAAAAATGCAAAGAACTTTTTACCCTGTAGGGCAAGGGGGATTTTATAGCGAATCATTTAAGGCAGAAAATAATAACTTTAATGTTGTATATGATTGCGGTTCATTATCAAGAGATGTTGATAAAGTAATTTCAAATAGTTTTGATAAAAATGAAGATATAGACATTTTATTTATTTCTCACTTTGATAGCGATCATGTCAATAAAATTAATATTTTAAAAAATAGTGTGGGTAAAATTAAAACAGTAATCATGCCTTTACTTTCTGAAGAAGATAAGAATTTTTTACTTCTTGTTTATAAATGGTTAGGTAGTGAATATAAAAATTCTTTGGATATTCTAAATAATCCAAAAGAATTTTTTGGAAGTGAAACGAAAATTATTTGGGTTAGAGAGGTTGTTGAAAGTAGGGATGAAGAATCAAATCAGGAAATAAGGGATGTAGCTGAAATTGAAGATGGAGCTGAAATAAAGAGCGGGGAAAATATTAACTTTTATCTTAGGGGACAGAAATTTTGGATTTATAAACCATACAACTATAAAAATAAAACAAGATGTAAGGAATTAATAAAGAAATTTAGAGAAAATAATATCTCAATTAGGGATTTGAAAGATGTTGGTTATGTAGTTAATCACACAAAAGAAATTAGAAAATGTTATAAAGAAGTAGAAGGAGATATTAATCAGAACTCCCTAGTTCTTTATTCTAATCTCATTGAATATAAAGATGGCACAACATATATAGATTATATCTATATGGGAAAAGATTTAGAATTTTATCCATTTTGGCGTGATTATTTTGATTTTTTTTATAATCGGTCTGATATTGGATGTATTTATACTGGAGATGTTCATTTAAAAACAATCGTTAATGACTTTAAAAATAAGATAAAAGGATGTAAATATTATTTGCCAGTTAATACAATACAAGTTCCACATCATGGCAGCAAAAATGGATTTGATATTGACTTCTTCAACGACTTTAGTGAAGGATGGCGTGGAATAATCTCTCCAATATCATTTGGTTTATCGAATCCCTATGGGCATCCATCAAGTATGGTTATTAAACAGTTAACCTTGGAGCACCATTTACCTGTTTATGTTACGAATGATAAGAGAGATTTGTTTACTCAAGTTTTTGAATTTTGGGTTTAACCGTAGGTTGGCTTAGCAGCAGTCATAACCCGACGAAGCCCCCGAAATTCCAAACCAAGGTCGTCTGAAAAACACTATTTGGAAAAACCAAACCGCTTCGTTGGGTTACGGTGTTCCATCTAACCCAATCAACCATTTTTCAGACGACCTATCGTCCCCAAACCATCCCCATCAACCAACACCCAAACCATGATTAAAACCGACAAAATCCGCAAACCGCAGCCTGCG
>CAUSKT010000061.1:0-13720 GCA_963532335.1 uncultured Neisseria sp. | reverse complement strand
AGAGCGCCTGAATAGGCTTTTATGAGTGTCCAAGATTTGGGGGCCAGTTCAAAGCCCTGTTTCGGGTTTTCAGACGACCTTTGCAATATTCAGGCTCAACGTTCGGAAGGCTCAAACTTTTTCAAAACCACCATATGCCGTTCTGCATCCAAGCCGGGGACGTGGAGGGCTTTGACGCGTTCGACGGCGACGGTGTCGGGGAGTTTGGCGATTTCTTCTTCAGGATACACCCCTTTCATGGCGACCCAGCGGCCGCCGTCTTTCAGCAGGTGTGCCGTCCAGTTGACGAAGTCGGCGAGTTCGGCGAAGGCGCGGCTGGTGATGATGTCGGCTTGGAAGTCTTGAACGGCTTCGACGCGGCCACTGACAACGCGGACGTTACTTAGTCCGAGTTCGATGACGGCTTGTTGCAGGAAGGCAGTTTTTTTGGTGTTGGCGTCCAGAAGGGTGATGTTGAGGTCGGGACGGCAGATGGCGGCGGGAATGCCGGGCTGTCCGCCGCCGGAACCGACATCCAGCATAGTGTGCGCGCCTTGGAGGTAGGGGAGCAGGGTCAGGCTGTCGAGCAGGTGGTGGCTGACCATTTGCGCTTCGTCGCGCAGGGCGGTGAGGTTGTAGGTCTTGTTCCACTTTTTGAGCAGGCAGGTATAGGCGAGCAGCAGGGTTTGCTGTTCTGCGGATAGGTCCAAACCTAATGCCTGTATGCCTGATTGGAGTTGCTGTGTCGGGGTCATGGTGTTTGTCCGTGTTTGTGTCGGGCGTTATGGTAGCGGAAAAAAAGGTCGTCTGAAAGGCGTGGGGCGGGCGGGGATAAGGTTGTCGGTGTGGGGAGTTGTAGCGTGGGCTACGCCCGCGAAACTTGCCGCCTGACAATCCGAATTCGTCTGTTATTTTTGCGCTCATGTCGTGGGCAAGAGCCACGCTACGGGTTTCAGACGACCTTTAGGTGTTTTCGAGGAGCGGTTGGTATTTAATTTTCCCGCGAGTTGTAGCGTGGGTTACGCCCACGAAATTTGTGGTCTGGCAATCCGAGTCCGTCCGTCGTTTTTGCACTCATGTCGTGGGCAGAGCCCACGCTACGGGTTTCAGACGACCTTTCCTGCGTTTTCCAGCATCAGGACGAATTGTGCCAAATCTTGCGGCAGCGGGGCTTTTAAGATGAGTTTTTCGCCTGTCAGCGGGTGGTCGAGGTGCAGCTCGGCGGCGTGCAGGAACATCCGTTTCAAACCGAGCTTCTGAAGGCGTTTGTTGGCTTGGTAGTCGCCGTAGCGTTCGTCGCCGGCGATGGGGCAGTGCTGCGATTGGAGGTGGACGCGGATTTGGTGGGTGCGGCCGGTTTTCAGGGTGGCTTGCACGAGAGTGAGGTGCGAGAGTCCGACTTGGTGCAGGAGGTCGTCTGAAAAACGGTTGAGCACGCGGAAGATGGTGTGTGCAGATTGTCCGTCTTCGCTGACGCGCACCATTTTTTCGCCTTGTGCGCCAGTGTATTTGAACAGGGGCAGTTTGACGTGGAAGCTGTCGTTCGGCAGTTTGCCTACGCCCAGCGCGAGGTAGATTTTCTTCGGGTGGTCGTTGCGGATGGCTTCGTGCAGTTTGACGAGCGCGCTGCGTTTTTTGGCGATCATCAAGAGGCCGCTGGTGTCTTTGTCGAGGCGGTGGACAAGTTCGAGATAGCGGGCTTCGGGGCGGGCGCGGCGGATTTGTTCGATGACGCCGAAGCTCACGCCGCTGCCGCCGTGGACGGCGATACCTGCGGGTTTGTCGATGACGAGCAATGCGTCGTCTTCGTAGATGATGGTAAATTCGCGTGCGGGTACGGCTTGGGCGCGGTTTTCAGACGACCTTTGTTTTTCGGCGGTGCGCACGGGCGGGATGCGGAGCAGGTCGCCGGTTTGGATGCGGCTGTCGGGCTTGCAGCGTTTTTTGTTCAGGCGCACTTCGCCGGCGCGGATAATGCGGTGGATATGGCTTTTGGGTACGCCTTTGAGGATTTTTATCAGATAGTTGTCAAGGCGTTGTCCGGCTTCGTGTTCGGCGACGGTAATCAGGCTGACTGAATCTTTGCTTATTGCGTGCGTTTTCATCTATAATCCCGAACATCCGTTTCGGCAGAAACCTGTACAAACAGGCCGTATGGGACGGATGGTATTGTTAAAACGAGATTTTATATTAAAAACGCACTCTGCAAAGCATTTTCCCTGCGTTTATGCCAAAGCCCGTAAACGCAGGAGCGTAATTAAGTTTGATTTGATTTTGCCGATTTGACCGGGCATAAGACGAGGGACGGGTGTTTGACAAACCTGCCGCGCCGCACCGTTCGAAACTTCCGGCATAACGATAATAAGAAGATGTCGGCTACCTGTTTTCTAAGCCGGGCCTGTACCGTCCGGACTTCGGCGGCGGACGGAGTGTTCCGCCGCATTGTTCTTTATTGCCTTCTTTATCCGTATCCTTCCGCACACGGCCGCATTGTTTTGGGCGGCGTGCAACCTTGCGGACTTCAATTCAAAAACTGATTGCTCATCCGGGTTTCTGCATTCCGCGCCGAAAAGGGGCGCGGGCTATGCCCAATCCCGCCCGCCTCGCAGAGTGTCTGACAAAGAGCAGGCAGGTCGTCTGAAAAGGCTGCCCGCCTGTGCGAGGTAATGATTATGAAAAGAATGTTGTTCAATGCAACGCAGGCCGAAGAGCTGCGCGTTGCCATTGTCGATGGGCAAAACCTTTTGGATTTGGACATCGAAACGCTGGGTAAAGAGCAGCGCAAAGGTAATATTTATAAGGGTATCATCACCCGCATCGAGCCGTCGCTGGAAGCGTGTTTCGTAGATTACGGAACCGACCGCCACGGCTTTTTGCCGTTTAAGGAAGTATCGCGTTCGTATTTCCGCGATTACGAAGGCGGCAGGGCGCGTATTCAAGACGTGCTCAAAGAAGGCATGGAAGTCATCGTCCAAGTCGAAAAAGACGAACGCGGCAACAAAGGCGCGGCGCTGACCACCTTCATCAGCCTTGCCGGACGCTATTTGGTATTGATGCCGAACAATCCGCGCGGTGGCGGCGTATCCCGCCGTATCGAAGGCGAAGAGCGCCAAGAACTCAAAGCCGCTATGGCAGAACTCGACATTCCGAACGGCATGAGCATCATCGCACGCACCGCCGGCATCGGCCGCAGCGCGGAAGAGTTGGAATGGGATTTGAACTACCTCAAACAGCTTTGGCAGGCCATCGAAGAAGCCGGTAAGGCGCACCACGAACCCTACCTCCTCTTCATGGAAAGCTCGCTGCTCATCCGCGCCATCCGCGACTATTTCCGTCCCGACATCGGCGAAATTTTGGTGGACAACGAAGAAGTCCATGCGGAAATTTCCGAATTCATGACGTATGTGATGCCGAACAACGTAGGCCGTCTGAAACTCTATCAAGACCACACGCCGCTGTTCTCCCGCTTCCAAATCGAACACCAAATCGAAAGCGCGTTTGCCCGCAGCGTCAGCCTGCCTTCCGGCGGCGCGATTGTGATCGACCACACCGAAGCCCTGGTTTCCATCGATGTCAACTCCGCCCGCGCGACACGCGGCGCGGACATCGAAGACACCGCGTTCAAAACCAATATGGAAGCCGCCGAAGAAGTCGCCCGCCAAATGCGCCTGCGCGACTTGGGCGGTTTGGTCGTCATCGACTTCATCGACATGGAAAACCCCAAGCACCAGCGCGATGTTGAAAACGTCCTGCGCGACGCGCTCAAAAAAGACCGCGCCCGTGTGCAAATGGGCAAACTTTCCCGCTTCGGCCTCTTGGAATTGAGCCGCCAACGCCTGAAACCCGCTTTGGGCGAAAGCAGCCACGTCGCTTGTCCGCGCTGCGCCGGTACCGGCGTCATCCGCGGCATCGAATCAACCGCCCTGCACGTTTTGCGCATCATTCAAGAAGAAGCGATGAAAGACAATACCGGCGAAGTGCATGCGCAAGTGCCCGTCGATGTCGCCACCTTCCTGCTGAACGAAAAACGCGCCGAGCTGTTTGCGATGGAAGAGCGTTTGGACGTCAACGTCGTCCTGATTCCGAATATCCATTTGGAAAACCCGCACTACGAAATCAACCGCATCCGCATCGATGACGTAGAAGAAGACGGCGAACCGAGCTACAAACGCGTTGCCGAGCCGGAAGAAGACGAATCCGCCAAACCTTTCGGCAGCGAAAGAGCCAAAGCCGCCCGTCCCGAACCCGCCGTCAAAGGCGTGCGCCATACCCAGCCTGCCCCGACCGTATCCGAGCAGAAAAACGGTTCATGGTGGGATACCTTCAAAGCATGGCTCAAACGCATTTTCGGCGGCAATACCGCAGCCGAAACCGCGCCTGTTGCCGAAGTGGCGGAAAAACGCACTTCAAACGGCAACAACCGCAACGGCAATTCCGGCAACCGCCGCGCAAACAACCGCCGCCAAAACCCGCGCCGCAACAATAGGCACGACGGCAGCAAGGTAGAAGTGCGCGAAGTGGCGGACTTTAAAGACAAAGCAGCGGACAATCAGGCGGCGGAAAACGAAACCCGCAACGCCAAAGACAACCGCCGCAGCCGCAACCGCCAAAACGAGCGCAACGCCGCCGCGGAAGCCGAAAACCTCGAAGTCCAAGCACTCGCCGCCGTAACGTCGTCTGAAAACGAATCCCGTTCGGGCGAGCAGGCGCAAGGCAGCAAACGCCGCCGCAACAACAACCGCAACGAACGCAACCGCGAACAAGCGGAAATCCGTGCGGAAGAAACCTTGTCCGAAGCAGTGGACAGCGTAGCGGAAGAGGGCGTGCAAACCGCCGATAACGATGCACCGAAAGGCAACGAACGCCGCCAACGCGAGCGCAACAACCAACGCGACCGCCGCGAACGCAACAATCAGCGCGACCGCCGTCAAAACGGTAAAAAACGCAATATTCCGTCTGCCGCCAAAATCGAGCAGTACCTGAATATTCACGATACCGCCGACAAAGTCCGCTTCGCCGCCGCGCACGTCATGGGTGAGCCTGTCGAAGAAGAACCGTTTGCCGTAACCATCCCCGCTCCCGAGGATAGCGGCGAGCCTTTGGTTGTCGTCGTTTCCGAACCCGTTGCGGCCACTGAAGAAGCCTTCGTGTTCTCCATCGAAGGCGAAGAAGCGGACAGCGGCATCCTGATCGAAGACAGCACCGACGACGAATGCAGCATCATCGACTCCGCCATCGGCAGCGTTGAAGAAACCCCGACTTCCGTGTTCGCTATCGAAACCGAAGACGGCTACCAACCGATGACCGCCGTCCCTGCCGAAGGTGAAGCCGAAGCCGTCGCCGAAATGGAGGAAGAGTTGGTCGTTTGGAAAGCCGAACGCGAAGCCGCCGCCGCCATCGAAGCCCTTGCCGCCGCAGCAGCGGCCGCCGCAGCTGCCCAGGCAGCAGAATCCGAACCGCAAACCGCGCCGGAAGCAGGCCAAGCGGAAGCGACCGAGCCGGAAGAAACTGTCCCTGCCGTTGCCGCGATGCCCGACTTAGGCGGTTTGGTGTTTGTCGAAACCAATCCCGAAGCCGTCGCCGCCTTTGCCGAACAGGTTCAGCCCGAACCCGAATCCGGCCTGCGCCGCGCGGACGTGCCGAAAGTCGAAGCCGAACCCGTCGCCGCTGCCGAAATGGTCTTGGTGGAAACGCGCAAAGACTAAAGGCTGAAAGAAGAGGGCATCGTTAAGATGCCCGAATCGACAAAAAGGTCGTCTGAAACCGTAAATCCGGTTTCAGACGACCTTTGTCTGTTTAAAAAAGATTATTTGAAGCGGTAGCCGACAGTAGCCATGTAGCTGTTGTTGTGGACTTTCAAATTGTCTTTTTTATAACGGGTTTGCTCCCATTCGGCGCCGACTTCGACATTCGGTGCAACGGCGTATTTCGCGCCCACACCGTAGCCGAGGCCGTTCATATTGTTGCGTTTCGCGCCCAAATTGTCGAAGCGGCCGTAGTGGTAGCCTACCTTACCGTAAGCCAGCGCATTGTCGGTCAGGCGGTAGCCTTGGACGTAGGAAACGTTGGCATCGACTTTTTGTTTCGCATTGCCCGCGATTTTGCGGTGCAGCGGTTTAACGCCGGCTTCAACGCCGCCAATCCAGTTGCTTTGTCCGAATTGTGTGTTGTAGCTGCCGCGTACGGCAACGTCGCCTTTGGTTTTTTCGTTCAGATTGACATTGCGCACATCACTTTTGGTTGCTCCCGCGCCGACTTCCAAGCCTGCGCCGGTAAAAGAACCGTCAGCGAAAGTGATGGCGGAAGCGGTAGCCAATAAAACAGTCAGTAAGGTTTTTTTCATGATAATGCTCCTTCACGGATAAACAGGAAGCGTGTTTCTGCTTCCGACGAATCCAGTATCGGATGCTTGCGGATGAGCCGCAACCGCCTTTGCCGAGGCGTTACCCATCTTCTCAAGTGCTTAACGTTTGTAATTCATTGAAACGGCTGAATTTGCGTCGTCCGAAATATCGAGGTGTACGATTTATAATTTGCGTAAAGTGCGATGAAAAGTATGAAGATTTATGAACCTTGCTGTGTGGAGGGGGGCGCGCTTGGCAGCGGAGGCGGAGTGCGGAGAAAATGATAAAGGCTTAAATGGCAGTTTACATTGATCGGTGTGGCTTTATTGCCATAAGAGTGAGAAAGGTCGTCTGAAAACTTGGTTTTCGGGTTTCAGACGACCTTTGTTTTATCGTGTTTGTATGATTTTTTTCTGATTTCTTTATGCGAAGGTTATAATCCCTGCTTCTTCCAATTTCCCGCCAAAGAGAAATATTATGAATAAAACTCTGAAATTAAGCATGTTGGCACTTATTGCCACGTTTTCCCTGACAGCTTGCAGCAATAAAACCCCCGATACTTCTTCAACTACGACCACGCCTTCATCCCTTGACGGTACAACTGCAAAAGAGACTGAGGCGTCTGCTGAATCAGATAAATCTTCATCTTTCAAAAGTCAGGTTGAAAAAGATAGCTATGCAGTGGGGATAGTAATGGGCAGCTCTGTGAAGCAGCTAAAGGATCTGGGTTTTGAGGTCGATATGAAAGCCTTCTTTAATGCCGTACAGTCTGTATATGATGGTAAACAGACCAAATTGAGTGAACCAGAAGCCAGCACAGCTCTGATGGGAATCATGGAGGAACTCCACTACAAAGCAAACAAAAAATACGAGGAAGAAGCCCAAGCCAATAAAGAAAAAGGTGAGGCTTTTTTGAAAGAAAATGCCACTAAAGAGGGCGTGAAAACAACAGCATCCGGTTTGCAGTACAAAATGATCAAAGAGGGTACAGGCAGACAGCCTCGGAAAAACGATCTCGTACATGTCGAATATGAAGGCCGCCTGATTGACGGTACTGTCTTCGACAGCAGTAAAGAAGGTGTAAGTGATGATGGAGTAGGCGGCATTATCTCTTTTCGGCTTGACCAAACCATACCGGGCTGGATAGAAGGTTTGCAGCTTTTGAAAGCAGGCGGCGAGGCTACCTTTTATATTCCTGCCAAACTCGCTTACGGAGAAGAAAAGCTTGGCAATAAAATCGGTCCGAATTCCGTTTTGATATTCGACGTCAAATTGGTCAAAATCGACAGAAACGGCAAACATCGTATTCGGTAATCTGCTTCTTCTGGCAAAGAGGGCATTAAGATTAGCGCTCATGCAAAACTGGGTGCTCTGGCTCTGGTTAAAGCCAATCCGATGGTTGCGCTCTCCCTAAAACCTTCTTGATAAGGGGCGGATAATCGCCGTATCAAATATAGTGGATTAACTTTAAACCAGGACGGCGTTACCTCGCCTTAGCTCAAAGAGAACGATTCTCTAAGGTGCTGAAGCACCAAGTGAATCGGTTCCGTACTATCTGTACTGTCTGCGGCTTCGTCGCCTTGTCCTGATTTAAAGTTAATCCACTATATTGAATGAATAAAGGTCGTCTGAAAACCTGGTTTTTTGGGGTTTTCAGACGACCTTTGTCTTGCCTGACATCGGGTGTTTACGAAATCAGGTTCAAATCGCTGATGCGGTCGTAGAGGCGGTCGGGGTCGTTGCCTTCTTCGTGCATTTGGATGCGCAGGCGCAGGTCGTTGGTGGAAACGGCTTGGCGCAGGGCTTCGTCGTATTCGATTTGACCTTGGATGTAGAGTTCGAACAGGTGTTGGTCGAAGGTCTGCATGCCGTCTGTGCCGGAGCGCATCATGAGTTCGCGGATTTCCATGAGTTCGCCTTTGAAAATCAAATCCTGCATGGCGGGTGTGTTGAGCAGCAGGTCTACGACGGCGGTACGCTGGCTGCGGTTTTTCTTGATGGCGAGGCGTTGGCCGATGATGCCGGTCAGGTTGAGCGCCAAATCCATGAGGACTTGTTTGCGTCGGTCTTCTTGGTAGAAGTTGATGATACGCTCGATGGTTTGGGCGGCAGTGTTGGCGTGGATGGTGAAGACGCACAAGTGGCCGGTTTGGGCAAGCTGGAGGGCGTATTCCATACTGGCTTCGCTGCGCACCTCGCCGATACAGACGACGTCGGGCGCTTGACGCATCGCGCTTTGGACGGCGATTTTCCAGTCGTTGGTGTCGATGCCGACTTCGCGCTGGGTGAAGATGCTGCGGCGGGGTTTGTAGATGAATTCGATCGGGTCTTCGATGGTGACGATGTGGCCGGGCATTTTGTGGTTGCGGTAGTCGAGCATGGATGCCATGGTGGTCGATTTACCGGAACCGGTCGGACCGGCAAGGATCAGCAGGCCGCGCGGGGAAAGGGAGAGGTCTTTGAGCTTGGCGGGCAGGCCGAGGCTCTCCATTTCGGGGATTTCTTGGTTGATGCGGCGCAAGACCATGCCGACGCGGCCTTGTTCGTGGTAGGCGTTGACACGGTAACGGGTGTTGCTGCGGGATTGGACGGAGTAGTTGAGTTCCCATTCGCGGTTGAAGGTCTCAAGCTGCTCGGGGTTCATGGTGGATTCGACGATGGCGGCTGTGTCTTCGCCGGTCAGGGCTTTGTGCGGGACGGGGGTTAGGGTGCCGCTGACTTTGACGGCAGGCGGGAAGCCTGCGCTGATGAAGATGTCGGATGCGCCGCGTTTTTCTGCTTCGACGCACATGCGGTCGAGCAGGGGATGGAGGTGTGTGCCGATTTCGGCGGGGGTGGGGATGTGCGGCGGTTGGTTTTTTTGCGAGTAGGCTTGCACCATTTCGCTGAGTAAGTCGTGTAAAGGAGTTGTTTCGCTCATTTTGTGTACTCTTTATCAGTAAGTGAATATTGAGACCGGCGGGCGGTTTGTTTGTTATTGGGTGTTGCCTGCCTTGCGGAGGTCGTCTGAAAACGGGAAACGGGTTTCCTCGTTGTGTAAACTGCGTTTTCAGACGACCTGGTTTGTTCCCGATAATGGAATGTGTTTATCAGACGATGGTCATGCTGTCGCTGTTTTGCGCTTTGCTGCGGGCTACGTCGGGGCTGATGGTACCTTGGCGGACGAGGGTTTGCAGCGCCTGGTCGAGGGTTTGCATGCCGTGTGATTGACCGGTTTGCAGCGCGGAGTTGATTTGGGCGATTTTGTTTTCGCGGATCAGGTTGCGCACTGCGGGGGTGGAAATGAGGATTTCGTGTGCAGCGACACGGCCGTTGCCGTCGCGGGTTTTCAGCAGGGTTTGCGAAATGACCGCGCGCAGGGATTCGGACAGCATGGAACGTACCATTTCTTTTTCGCCGGCCGGGAATACGTCAACGATACGGTCCACGGTTTTGGCGGCGCCGGTGGTGTGCAGCGTGCCGAATACCAAGTGGCCGGTTTCGGCGGCAGTCAGCGCGAGGCCGATGGTTTCGGGGTCGCGCATCTCACCCACGAGGATCACGTCGGGGTCTTCACGCAATGCGGAACGCAGGGCGTTGGCGAAGCTGTGGGTGTGTTGGTGCAGCTCGCGCTGGTTGACGAGGGCTTTTTTACTTTGGTGGACGAACTCGATTGGGTCTTCGATGGTGAGGATGTGTGCGGGTTGGGTCTCGTTGATGTAGTTGATCATCGCCGCCAGCGTGGTGGATTTACCGGAACCGGTCGGGCCGGTTACCAATACCAAGCCGCGCGGGTTGTCGGCGATTTTTTGGAAAATACGCGGGGCGCGCAGGTCTTCCAGCGTCAATACGGCGCTCGGAATGGTACGGAAGACGGCGGCAGGGCCGCGGTTGGAGGTAAATGCGTTGACACGGAAGCGGGCGACGTTGGGCAACTCGAAGGAGAAGTCCACTTCCAAATCTTGTTGGAACAGTTTGCGCTGGTGGTCGTTCATAACCGAAGTAACCATGTTGCCGACTTCTTCGGCGGACATTTCGGGCAGGTTGATGCGGCGGATGTCGCCGTGAACGCGGATCATGGGGGACATTCCGGCGCTTAAGTGAAGGTCGGAAGCTTTGTTTTTGACGCCGAAAGCGAGTAAGTCGGTAATCTGCATAATGTGGCCTTGTTTTAGTTTAGAATAATGAGGCGGAACCCGATTTAAAATGCGGACGCGGAATGCCGGGCATTTCCCTGTTCAGGTTCCGATAAATTGTATTATTTTAAATACATAAACCGTTCAGACCAAGTAAAATTTTCAAAATCGCTGTAATTGATGTAATAAAGGAAGAAATCATGTCGGTATTGCAACAAAATTATGCGGAGGTGTGCCGCCGCATTGCCGAAGCTGAGCAAAAGGCGGGCAGGCAGGCGGGTGAAGTGGGTCTGATTGCCGTCAGCAAAACCTTCCCTTCAGACGACATCCGCGAGGTATATGCCGCAGGGCAGTGTGATTTCGGTGAGAACTATATTCAGGAGTGGTACGAGAAAACGGAAACGCTCGCGGATTTGCCCGACATCGTTTGGCACGTCATCGGCGATGTGCAGTCGAACAAAACCAAATTTGTCGCCGAACGCGCGCATTGGGTGCATACGATAGGTCGTCTGAAAACCGCCCGCCGCTTGAGCGAACAGCGTCCGCCCGAAATGCCGCCTTTGCAGGTGTGCATCGAAGTCAATATCGCGGGCGAGGAGGCGAAACACGGCGTTGCGCCCGATGAGGCGGTCGCGCTGGCGGTGGAAGTGGCGAAGTTGCCGAATGTGGTTGTACGCGGGTTGATGTGTGTCGCCAAAGCCGACAGCGATGATGAAGCATTGCGCGTTCAGTTTCAAACCATGCAGAAACTGCTTGCCGACCTGAACGCGGCGGGTGTTTGCGCGGATGTATTGTCTATGGGCATGTCCGGCGATATGCCTGTGGCGGTCGCGTGCGGCGCAACGCATGTGCGAATCGGCAGCGCGATTTTCGGCAGACGGGAACCAAAAGGGAAAGACAGTCAATAAAACAGATTATCTCGGTCGTTTTACTTTGTTTGATGATAACGGGTTGTCGGTTGTTGGGCTGGTATCCATGTGAGTCCTTGTCAGACTGGTGCAAGCCCAAAAAGCCGGCGGCAATAGATTTTTGGAAAAACAGGGTTTACACCGAACATCGCTGCCTGAAAGCGTCTGTTGGTAAAAAGGTCGTCTGAAGTTTTCTAGTTTGGTAGAAACGGCATTTCAGACGACCCCAAGTAAAATGTATTTCATTTAAAAATTTAAGGAAATTTATGAACATCTACTTTTTAGGCGGCGGCAATATGGCAGCTGCTATTGCGGGCGGATTGGTCAAACAGGGTGGATACTGCATTCACATCGCCAACCGCGGCGCAGAGAAACGCGAGCGTTTGGCAAAAGAATTGAATGTTGAAGTTTCTGAATCCCTGCCCGAACTGCATTCAGACGACGTGTTAATTCTTGCCGTCAAACCGCAGGACATGGAAGCCGCGTGCCGCAACGTTCGTGTCAACGGCGCATTGGTGCTTTCCGTCGCCGCCGGTTTGTCTATTGATACTCTCAGCCGCTACCTTGGCGGAACGCGCCGAATCGTCCGTACCATGCCCAATACGCCGGGAAAAATCGGTTTGGGCGTATCCGGTATGTTTGCCGAATCGGAAGTGTCCGAAGCCGACCGCACCGCCGCCGACCGGATTATGCGTTCCGTCGGTTTAACCGTTTGGTTGGATGAAGAAGACAAGTTGCACAACATTACCGGCATCAGCGGCAGCGGCCCCGCCTACGTCTTTTACCTGCTCGACGCGCTGCAAGCCGCCGCTCAGGCGCAAGGGTTTAGCGAAGAAGATGCCCGCGCCCTCAGTCTCGCCACGTTTAAAGGCGCAGTTGCCTTGGCAGAGCAAAGCGGCGAAGACTTCGCGAAACTGCAGCAAAATGTTACTTCCAAAGGCGGAACCACCCACGAAGCCATCGAAACGTTCAAATCATGCTGCGTCGCCGAAGCCATTGCCCAAGGCGTGGAAGCCTGCGTCAAGCGTTCGCAGGAAATGGCACAACAATATAAGGTCGTCTGAAAATGCGCGGAGATTTATTGATATTGCTTGCCGACGGCATCGTTATCCTGTGTTTGGCACGTCTTTTCCTGCAAGCGGCGGGATTGAGTGAAAATCATGCGCTCTTGGCGTTCAGCAAGCGATCAACCGATTGGCTGGTCAACCCGCTGCATAAAATTCTGCCGGTTAAAAAATACGACCCAGCCTGCCTGTTGTCAGGACTGTTGTTATATTACATCGCATTCACCTTCATTACTTTAGTGGCGCAGCCTACCGCATTCAGCGCAAAAATCATCATCGCCAATTTTATACTGACAGTATTGAATACAATTAAATCAGCGGCTTATGTGTTGTTGATAGGGTTGTTTATCCGAATGGTGCTCAGTATTAAAGATCCCTATTCCCAGCTTTCCGTCGCGCTGGAACGGATATATCGCCCCATACTTTCTCCCGTACAGTTCTTAAAGTACGGACGCTACGATTTTTCAGGTAGTATATTGGCATTATTACTGTGGATCTGGTTAAGCAGTCTATCGCCCCAAATTACTCGCCAAATTAACTTGTGGCTACTGCAATAGACAGCGAGTTCATTAAGAATTTGCAGTATGACGTAAGCAAAATGCAAAAAAGTGAAAATCAAAAACACGACTGTGAAAACATGGTATCATGCCGCCATTTCCAAACGGGCTTGAGAAAAGAAGTCCTAAGAAATCAATAAAATAAACCACTTGAGTAGCATTTTGTTTCCCGCAATAGATTGAAAGAAAAATTATGGCAAAGCTGACAGAACAAGACATTTTGAATTGGGACGGCCCGGAAGAAGACTACATGAATAGTGACCAGTTGGCATTCTTCCGCGAACTGCTGGTAAAAATGCAAGACGAACTGATTGAAAACGCATCTGCCACCACCGGCCACCTGCAAGAACACGAATCGGCTCCCGATCCTGCCGACCGCGCTACTCAAGAAGAAGAGTACGCGCTGGAACTACGCACCCGCGACCGTGAGCGCAAACTTCTAGGTAAAGTACAAGCAACCATCCGCAGTATCGACGAAGGCGATTATGGCTTCTGCGCGGATACCGGCGAGCCCATCGGCCTCAAACGCCTCCTTGCCCGCCCGACTGCGACACTTTCCGTGGAAGCACAAGAACGTCGCGAACGCATGAAAAAACAGTTTGCCGACTAAGTATAACGAAATCGGCTAATTGAATTAGACAGTAAGAAAATGAAAAGGTCGTCTGAAAGGGATTTCAGACGACCTTTGGTGTTTTTGATTTGAAATAAAAGTCTTTGTATTTCAGGTTGTTGTTATGTTTTGTGGAATTTTTT
>CAUSKT010000060.1:0-13779 GCA_963532335.1 uncultured Neisseria sp. | reverse complement strand
GATTCACTTGGTGCTTCAGCACCTTAGAGAATCGTTCTCTTTGAGCTAAGGTGAGACAACGCCGTACTGGTTTAAAGTTAATCCACTATACAGAATCCGCCATATCCCTCCATGATAAAAGGTCGTCTGAAAACCATGTTTCAGGTTTTCAGACGACCTTTGTTTTTCAAAACGGAATCAACCGCCGCATGCGCCGCAGCAACCGCCTTCGCTGTGTCCGCCGCGTTTTTCTTCGTTGTTGACTACGGGCAGCTCGACTTCTTCAGACTGTTCTTTTTTGTCTTCGGGCAGGTCGTTGACTTTGATTTTGTTTTCTTCTGACATGTTAGGCTCTCTTTAAAAAAGGTGGAAAGGTGTGCCACGATACCATCGGGCGGCGGATAAACCAAGTCGGATTTAAGATTTTTTGCGATTCGGTTTGATGAATCGCAAATCGTGCCGGTTTGGATGGTTGATGCGCGGCTGATGTGAGAACGGGACGCTGGTTATCGCGTCCCGCTTGGGTTTTCAGACGACCTTTGGGCATCAGTTCAGGCGGTTTTTCTTACCGAACCAAACGAAGCCGATGGCGCCCAAAACAATCATCGGCACGCTCAACCATTGTCCCATCGACAAGCCCAAGGTGAGCAGGCCGAGATAGTCGTCGGGCTGGCGGGCATATTCGGCGATGAAGCGGAAGAAGCCGTAGCCGCCGAGGAAGAGGGAGGCGACTTGTCCCGTCGGGCGCGGTTTTTTGGAGAAAATCCATACGACGATGAAGAGGCAGATACCTTCAAGCGCGAATTGGTAGAGTTGCGAAGGGTGGCGCGGCAGTACGTGGTATTGCTGCATCCATTCCGCCCAAAGCGGGTTGCGCACGGCGGCGTTGAGGTCTTCTGCGTGCGCTTGTGGGAAGCCCATTGCCCAAAAGGCGTTGATGTCGGTAATACGGCCCCAGAGTTCGCCGTTGATGAAGTTGCCGATACGGCCGGAAGCCAAACCCAGCGGAACGAGCGGCGCGACGAAATCCATGGTTTTCAAGGTACTGATTTTGTGTTTGCGGCTGAACAGCCACATGGCAATGACGACGCCCAAGAAGCCGCCGTGGAACGACATGCCGCCTTCCCAAACTTTGAGCATTTCGAGCGGATGGTCGAGGTAGTATGAGAATTTGTAAAACAGGATATAGCCGAGTCGTCCGCCGAGGATGACGCCCAATACGCCCCAGGTCAGGAAGTCGTCGAGCATTTCTTTGGTAAAGGCGGTATTGCCTTGTTTGATGCGGCGGCGACCCAGCCATAGGAAGAGCATAAAGCCGACGATATAGCTGAGGGCATACCAGCGGATGGCGATAGGGTCAATACTGATTGCAACAGGATTGAACTTCGGATGTATCATCATGATGTGTGTTCCTTATGGGAAGGGCGGTTTATGTGTTTTAGCCCGACAAAGGTCGTCTGAAAATGCCGGTTGGGATTTTCAGACGACCTTTTGTGTGATAGAGAAAAATAATTATCGTAAATCATCGACAACGTTCAAGACGGCAGACAACATGGCTTCGCCCAAACGCAGGGAGCGTTGGCCGTTCCAGCCGAAGTCGTCGTCAGGCAAGTTGGCGTTGTCTTTAAACGGCATTTCAAGCGTATAGGCGAGGCAGTCGAAATGATTACCCACCCAGTTGGTCGCGAGCGTCATGTTTGCCTGACCGGGCGCGTCTTTTTCATAGCCGTATTCGTCTTGGAAGTCGGGGCTGGCGGAGAGTAGGGCGGTTTTGAACTGCGTTTCCAGCGCGGCGATGCGCGGATTGTAGTTCGGCACGCCTTCCGTACCGGCGACAAAGACAAACGGCAATGCTTCGTCGCCGTGAATGTCTAGGAACAAATCCACGCCGGTTTCCAGCATTTTTTCGCGTACAAGGAAGACTTCCGGGCTTTTTTCCAAAGTCGGGCTTTCCCATTCGCGGTTGAGGTTTGCGCCAGCAGCATTGGTGCGCAGATTGCCCAATACCGAGCCGTCGGGGTTCATGTTCGGCACGATGTAGAACGTGGCGCGGTCGAGCAGGGTGCGCGCAGTCGGGTCTTGCGGGTCGAGCAGGCGGCCGAGCAACCCTTCGATAAACCATTCCGCCATCGTTTCGCCCGGATGCTGGCGCGCGATAATCCAGATTTTCATGTCGCTTTCGACTTGGTTGCCGATGGTCAGCAGATTGATGTCGCGGCCTTGTACGGTACTGCCCAAATCGTCAATGCGGCACAGCCCGCTGCCTTGCGCGTCGCCCAAGAGGTTTAAATGCTGCTCGTGGGAGTAGGGTTCGAAATAGGCGTAGTAAACGCTGTTGGACAGCGGGGTATGGTTGATGGTCAGCACGCCGTTTTCGTATTCGGTCGGGACGCGGAACCAATTTTGACGGTCGTAAGAGGCGCACGCCTGATAATCTTCCCAGCCTTGCGGATAAGCCGAATCTGCCGCATTTTCAAAGTGCATCACGCAATTCTGATACGCCGCACCTTGCAGGCGGAAGTAAAACCATTGGGCAAAATCGGAAGCGTTGTCCGGACGCAGGGCGAGGCGGATATTGGCAGGGTCGGTCAGGTCTTTGACGACGACGGAGCCGGCATCAAATTGAGTGCTGATTTTAATCATGGGAAAGTCCTCGGTATATCGGGCGAACCGGATAACCGTTGTTTGAAAAAATGTGTGGGCGATACCGCGTCCGTCGGCGACGGCAAACCGATATGCCCGAATCCGTTGATTCTACCATTCCGACGGGCGCGTCCTCAACCGATAAGGGGCGGGGAATGTTGTTTCAGACGACCTTTGACGTTAAGATAGGGCAGATTCACTTTAAATCAGGACAAGACGGCAAAGCGGCAAACAGTTGCAAAGCTGATTTTTACTGATTCAAAGGTAATCCGCTATAATGATTAAATTGTTAATAATGAGACACGATTATGAGCGAATCCCACCCCATTTCCGCAGCCGATAAAGCGCGCATTTTAGCCGAAGCCCTGCCGTATATCCGCCGTTTTTCCGGCTCCGTCATCGTCATCAAATACGGCGGCAACGCCATGACCGAGCCTGCTTTGAAAGAAGGTTTTGCCCGCGATGTCGTTTTGCTCAAACTGGTGGGCATCCACCCCGTCATCGTCCACGGCGGCGGCCCGCAAATTAATGAAATGTTGGAAAAAATCGGTAAAAAAGGCGAATTCGTGCAAGGCATGCGCGTGACCGACGGCGAAACGATGGACATCGTCGAAATGGTGTTGGGCGGCCATGTGAATAAAGAAATCGTCTCGCTGATTAATTTGCAAGGAGGACGCGCGGTCGGCGTCACCGGGCGTGATAACCACTTCATCAAAGCGAAAAAACTGCTGGTCGATACGCCCGAACGTGCAGGCGTGGATATAGGACAGGTCGGCACGGTCGAAAGCATAGACGTGCGCCTGATTGAAGGATTGATCGAACGCGGCTGCATCCCCGTCGTCGCGCCCATCGGCGTCGGCGCAAAAGGCGAAGCGTTCAACATTAACGCGGATTTGGTTGCAGGCAAACTGGCGGAAGAGTTGAACGCGGAAAAACTGCTGATGATGACCAATATCGCCGGCGTGATGGACAAAGAAGGCAACCTGCTGACCAACCTGACCCCAAGCCGTATCGGTGAATTAATCGCAGACGGCACGCTCTACGGCGGTATGTTGCCCAAAATCAGCTCCGCTGTCGAAGCGGCAAGCAACGGCGTCAAAGCCACACACATCATCGACGGCCGCCTGCCCAACGCGCTTTTGCTGGAAATTTTCACCGATGCGGGTATAGGTTCGATGATTTTGGGCGAAAGGTCATAACGGCCCGCAGATGAGTCAAGGCTTGCCGAACAGCAGGCCTTGTATAGTGGATTAACTTTAAACCAGTACGGTGTTGCCTCGCCTTAGCTCAAAGAGAACGATTCTCTAAGGTGCTGAAGCACCAAGTGAATCGGTTCCGTACTATCTGTACTGTCTGCGGCTTCGTCGCCTTGTCCTGATTTAAATTTAATCCACTATAAATGCCCGAATACTAAATACACAAAAGGTCGTCTGAAAACCTGTTTCAACGTTCATAGAGAATGCTGAAACGGATTTTCAGACGACCTTTTTATGGCAGGATAGCCTACAAACTCAACATCTTATTTTTGATGCAGCTTGCCGATATATTCGACTTCCTCGCGGCTGCCCATGACGACGGCTACGCGTTGGTGCAGACCCGTGGGGACGATGTCGAGCATGTTTTCCAAAGCATTGCTTGCCGCCGCGCCTGCCTGTTCCAAAATCAGGCTCATCGGGTTGGCTTCGTACATCAGGCGCAGCTTGCCGGGTTTGGACGGATCGCGTTTGTCTTGAGGATACATGAATACGCCGCCGCGCATCAGGATGCGGTGGATTTCTGCGACCATGCTCGCCACCCAGCGCATATTGTAATTTTTACCGCGAACGCCCGTATCGCCTGCCAGCAGCTCGTTAATATATTGCTGCATAGGGGCTTGCCAGTGGCGGGTGTTGGACATATTGATGGCAAATTCTTTGGTCGATGCCGGAACTTGCGGATTTTCTTTGGTCAGGACGAATTCGTTGTTTTCATTGAGCGTGAACACGAAAACGCCGTGTTTCAAAGTGAACACTAGTTGGGTTTGCGGACCGTACAAAACATAACCTGCCGCCACTTGGTCACGGCCTTTTTGCAGGAAGGATTCGGTATTCAGACGACCTTCGGGCTTGGCGAGTACGGAAAAAATCGTACCGACGGAAATATTGACGTCGATATTGGACGAGCCGTCCAGAGGGTCGAACAGGACGAGATAGCCGCCGTTTTCGTTGGCCGCCACAAAAGTATCCTCTTCCTCGCTTGCCAAACCGGCGACATGGGCGTTGTTTTTCAAGACGTCAATCAGGATATCGTTGGCAATCACATCCAGCTTTTTCTGATCTTCGCCCTGAATATTGCCCGTCCCCGCCATGCCCAACACGCCGGCGAGTGCGCCCAAGCGGACTTTACCGCTGATGTCGGAGCAGGCGGCGACAATGGATTCGAGGACGCTGCCCAATTCGGCAGGAATGTTGTTTTGCTGTAAATGCTGCGGTAGGAATTGCGCTAATGTTTTCATATCGGACTCGGTTTCTGGCTATAAAAAAGAAAAGGTCGTCTGAAAATGGTTTTCAGACGAGGTCGGTATTTATTTCTTGCTGGAAGGTGCGGAGGCGGCGCCTATCATTTCTTTGGCGCATTCGACCGCGCTTTGCTTGATTTTGGTTTTCAACTCGCCGCCGACTTCGCCGCCGATCAGTTTCGACATATCGTCGATGGATATCTGGTCTGCGGTTTTTTCCGAAGCGCACGAACAGATTTGCTGTACGGTATCAGACGGTATCGCGCTGCTTTTCGGCGCTTTTTCCACGCAGATGGCTGTCGCGCTGCTGATGAAATGGCCGCGCAATTCTTCGCCGAAGGTTTCTTGTACCGTATCTTGCACTGAACGTTCGCAGGAGCATAGAAAAAGCGTGCAAAGGGAAGCCAAAAGCAATGAAGCGGGATGTCTGATCGTCATGATTTGAAAGCGTGAAAACAATGTAGTGAATTGTAGTTTAAATCGGAAGCCCATGCCACAGGATTTCCCGCAGGGGTCTTGGTTCGACGGGATAATATCGATTATTTTATACAACTGTTTAAGACGAAGCGCGCGCCGTCGTCTTGCGCCAGTATGTCGGTCAACGCGGGAAGGTTGTTTTTCAGCAGTTCCGGCAGCAGGTAGGGCGGGTTGATGATAAACATGCCGCTGCCGTGCATCCCGAATCCGTCCGGACGCGGGGTGTGGACGTGCAACTCGGCGTGCAGGTAGCTGTCGGGCATCAGCTTTTGCAGCTGCTCGGGCAGCTTGCGGCTTTCTTCTCGGCTCAAGCAGGGATACCAAACCATATAACAACCCTGCTCAAAGCGTTTGAGCGCGTCTTTTAAAGTTTGGACAACGCGCTGATAGTCTTGTTTTTCTTCATACGGAGGGTCTATCAGGACAACAGCACGGCGAGGCGGCGGGGGCAACAGCGAAATCAGACCGCGAAAACCGTCTGCCTGCATTATTTGCCCGCGTCTGCCCAAACGCGCTTCTTCCATATTGTTTTTCAGATGTTGGAAATCGGCAGGGTGCAGCTCAAACAAACGCAGTTTGTCGCTGTCGCGCGTCAGGGCTTGGGCAAGCCACGGCGAACCGCAATAGCGTTGCTCTTGTGGGAGTATGGCATTCAGGCGGGCGATGAAGGCGGACAGCTCGGGCGGCAGATGTTCCGCATCTTGGAGCAACCGGATGCCTTGTTTGTATTCGCCGACTTTTTGCGCTTCGCTGCCGCTCAAGTCATATAAACCCGCGCCGCTGTGGGTATCGATATACCAATAGGGCTTGTCTTTTTGATTGAAGTAATCAAGCGTCAGGAAAAGGATGAAATGCTTGATCATATCGGCATGGTTGCCGGCATGGAAGGCGTGGCGGTAGCTGAGCATAAGAGGTCGTCTGAAAAGGGAAAAATGGATTATATAGGTAAATAAACGGTGTATCCAAACAGGCTTTTCCGCAGTATCCCAATGGCTGAACGATAAATCAAAAGTTTATGACGCTTTTGACTTAGCCGTTTTCAGACGACCTTTCGGGTTCAAATGCCCTGGTATCTTCATCTGCCGTTTCATTTTTCCGATACTGCCCCGGCGAAATCCCGTATTGTTTTTTAAACGCTTTGCCGAAGTGGGTTTCGGATTGGAAACCGACGTTCAGCGCGACGGATAGGACGGAATCGGCGGTTTGCCGCAGCAGTACGGCGGCTTGGCGCAGGCGGATGAGGTTGACGAAGGCGTGGGGGCTGATGCCGGTTTGCTGTTTGAACAGGCGCATGAGTTGGGCGCGGGAAAGGTTGGCAAGCGCGGTCATTTTTTCGATGTTCCATTCGTCTTCGGGGCGGCTGACGACGGTTTGGATGAGTTGGCGCAGACGTTTGTCGCGCAGGCCGTTGAGTATGCCGCCTAATGGTGCTTCTCCGCCTTGTTCGAGATGGGCGCGGACGATGAGGACGAGGAGGACGGAGGAGAGGGCGTTGACGATAGCGCGCGAGCCGGAAAGCGTGTGTGCGCTTTCGTATTGCAACATGGAGATAAGACATTGCAGCGAGGGATGGTTCATCTTGATAAGGACGGTTTCGGGCAGATCGTGTATGATGTCGGCGTGTTCGTCGTATTCGAAGCGGGCACAGAACAAATCGAGGCTTTTTTCGCCGCCGCTGCCTGAAGATTCGATGGTAAACGCGCCGTCGTTGCCGATATGAATGGTATCGCCGCAGTTGTTGCAGTCTGCTTCGCTGCTGATGATGTGTTCCGCGCTGCGCGGGAAAAAGATAAGGTCGCCGGTTTGTAAGAGACGTGCTTCGGGTTCGCCTTCGATTTTGATGTAGCTTTCTCCGGCGACGACAAGGTGCGCGATGCCGTGCGCGCGCCTGCGTTCGTGCGGGGCGTACCATTTGTCGCGGAACAGGCACTGTATGTCCACACTGCCGGTGATTTGCGCCAGTTCGATGAGTTTGTCCAAAGTGTCCATAAGTGTTTTTTGCAGGTGAATGAGATGATTTGACGATTATAATAGTCAAATTATTGCAATAATGCCATTCATCGGATGTAAAAAAGTGCAACATCCTTCATTTCAAACACATTGGAAAGGAAATCAAAATGTTTCAAAATTGGCCCGAACACACCGCACACGTTAAAAAATCATTCGGCGAGCTGGGTAAAAACCACCCGAAAATGCTGCAAGCCTACGGCGCGCTGGAACAAGCCGCCGCAGCCGAAGCATTGGATGCGAAAACCCGCGAGCTGATTGCCCTCGCCGTCGCCATCACTACCCGTTGCGAAAGCTGCATCAGCGTACACGCCGCCGCAGCCGCCAAAGCGGGCGCGACTGAAAGCGAAATCGCCGGCGCGCTGGCGACCGCCATTTCCTTGAACGCAGGCGCAGCCTACACTTATGCCCTGCGTGCTTTGGAAGCGGTTGACGCACAGCGTTGATTTTGTCTCAAAGGGTCGTCTGAAAACAACTCCCGTTTCAGACGACCCTGATTTATATGGAAGAAATTAAAAAAATGTGTATAAATAAAGAAGAATGTTATAAAAAATTTATTTTAAATGATCAATTTATTAAGTTGTATAGAGGGATTGGTATTGATAAAGTCAAGAAAGACTTAAAAATTGAGGAAGAGGAAAATTGCGAAGAAGCTATATTAAATAAAATATTTATGTTGGGATGTAAATCTAATTATTTTGTTGTTCAGAATCATTCTATTTCAACTAATATTGATGATAGTATATATAGACTTGTAGAAGATTCAGATGAGGAAGTTTTTAAAAAAATATTTAAAAAAATTCAGGAAGAAATCGCAAATAATAAAGATGAGTTTCAAATATTTGTTGATGGTAACAGAGAGTTTATTTCTTGGCTACAAGAGTCCAGTAAACTTGAGATAGCTATAAATAATATCCAGAAATTAGAGCATAAAAATAAGATACTGATTAGAGATTATTATTTGGCGGTATTACATCAGTTTGAATCCCGAGAATATCATAAAAAATCGGCATTAATTTCGGCAACAACTGAGTATGGTGCAGCAAAATCTTTTATGATAGGAAGGCTTAATGAACCTTTTAAAGGGGGAATTATTATACAATATATCTTACCTAAAACTAGAATCCATGAATTTGCCATTCCAAATTTTTTTCTTAAAAACTCAGATATAATTGAAAAATTGGAGGAAATGTCTCTTCCTGATATAAAACAACCACCATATGAGAATGAAGAAGAATATTCCGTTAAAAGAGCTTTGTTCCCTCATTTTATTTTAAGTATTGATTTATATGACGAAAATATAAAAAAGTATAAAACAATCTACAATCCAGAAATATGTAAATGCAATATAGAAGAAGTTTTAAAATCAGGATTTTCTATAGATCAAGGTAATTTTGATGAGTTTATAAGGAAAGTTGGGTATAAATCTTATACTCAACAAGATAATGACGGAAATCTCAAGGAGGTAGGAGTTGATTAGACAGAAAGATGAAATTAGAACGAATTAAGATTTGGAGGCTTAGTCGCTATTTTCCTAATCTAGACTACTTTGTTGTACTCACAGCCATTACTTAGACATCTAGACATTGCTTTTTGCCGCCGAACCGTTTAGATTGATGTTTTTGTTCAACCGTTTGGAGAAACGACCATGAAAAAATTGCTGACAGCCGCGCTGACTGCCGCCGCACTTGTCCTGCCTGCCGCCGTATCCTATGCCGCGCCCGCCGCCAAAGTCGCCGGCGCGCAACCTGCCAAAGCAAAAGGCGTATGGATTGACGTACGTTCCGAAGAAGAATTCAAATCCGGCCATCTGCAAGGCGCGGTCAACATTCCGCACGACCAAATCGTCGAACGCATAAAAAGCGTCAGCCCCGACAAAAATGCGCCCGTCAACCTCTACTGCCGCAGCGGCCGCCGTGCCGAAGCCGCGCTTACCGAGTTGAAAAAAGCAGGCTACACCAACGTAACCAACCACGGCGGTTACGAAGACTTGGTGAAAAAAGGTTTGAAATAACCAGCAACAAGGTCGTCTGAAACGTTTCAGACGACCTTTTATCCAAGGAAAAATATGAAACCGATACGCACCTTCGCCGCAGCCGCCATCCTCGCCGTCCTGACCGCTTGCGCCTCACACGGCGGCGATGCCGCCCGACAACCCGATTCCCGACAAAGTTCCACCATGAATCAAACCCATACCGCCATTAGCAAATACAGTTTTGACGATACCGTCCGCCGTTTGGAAACCGCCGTCAAAGAAAAAGGCATGACCGTGTTCGCCGTCATCGACCACCAAGCTGCCGCGCGTCAAAGCGGTTTGGACATGCAGCCCGCGAAAGTCATCGTCTTCGGCACGCCCAAAGCCGGCACGCCGCTGATGCAAAAAGACCCCGCCTTCGCCCTGCAACTGCCGTTGCGCGTCCTCGTTACCGAAACCGACGGGAAAGTCCAAGTCGTGTTCAACGACACGCGCGCGCTGGTGTCGGGCAGCAAAATCGAGTTTGCCGAAGTGGAAAACACGCTCGCTAATGCTGAAAAGCTTATTCGCAAAACGGTAGCGGAATAAGGTTCGCCCAAATCCGAAGGTCGTCTGAAAACCTGAGTAATCCCACTAAATTCGTTTTCAGACGACCTTTTACAAAATAATGTGCCGAGGTCGTCTGAAAACTTGTTCGACGACATCGGCACATTATTTTTTAAGACAACTCAGTTCCCAAGCCTTTTGCGGTTGCGGCAGGATTAGATTTGCGCGGATATAGTGGATTAACTTTAAACCAGTACGGCGTTGCCTCGCCTTGCCGTACTATCTGTACTGTCTGCGGCTTCGTCGCCTTGTCCTGATTTAAATTTAATCCACTATATTTCTACTGCGCAGGCGAAAACGCATCCGAATAGAAGGTTGTCTCAGGCAGGTTGCATTGTGCGGTCAACACGGATTTCGCGCTTTCGGTCATGGCGACGGAACCGCAGGCATACACTTCGTAACCGCTCAAGTCGGGATAATCTTTTGCGGCGGCGGTTTGGACGTATCCTTTTTCGCCTTGCCAACCCTCAGCGGCTTTTGATAGGACGGGAGTGAAGCGGGCGTTTTTCAGACGACCTGTCAGTTCTTGAGCTTCTTCGAGTGCGTACAAATCATCTTGGTGACGCGCGCCCCAGTAGAAATGGACGGCGTGGCTGCTGTCTTGGCGGATAAGGTCGAGCAGGATGCTGCGGATGGGGGCATAGCCTGTACCGGTTGCCAAAAGGATGATGGGTTTGCCGCTGTCTTCTTGCAAGGTAAACGAACCGAGCGGGCCTTTGATGCGGACGATGCCTTTTTCTTTGACTTTGGGTTCGCTACCGAAAATCATTTCCGAGCAGACGCCGTTTTCGCGCCTGCGGATGTGCAGTTCCAAAATGCCTTCTTGGTCGGGCGAATTGGCGATGGAGTAGCTGCGGCTGACGTTGCCCGGCAGCAGTAAATCAATATATTGCCCGGCATAGAAAGCAAACGGCGGGGCTTTGGGCAGGGCAAGTTTCAGGAGGGCGACATCGTGTTTGAAAACCATGCTTTCGATACGGGCGGGCAGGGTGCGGACGGGGAGGGCGTTGGCGTTGTAGCCGGGAATGTTGATGCTGATGTCACTTTGCGCAGTGGTGCAGCACATCAAAATCTTGCCTTGGCCTTTTTCTGCTTCGGATAAGGCCTGTTCCGAGTGTTCGCCCATTTGAATATCGCCGCTCACCAGTTCGGCTTTGCATTGCCCGCAGGCACCGCTTTTGCAGGAATGGGGCAGATTGAGGTTTTGACGGGCGGCAGCGGCTAAAACTGTTTCGCCGTCATTGGCGGTAAAGGTGGTTTGGTCGGGTAGGGTAATGGTATGGGTCATGGTTTGGTGTGGTTTGAATAAATTGTGGAATAAAGATTAGGGTGTTTACTGTTTTAATCTACTATAAAAAAGGTCGTCTGAAAGCCTGTTTTCATTTTCAGACGACCTCCAGGCAATAAGTTCGCAAGTCGGACACGAATATCCGGCTAGGAGTTTCACTGCAAGTACATTAACGGATACGGTTTGCGCCCAATGCATAAGTTTGACCGCCTTGCCATGCGAACCACCAATACAGGCGCATGTCACGCTGACCTTTGAATGTAGAACGTGTGAACGGTCAGTATTTCCTCTACTTTACTACTGCCACATTTCCCTGCATCGGGCGATAAGGTCTTCGGGAATATCACCCAAGGCAGACAAAATTTGGAGAGCAAAATCGACAAAAGCCGTGCCGTTGGCGGTAATAACGTTGCCGTCCCGCACGGCTTCGCGTTTGGTTTCCACATAAGCCTGCCGGTTAGTGTATTCGGGTAAATCGGCAATGGCAGCCAAGCTGTTGGCGGTGTGGCGGCAGTCGTTCAACAGACCGTTGGCGGCAAGAAAATAGGTACCTTCACAAATGCCGCCCACAATCCTGCCCTGCTGCTTAAACGTGCGAACCAAGTCGGCAATTTTTAGGCGGTTTTCATCGGATAAATCGCGCCACGATTGGGTTGCGCCGTTTAGAATCAAAGCGGCGGTGTCGGGCGGCAGTTCATCCAAGGTTAAATCGGGCTGCACGCGCAGATTACCCATGGATGTTTTTGGATTTCGGTCGGTGGAAACGTAGCGGACGGTATAGCCGGCAAATTGTTGTAAAACAGGAGTCAGCAAAGTGGATTCCCAGTCGGCAAACTGTTCCAAGATAATAACGGCGACGGTTTTCATTGCATTTTCCTTTTCCGGTTTAAAAACGGTTGCAGGCTGCCTGAAAACCCTTTTATCGTTTTTCAGGCAGCCTGCACCTTGTTTACCCCAACTTCGCTTTAATCAGTTCCTGCACCTGTGCAGGATTCGCTTTGCCTTTGCTGGCCTTCATCACTTGTCCCACAATCGCATTCAGGGCTTTTTCGTTACCGGATTTAAATTGTTCCACGGCTTTGGCGTTGTTTGCCAACACTTCGTCCACCATCGCTTCAATCGCGCCGGTATCGGTCATCTGTTGCAAGCCGTGTTTTTCAATGATTTCGGTGATGGTGGCTTCGGGTTCCGCCCACATGGCTTCGAAGGCTTTTTTCGCCAATTTGCTGCTTAAAGTGCCATCGGCGATTTTGCCTACCAGCGCGGCGAGGCGTGGGGCGGTAATCGGGCTGCCGGCAAGTTCCATGCCTTCTTTGTTCAGCGTGGCGGCGAGTTCGCCGTTCATCCAGTTGGCAGTCAGCTTGCCTTGTCCGCTGGCTTTGGCGGCTTCTTCAAAATAGGCAGCCTGCACGCGGCTGGCGGTGAGCAGGCGCGCGTCGTAGTCGGACACGCCGTAATCCGCCACGAAACGCGCCGCCATTTCTTTTGGCAGCTCGGGCATTTCTGCTTTGGCTTTTTGCAACCGGTCGTCTGAAATGATGACGGGCAGTAAATCAGGGTCGGGGAAGTAGCGGTAGTCGTGCGCGTCTTCTTTCAGGCGCATCACGCGGGTTTCGCCTTTTTCCGGGTCGAACAGCATGGTTGCCTGCTGTACTTTGCCGCCGTCTTCCAAAATCTCGATTTGCGCTTCCACTTCGTAATTAATCGCCTGCTCCAAGAAGCGGAAGGAATTGAGGTTTTTAATCTCGCGGCGCGTGCCGAACTCTGCTTGACCTTTCGGGCGAACGGATACGTTTGCATCGACGCGGAACGAGCCTTCCGCCATATTGCCGTCGCAGATGTCCAGCCAGGTTACCAAGCTGTGTAAGGCTTTGGCGTAGGCAACGGCTTCGGCGGCGGAGCGCATTTCGGGTTCGGATACCACTTCCAACAGCGGCGTGCCGGCGCGGTTCAGGTCGATACCGGTTGCGCCGTTCAAGCCTTCATGCACGGATTTGCCCGCATCTTCTTCCATGTGCGCGCGGGTTACGTTGATGGTTTTCACCTCGTCGCCGACCACGATTTCCAATTTGCCGTGTTCGACAATCGGCAAATCCAACTGGCTGATTTGATAGCCTTTTGGTAAGTCGGGATAGAAGTAGTTTTTGCGGTCGAACACGTTTTTCTGGTTGATTTTCGCATCCAAAGCCAAGCCCAATTTGATGGCTTTTTCAACGACTTCTCGGTTCATTACCGGCAGCACACCCGGCAGTGCGCATTCCACCACGCTGGCGTGCGCATTGGGTTCCGCTCCGAATGCGGTCGATG
>CAUSKT010000059.1:0-14297 GCA_963532335.1 uncultured Neisseria sp. | reverse complement strand
TCGGTTCCGTACTATCTGTACTGTCTGCGGCTTTGTCGCCTTGTCCTGATTTAAAGTTAATCCACTATATTTCTTCCAAACAAAAAGGTCGTCTGAAAACGGAAACAGCGTTGCCACCGCTTTTCAGACGACCTTCAACCGTATTTATCGGTTCGACCCTTTGACCATATCCATCAAAAACAGGCGGCAGTCTAAGTTGCCGTTGTAGAGCGGGATTTTGCGTTTGGGTGAAAGGCGCATGAATTTCGGCATATCGCGGTCGCCGGTAAACATTCCCGCCAGCCAGCCCGCGTAATGCTGCTTCAGCCACGCGCCCAACTGCGGATAAAGGGCTTGCAGGGCTTGGACTTCGGCAAGGCGGACGCCGTAAGGCGGATTGGAAATCAAAATGCCGCCTTCCCCGTTCGGACGGGTGTCCTGCGCGTCTTTGACTTCAAAACGGACAAACGTGTCCACTTCGGCAGCTTGGGCGTTGGCAACGGCGGCGCGGATCATATGGCGGTCGTTGTCGCTGCCCGAAATCGGGGCAGGCGCGGGGCGGATTTGCGTTTCGGCTTCGTGTTGCAGCTTTTTCCAAAGGGCGGCATCGAAGTTTTTCAGCTTTTCAAACCCGAAACGGCGCATCAAACCGGGCGCGCGGCGGGTGGCAATCCACGCGGCTTCGATGACGATGGTGCCGCTGCCGCAAAACGGGTCTTGAAAAGGCTGCGTACCGTCATAGCCCGCCAGCAGCAGCAAGCCCGCCGCTAAGTTCTCGCGCATCGGCGCTTCGCCCGTATCTTGGCGGTAGCCGCGTTTGAACAAGGCTTCGCCGGATGTGTCGATGAAAATTTGAATGTCGCGTTCATCGATAAAGGCATGGATACGGATGTCGGGGCGGATTTTGCCGACGCTGGGGCGCGCGCCGCAAGCGTCGCGGAACACGTCGCACACGGCGTCTTTGATTTTCAGTCCGACGAAATCCAAACTTTTGACTTGGGCGCGTTTGCCTTCTACTTTGACTTTGAAGGTTTGTTCCAAGTCGAACCAATCCGTCCAGCGGATATTTTTCGCCGCTTTATAAATGTCTTGCTCGCTGCGGTAGCCGCTTTTGGTCAGGCGCAACAGCACTCGGCTTGCGGTGCGCGAATGCAGGTTGATGCGGTACACCTGCTCCATACCGCCTTTGCACGCGACGCCGCCGTCAACGGCGCGGATGTCTTGGCATTTGAGTTGTTCGAGTTCTTGGGATAAAGGGGCTTCAAGACCGCGCGGGCAGGTAACGAAGAGGGAATAAGTGGTCATGCGAACCTTTCGGATGGGCGGCGTATTCAGATGGCGGATTAAGCTTCAATCTGGACAGGTGGAGCCATGCCAAACCCGTTTAAACTGAACCCGCCATGCCTCTGCCGCGTATTGCTCCGTCGCCACTTGGAGGGGCGCGCGGATAAAAATGTGATGGACGTGATTATAAAGGATATAAAGGCAAAAGGTCGTCTGAAAACCCGTTATATTGATTTTCAGACGACCTTATTTAATGGATTCAAACAGAAACGCCGTCAATCCCCCAGCGCCGCCACCATCACCGCTTTAATCGTGTGCATCCGGTTTTCCGCTTGGTCGAACACGATGCTGGCGGGGCTTTCGAATACTTCTTCCGTCACTTCCACGCCGTTTAAGCCGAAGGTTTCGTAAATCCATTCGCCGACTTTGGTTTCGCGGTTGTGGAAGGCGGGCAGGCAGTGCATGAATTTGACCTGCGGGTTGCCCGATGCCGCCATCAGTTCGGGGGTAACGCGGTAATCTTTCAATAAATCAATGCGTTCCTGCCATGCCTCTTTCGGCTCGCCCATGCTGACCCACACGTCGGTATGGATAAAATCAACGCCTTTGACGGCTTCTTCCGCGTTTTCGGTCAGCAAAATCTTTCCGCCGGTTTCTTCGGCGACGGCGCGGGCGCGGGCGACGATGTTTTCAGACGGCCACAAGGTTTTCGGTGCGCCGATACGCACGTCCATGCCGAGCTTCGCGCCCAACACCAGCAGCGAATTTGCCATGTTGTAACGCGCATCGCCGACGTAGGCAAACGCGGTTTGGCTCAAGGGTTTGCCGCTGTGTTCGCGCATGGTCAGCGCGTCGGCGAGCATTTGGGTGGGGTGGAACTCGTTGGTCAAGCCGTTGAACACGGGTACACCGGCGTATTTCGCCAATTCTTCGACCACGCCCTGCCCGAAGCCGCGATATTCGATACCGTCGTACATTCTGCCCAAGACGCGGGCGGTGTCTTTGATGCTTTCCTTATGCCCGATTTGGCTGGCGGACGGCTCCAGATAAGTCACCCCCGCCCCTTGGTCACGCGCGGCAACTTCAAACGCGCAGCGGGTGCGGGTCGATGTTTTTTCAAAAATCAGAGCGATGTTCTTCCCTTTCATCCGCTGCACTTCGCGCCCTGCCTTTTTGGCGGCTTTCAACTCGGCGGCAAGGTCGAGGTAGGCGGTGATTTCTTCGGGCGTGAAGTCCAAAAGTTTCAGGAAATGGCGGTTTTTCAGGTTCATATTCGTATTTCTCCTTTCCGGCAGGTCGGGCATTGATGAACAATCTGCCGCTGCTCTATTTTAGTCAGGTCGGATTTTCGAATCCGATCATTTCAATCGGCGTTGTCGGATACCAGTATCCGACCTACCTCAAAATCAAAACAAGGTCGTCTGAACTTCGCCGCGTTCCAAAGCAAGCAGCGACTGTTTGCGGTTCAGGCCGCCTGCGTAGCCGGTCAGCTTGCCGTCGCTGCCGATGACGCGGTGGCAGGGAATCAGGATGGACACTTTGTTCTGCCCGTTGGCGGCGGCAACGGCGCGGACGGCTTTGGGATTGCCCAAACGCTGCGCCTGCTCCTTGTAGCTGCGCGTTTCGCCGTAAGGAATCGCCAGCAGCGCATCCCATGCCTGCTTTTGAAATTCAGTGCCAATCTGCTCCAAGGGCGTGGCAAAGGTTTTCAGACGACCCTTGAAGTATAAGTCTAATTCCTGCCGCAGAAGTTGCGTTCGCTCATCTTCCCGAAACACAAACCGTCCGCGCAAAGCTTTTTGGACGGCGGTAATTTCCTGCTCCATATGCTTCTGCCCGACAAATTCCAGCAAACACAAACCCTTGCCGCCGAACACCGCCAGCATCTCGCCCAAAGGCGTAGCAATGGCGGCTGCGGTCAGTTCGTTCGGACTGTCGGGATAACTCGCTTCCAACAAACGGATGGCGCGGCGGATACGGACATATTCTTCAGGCGCGCAGCCGATACGGTCGATAAAATCCTGCTCGAACTGCTTAGCGTCGTGTTCCGTCAGATTGGGATACGGCATGACTTCACACTCAAAAACTTGGGTTTCGAGCCAATGGCGGATTTCATCCCATTTTGACGGCAGATTGTTTAAGGAAGGCAGGGTAATCATTTGTTTGCTCCGTATCTCTATCATGGATTTGACGGCAAAATCCCCGATTTTCGCCATTCCCGCACGCCGGCGCAGGAACGGGCTATGACGTAAATCTTGAGGTTTGGGTTGCGGCAATTCCTAAATATTCGATGTTTCTAAAGCCTCAGGGAAAGGAATTAAAGATTTCAGACGACCTGCAAAGGGTCGTCTGAAACCACGGATTTTTACATTTGCGCATTTCGGCACATCATCCAACCGTTTCGGCACATTCCTGCCGCCATTGACAGCCTATAATGAATCCACTTATTCATCAAGCAAAGGAATCATCTATGCAAACCCGCATCCTCTCCTCCGTACTGCTGGCTTTTTCAACCGCTGCCTTTGCCGAGGGCGCATTCACGCTGCAATTCGACAACCCGTCCAAAAACGGCGGCTTCACGCAAAACCAGCTTTTGAGCGCGCCTTACGGCTTCGGCTGTTCGGGCGGCAATGCTTCGCCCGCGCTGTCGTGGAAAAATCCGCCCGCAGGGACAAAAAGTTTCGTCCTGACCGTTTACGATAAAGACGCGCCGACCGGCTTGGGCTGGATGCACTGGGTGGTCGCCGACATTCCCGCCGATGTCCGCCGCCTGCCCGCAGGCATTACCGCGCAAGGCGGCAGGCTGCCCAAAGGCGCGCTGCAAACCCGCACAGACTTCGGCACTCCGGGCTACGGCGGCGCGTGTCCGCCCGAAGGCAGGAAACACCGCTACGAATTCACACTCACCGCGCTAAAAGTCGCCAAGCTGCCGAACATCACCGCCGAATCCACACCCGCGCTGGTCGGTTTTTTCACTAAGGCAAACAGCTTGGGCGAAGCGAAATTCACGGTCGAACACCGACGCTGACCTGCCCCGTGCGCCGATATGCCGCCGGCTCCGCTTCCGAGCGGACCGCCGAAGGTACGCAACCGAACCGCTCTTTGAAGCGCGCGCTGAAACGGGACGGGCAGTCATAGCCGACCGCGCCGGCAATCTGCGCCACCGGCCATTGCGTAACCTGCAACAGCGTCAGCGCGCGCATCATGCGTACATCCGTCAGCAGCGTACGGAAATTCGTGTCCTGCCGCGCCAACCGCCGCCGCAACGCGGCCTCGCTGCAATTAAGCCGCTGCGCCAACATCGCCGACGACCAGTCTGCAGCCATATCGGCGGTAATCAGTTTGCGGATTTGCCGCATCAGGTTGACGCCTTCGTACACGGCAAAACCGATGCCGTCATGCTGCAACCACGCCAACACGCCGCAAAGCGCGGCCTCCGCCGCATTGTGCGGCACTTTTTCATCCGCCAGCACCGCAGCCGCATAATCAAACGCCGCGTTCATCTGCCTGGGATGCGGCAGCTTCACCGCATCGCACACTGCCTGCGCCGTCCCGTATTGTGCGGCAAACCTTTCTATGGCTTCCTGTTCGAAAGCAATCCATTGCGCCTGATAGAGGTCGTCTGAATCGGGAATATTGATGACGTCAAACGTCTGCCCGCCTGCCAACGCAACAACCTCACCCGCCGCAATCCTCAATTCGCGCCCCGCCCACCGCAGCTTCTTGCATCCACGCCGCACGATAACCACGGTCGGTTCATGTACCGCCACGCTGCGGTACAAGGCGGTATGATGTTGCACGATGCCGCCTAAAGCACCCAATCGTTCACGCGTATGAAAGTAATTTGACGGCACGGTTATATTCCTCAATGTTTCAACACACAGGGCTGCACATAAGGCGCAGCCCTGTTCACCCTGATTTGGAAGGGGTTACTTCCCAAAAAATAAACAAAATTCTACTGCCCTGAAGGGCCGGGTTTCAACCATATTCCGTCGGCGTGCCTGCAACTTGGCTCCCTCCCCTGCGGGGGAGGGTCGGGGAGAGGGTAAAACGGGGCAGATACAGACAATATTTCCGTTGCCACCCTAATGCCCTCTCCCTAACCCTCTCCCACGAGAGAGGGAATGGATTGCCGTTCAAATAAATCGCTCTACATAAAAATCAATGCGTTATCTCGAACTCACGTTAGGTCTAATCAAATCGTCGGACATCCATATCCGACAGCCCATTTTCTTTTCAGACGGCCTTTTCAGCCAACAACCGCGCCAATATCCCCTCATACACCGCCGACAGCTTCGGAATATCGTCCAGCCGCACGTTTTCGTTGATTTGGTGGATGGTGGCATTGGACGGGCCTAATTCGATGAGTTCTTTCGCAATGGCTTTGATGAAGCGTCCATCCGAAGTGCCGCCGGTGGTGGACAATTCGGTCTCTACGCCGCAGGTTTCGGCGATGGCGGCGCGTGCCACGTCGGTCAGTTTGCCCGCGTGGGTCAGGAAGGGCTGCCCCGAACACGACCACTGCAAATCGTATTGCACACCGTGTTTGTCCAAAATGGCATGGACGCGTTGTTTCAGCCCTGCTTCGGTGGACTCGGTGGAAAAGCGGAAATTGAATTTGACGTTCAGCTCGCCCGGAATGACGTTGGTCGCGCCTGTGCCACCGTTGATATTGGAAATTTGAAAGCTGGTCGGCGGGAAGTATTCGTTGCCTTCGTCCCAAACTTCCTGCGTCAGCTCTAACAAGGCCGGGGCAAAAGTATGTGCGGGATTGATTGCCAAATGCGGATAGGCAATATGGCCTTGCTTGCCTTTGACGGTCAGGTTGCCCGACAGCGAGCCGCGCCGGCCGTTTTTAATCATATCGCCCAATTTGTCCACGGCGGTCGGTTCGCCGACGATGCAGTAGTCGATAAGCTCGTCGCGCGCTTTCAATACATCGACGACTTTGGTCGTACCGTCCAGCGCGTCGCCCTCTTCGTCGGAAGTAATCAGGAGTGCAATGCTGCCTTGGTGGTCGGGATGTTCGGCAACGAAGCGTTCGCAGGCGGTAACGAAGCAGGCGATGCTGGTTTTCATGTCCGCCGCACCGCGCCCGTATAATCTTCCGTCGCGCTCGGTCGGCTCGAACGGGGGCGAATCCCATTTTTCAACAGGGCCTGTCGGCACGACGTCGGTATGCCCGGCAAAACAGACGACGGGAGCTTTCGTGCCGCGTCGCAACCAGATGTTTTTGGTGTCGCCGAAATGGAGTTCTTCAGCCGCAAAACCGATTTTGTGCAGGCGTTCGGCAAGCAGTTTTTGGCAATCTCGGTCGTCGGGGGTAACGGACGGGCGGGAAATCAACGCTTTGGCGAGTTCTAGGGATTGGGTTTCGGTCATTTTGTTCACTTTGGAAATCAGGTCGTCTGAAATGTTCTCAATTTGATTTTCAGACGACCTTTGGGTTAGGTTGGTGTATAAGGCGGGCATTCGTACCCGTCCGTTTTCTGAATCATTTGCCATGACAGGCTTCATAAAGCGGCAGCAAATCTTCCACCGTTTCGACTATCCATTTTGCTACATCCTGTTTGCCCAAATCGTCGCGTTCGATGTGTTTGCCGATGCAGAAAAAGTCTTCGTCGTTTTGCAACTTTCGGTCTGATTCGCTTTGTTGTGTGACGGTGCGGTAGTCGTCATATTCGCTTTCCGCGCCGTGCCACATATCGAATGCGGCGTATTTTTCGGTATCGAAATCATCCAGCCAGCGGTTGTATTCCGGCAGCGCAATCGGTGATACGTCGGCTTTGTAGCAGTGCCAGTCCAAGCTGACGCTCAGGCGGCGGCGGTTGAGCAGTATCGACAGGATGGCGGCGGAGTTTTTGTATTGGGCGTATTTGAAGTAGGCGAAAAAATGGGCGCGAACCTGCCAGCCGTTACACCAGCGTTCGATATGTGGCGGAGCGAAAGGTTCGCCCAAGTCTGCGGCGACCTGTTGTATCAACTGCTGCCATATCTGCCAGTTTTCCTTGTAGTCGGCTTTGATTTGCGGAATGCTTTCGGGCTGGTATTTTTTGAGTTGGGCAAACTGGAAAAACGGGATATTGAACAAATCGCAGCTTTTTGGCGTCAGCATGGTTTGCTTCCTTTTCAGACGACGTGGTTGGTTTGCAAGGGGATATTAGGGTCGTCTGAAAATCTGTTTTCAAGTTTTCAGACGGCCTTTGTTTGAAGAAACGGCAATCTGTAAACGACCTTATCTGCGCCGGCGCGCCGCCATAATTTCGCCGATTTCGGTCAGTTTCTCTTTGGGGATAAACGTTTTGCCCATATCGAACAAGGGTTCTTCAATTGCCAGATGCACATCGTAACCTGCCACAAAGCGTTTGAACGCTTCCGCATCGGGGATATAGGCGTTGTCTGCTTCGAGTTTGGCAAATTCGGCAGCCACGGCATCCCAGTTGCCATGCAGGCTCACATGCTGGCGCAAAAGCTCGTTCACGCTTTCTTGGGCTTGCGGCGCGTATTGCAGCAGGAGCGGGAAGAAGTTTTCTTCTTCGTCTTCATGGTGCAGCGGCGCGGCAACGTTGAAATACTGGGCGATTTGGCGGATGGTTTGCAAAACAATCTGATTGCAGCCGTTTTCGGCAATATAGTCCGACAGCATGGCGACTTGACCGCAGAAACGGCGCACTTTGCCGTGGCAGGCATACAGCATTTCAATCGGTTCGGCAAAGGTAACGCTTTTGGTTTCAAACGGATTCATGTTTGTGTTCTCAATGGGGTACTTTTCAGACGACCATTTTATAACAAAACAGCCTGCATAAAGCAGGCTGTCTGTATTTTGAAGCTTGGACGGATTAGTCGACCAAAGTCACTTTGCCGTTCATCAAAGCACCGTGTCCCGGGAAGGTGCAGGCAAATTTGTATTCGCCGCCCGCCAGTTTGGCAGGATCCAGAGTCAGGGAAGCTTCTTCGCCGCCGCCGACCAGTTTGGTGTGGGCAACAACGCGTGCATCGTCAGCTTTCACATAGTCGGTTGCAGCAGCGCCGGCACCGTCTTTGAAAATACCGTCCATGTCTTCGGCTTTACCGATGACGATGTTGTGACCCATGCTTTCTTTAGGTTGGGTACCGGTGTGTTTCAGAGTAACGGTGAATTCTTTACAAGCTTTGCTGACTTGGATTTCTTTAGTGTTGAACTGCATAGCGTCGTTGGCTTCGACAGTAGTCGCGCAGTTGCCGGCGGCAGGTGCTGCGGCAGAGTTGGCTGAAGCCGCGCCGGAAGCAGGAGCATCGGCAGGTGGTGCGCTTTCTGCAGGTGCAGGTGCGGCTTCGGAAGCAGCAGATGCAGTCGGAGCAGGGGCTTCGGCAGGTTTTGAAGCTTCTTGTGAACAAGCGGACAAGCCGATAACGGCAGCGGAAATCAGAGCCAAATAAGCTTTCATGTGTATCTCCTAATGATAGGTGAGAATATGTTAAGTTCTACAAAATAAAACTTGCGAATATATATTAATGAACCTAATTTCAGATTTCATATCCGCAAGCGAAAGAAGGATGAAAATGAAGCTATATTCTGCTACAACAAATCGAACAAATCCAAAATTCAACGGCTATTTTACCTCAGTTTACACAAATGAGAATGGCTACTATTAATGTCGTATTTCTTTAGTATTAGATTTTATCGGTCAGACGAAATATTCTTTAACTTTAATTAACAAACAACACAACCATTTCAAGCTCAACGGCTGTGTTTGCGCACCAACTCCGCCAGCGCGGCAGCCAATTCAGGATGCTTGTCTTCCAATTTTGCCGCCGCCGTATCAAAACTCTCCAATGCCGCCCCGCTCAAATGCAGGCTGTTGACTTTGGGTTGTGCCGGCGGCTTCGGCACGACTTTGACCGCCACATCCCGAATCCCCGCGTTCAAATCCTGAAGCTGCGGCACAAGCGCAGGCAATATCATTTTCAGGCGCGAAGCCGCCATACCGTTTGCCGCCAGCAACACCAGCCTGCCCTCTTCGATGCAGGCGGTTTGAAAGTGCGGGTGCAGGTTTGCCGGCAGGATGCGTTTGACTGCCGCATCCAGCCTGCGCCATTGTTGCGACTGCTGCAACAAACCGGCCAACCGCGCATCCCGCTTGCCCAATTGTTCCAAATTCATATGTTTCAGACGACCTTTTCAAAGTGTACGGTTGTATTATCAAGATTGAAATCCGGTAAAACTGCCTTTATTTCAAACGGCATGACTGCCTTGCCGCGAGGCTTGTGTTAAAATCCCCGTTTCGCCATTATTTTATATCAGGCGCAGGAACTATTTCATGCTGACAAACATTGCTAAGAAAATCTTCGGCAGCCGCAATGACCGGCTGCTCAAACAATACCGTAAATCCGTTGCCAAAATCAACGCACTCGAAGAACAAATGAAAGCCTTGAGCGATGCGGATTTACAGGCTAAAACAGCCGAATTCAAACAACGTCTTGCCAACGATCAGACTTTGGACGACATCTTGGTCGAAGCCTTCGCCGTCTGCCGCGAAGCGTCCCGCCGCGTACTCGGTATGCGCCACTTTGACGTCCAGCTTATCGGCGGTATGGTGCTGCACGACGGCAAAATCGCCGAAATGCGTACCGGCGAAGGTAAAACCTTGGTCGCCACCCTTGCCGTCTATCTCAACGCCCTGTCCGGCAAAGGCGTGCACGTCGTTACCGTCAACGACTACCTCGCCGCCCGCGACGCAGGCATTATGGAACCGCTCTACAACTTCCTCGGCTTAACCGTCGGCGTCATCGTCGCCGATATGCAGCCGTTTGACCGTCAAAACGCCTACGGCTCCGACATTACCTACGGTACCAACAACGAATTCGGCTTCGACTACCTGCGCGACAACATGGTGACCGACCAATACGACAAAGTTCAGCGCGAATTGAATTTTGCCGTAGTGGACGAAGTGGACTCCATTCTGATCGACGAAGCGCGCACCCCGCTGATTATCTCCGGGCAGGCGGATGACAACATCCAGCTGTACCAAATCATGAACAGCCTTCCCGCGCACCTCATCCGCCAAGAAACCGAAGAAGGCGAAGGCGATTACTGGGTCGATGAAAAAGCACACCAAGTCATCTTGAGCGAAGCGGGTCACGAACACGCCGAACAAATCCTGATTCAAATGGGTTTGCTGCAAGAAAACGACTCCCTCTACTCCGCCGCCAACATCGCCCTGATGCACCACCTCATGGCTGCATTGCGCGCGCATACGTTATTCCACAAAGACCAACACTACGTCATTCAAGACGGCGAAATCGTTATCGTAGACGAATTTACAGGTCGTCTGATGTCTGGCCGCCGTTGGTCCGAAGGTCTGCACCAAGCCGTCGAAGCCAAAGAAGGCGTGGAAATCAAACGCGAAAACCAAACCCTCGCCTCCATCACCTTCCAAAACTACTTCCGTCTGTACACCAAACTTTCCGGCATGACCGGTACCGCCGATACCGAGGCTTTCGAGTTCCAAAGCATCTACAACCTCGAAACCGTCATCATCCCGACCAACCGCCCCGTACAACGTAAAGACTTCAACGACCAGATTTTCCGTTCTGCCGAAGAAAAATTCGAAGCCGTCGTCAAAGACATCGAAGAATGCCACAAACGCGGACAGCCCGTCCTCGTCGGTACCACCAGCATCGAAAACTCCGAGCTGGTTTCCCGTCTTCTGCAAAAAGCCGGACTGCCGCACAACGTCCTCAACGCCAAAGAACACGAACGCGAAGCCCTGATCGTTGCCCAAGCCGGTAAAGTCGGCGCCATTACCGTCGCCACCAACATGGCGGGCCGCGGTACCGACATCGTCCTCGGCGGCAACCTCAAGCACCAAATCGAAGCCATCCAGTCCAACGAAAACCTGAGCGACGAAGAAAAAGCCGCACAAATCGCCGCCCTTGAAAACGGCTGGCAGGCAGAACACGACCAAGTGGTCGCGGCAGGCGGCCTGCACATCATCGGCACCGAACGCCACGAAAGCCGCCGCATCGACAACCAATTGCGCGGACGCGCAGGCCGTCAGGGCGACCCCGGCTCCAGCCGCTTCTACCTCTCATTTGAAGACCCGCTGCTGCGCCTCTTTGCGCTCGACCGTGCCGCCGCCATCCTCAACCGCCTCGCACCCGAACGCGGTATCGCCATCGAACACGGCATGCTGACCCGCCAAATCGAAGGCGCGCAACGCAAAGTCGAAGGCCGCAACTTCGACATGCGCAAACAAGTATTGGAATACGACGATGTTGCCAACGACCAACGTAAAGTCATCTACCACCAACGCAACGAAATCCTCAACAGCAAAGACGTCAGCGACCTGACTAAAGGTATCCGCGAAGAAGTCATCAGCGATTTGGTCGATTTGTACATACCGCCCGACAGCATGGAAGAGCAATGGGATATCCCCGCACTCGAAAGCCAGCTTGCCGCCGAATTCCGCCTGCACGAAGACATCCAAGCATGGCTCAAAGCAGACACCACATTGGATAATCAGGACATCAAAGAGCGTCTGATTAAACGTGTGGAAGAAGAATACGCAGCCAAAGTCGAGCTGGTCGGAAAAAAACCGATGGCGGATTTCGAACGCAACGTCATGCTGCAAGTCATCGACCTGCAATGGCGCGAACACCTTGCCGCCATGGACTACCTGCGCCAAGGCATCCACCTGCGCAGCTATGCACAGAAAAATCCGAAACAGGAATACAAACGCGAAGCCTTCGCCATGTTTGAAAACCTGTGGCGCGGCATCAAGCATCAAACCGCAGCCCTCTTGACCTCCGTCCAAATCGAGCGCAACACCGATGTAGAAGAAATTGCCGAACCCGCACCCGTCGGCATCCAAACCATCCACTCCGAAGCGCCCGACATGGAAGAACTGCTCGGACAATCCCAAACCAATTTGGTTACCGAAGCGTTCGATCCCGACGGAACGGATTTCAGCCCCGAGGCACTTGCCGCCCAAGGCCAAGTCGTCCACCGCAACGACCCCTGCCCTTGCGGAAGCGGCCTGAAATACAAACAATGCCACGGCAAACTGAGCTGATGACAGCTTAAACAAAAGGTCGTCTGAAACCTCGAAAGGTTTTCAGACGACCTTTTTCATCACCCAAGTTACAGAACCGCGCCGCCATAAAAAAATACCATCGTTATTAAATTGTCAGGCGGTCACGATACGGTATAATCCTTAAATCTGCTTCGTACAGCATCATCGAACGCTTATGGACAATACGCAAAACCCTCAAAACCTGCAACGCAATTCATTGCGCCGCAACAGTATCTACCTGCTGCCCAACTCCTTCACCATCGCCGCCCTGTTCTGCGCCTTCTTCGCCATCACCCAATCCATGCACAAGCACTTTGAAATAGCGGCGATCGCAGTATTCCTCTCCATGCTGCTCGACGGCATGGACGGGCGCGTGGCGCGGCTGACCAACAGCCAAAGCGCATTCGGCGAACAGCTCGACAGCCTTGCCGACATGGTCAGTTTCGGCGTTGCGCCTGCATTGATTATTTACAAATGGCAACTTTCGCAATTCGGCAAAATCGGTTATTCCGTCGCCTTCATCTACTGCGCCTGCGCCGCCCTGCGCCTCGCCCTCTTCAACACGCTTATCGGCAAAGTCGATAAACGCTGGTTTATCGGCGTCCCCAGCCCGACCGCCGCCGCGTTGATTGTCGGCCTGATTTGGGTCAACCACAGCGTCGAACGCTTCCCCGGCGTACATTGGTGGGCATTGGGCATCACGCTTTTCGCCGGCATTTCCATGATCGTCCAAATCCCGTTTTGGAGCTTTAAAGAAATCAACATCCGCCGCCAAGTCCCGTTTATGGGCATGGTAATCGCCGTGTTGATCCTCCTCTTAATCACATGGAAGCCCGCCCTCGTCTTATTCCTCTTCTTCTTGGGGTACAGTCTCTCCGGCTATATTATGGCGGCACGGCGTTGGCTGAAAAAACGCCGCAGGAACAAAAAGGTCGTCTGAAAAATGTGGACTTGGGATATTATCCTCGCCCTGCTCGCCGTCGGAAGCGCGGCGGGCTTTATTGCAGGATTGTTCGGCGTAGGCGGCGGTACGCTGGTCGTCCCCGTCGTCTTGTGGACACTGCAACTGCAAGGCATCAACAGCCATCCCTACGCCCAACATCTCGCCATCGGCACATCCTTCGCCGTAATGGTGTTCACCACTTTCTCCAGCATGTACGCGCAGCACAAAAAAAGCGCCATCGACTGGCAGACTGTCCGCCGTATGACCCCTTCCATGATATTCGGCGTACTGATCGGCGCGGTAACCGCCAAATACATGCCTACCCGCGCCCTGCAAATCTTCTTCATCTCATTCCTAACCTTTGTCGCCCTCAAAACCCTCACCGACTCCAAACCCAAAGCCTCGCGCCACCTGCCCGCCCTACCCGGCTTAAGCGCGGTCGGCACATTGTTCGGCGCAGCTTCAAGCTGGGTCGGCATCGGCGGCGGCTCGCTGTCCGTCCCCTTCCTGATGTATTGCAACTTCCCCACACACCGCGCCATCGGCACATCCTCCGGCCTTGCTTGGCCAATTGCGCTCGCCGGCACAATCGGCTATCTCGTTACCGGCTGGAACGTTCCCGACCTGCCCCACGGCTCCGGCGGCTTCCTCTATCTGCCCGCCGTCGCCATCCTCAGCATCGCCACCATGATTTTCGCCCCAATCGGCGTCAAAACCGCGCACAAACTCCCCGCCCGCCAGCTCAAAATCTCCTTCGGCATCATGCTGCTGCTGATTGCCGTCAAAATGGCTTGGAACCTTATGCGTTAACCATGCTGGCAAATACCGTATAACAAAATTACCCCCCCTTTGGCATCATGAAGCTTCTAAAAACCGTTTAATCTTTCCCAAAGGCAAGCCTCTGACCGTTTATTCGCCTGCAACGGCAAACATTCATCAGAATGCCACTCAACACAAAAGGTCGTCTGAAACCCGAATCCGGATTTGAACTGGCCCCCAAATCTTGGACACTCATAAAAGCCTATTCAGGCGCTCTG
>CAUSKT010000058.1:0-14520 GCA_963532335.1 uncultured Neisseria sp. | reverse complement strand
CATGGGCTGCCGGCGATATGCACGCACGCGGCTTCCTGTTGGGTGGTACTGCCGGTCGTACAACCTTGAACGGTGAAGGTCTGCAACACGAAGACGGCCACAGCCACATTCAAGCCGATTTGATCCCGAACTGCGTTTCTTACGATCCGACCTTCCAATACGAAGTAGCCGTTATCGTACAAGACGGTCTGCGCCGTATGTATGCCAATAACGAAGATGTGTTCTACTACATCACTCTGATGAACGAGAACTACGCTCATCCGGACATGCCTGAAGGTGCGGAACAAGACATCCTGAAAGGTATGTACTTGCTGAAAGCCGGTGGCAAAGGCGACAAGAAAGTTCAATTGATGGGTTCCGGTACCATCCTGCAAGAAGTGATTGCCGGTGCCGAATTGCTGAAAGCCGACTTCGGCGTAGAAGCAGATATTTGGTCTTGCCCGTCCTTCAACCTGTTGCACCGCGATGCCATCGAAGTAGAACGTTTCAACCGCCTGCATCCGCTGGAAGCTGAAAAAGTACCTTTCGTTACCTCACAACTGCAAGGTCATGACGGTCCGGTTATCGCCGCTACCGACTATATCCGCAGCTATGCCGACCGTATCCGCGCGTACATCCCGAACGACTACCATGTCTTGGGTACCGATGGTTTCGGCCGTTCCGACAGCCGTGCCAACCTGCGCCGCTTCTTCGAAGTGGACCGCTACAACGTTGCCGTGGCAGCATTGAGCGCATTGGCAGAACAAGGCAAAGTCAGCAAAGAAACCGTTCAACAAGCCATCGAAAAATACGGCATCAATGCCGACGTGGCGCCAAGCTGGAAACGCTAATCCTGTTTTCAGACGACCTCAAAGTCAATTTGCTTGCGGGGTCGTCTGAATCAAGAATACGTTGACGGTTTGTATAACGGACAAACCTTGAATTACCGGGCAGCGGGCGCAAGTCGTGCAAAAGGTTCGAAGCGCAGAAAAGTTGTCTTGGAAATGGTTATCCGTGCCGGAAAACATAAGTGATGTCGTCTGAAACTGTTTTTCAGACGACCTCAAACCGAAATCATCAAAGGAACTCAAATGAGTATCGTAGAAATCAAAGTACCCGATATTGGCGGTCATGAAAACGTCGATATCATCGCAGTAGAAGTCAAAGCGGGCGACACCATCGCCGTTGACGACACCCTGATTACTCTGGAAACCGACAAAGCCACTATGGACGTACCTGCCGATGCAGCAGGCGTTGTGAAAGAAGTGAAAGTCAAAGTTGGCGACAAAATCTCCGAAGGCGGCGTGATTCTGACCGTTGAAACCGGTGCTGCCGCTGCTGAAGCCGCTCCGGCTCCTGCGGCTGAAGCACAACCTGCGCCTGCCGCTGTACCCGCTGCCGCTCCCGCAGGCGGTGCAACCGTTAAAGTAGCCGTTCCCGACATTGGCGGTCATACTGATGTAGACGTAATCGCCGTTGAAGTCAAAGTTGGCGACACTGTTGCCGAAGACGACACGCTGATTACTCTGGAAACCGACAAAGCGACTATGGACGTACCTTGTACTGCCGCCGGTGTCGTTAAAGCCGTATTCCTGAAAGTCGGCGACAAAGTATCCGAAGGTACTGCCATTATCGAAGTGGAAACCGCCGGTTCTGCCGCCGCTCCCGCTCCCGCGCCTGCTCAAGCCGCAGCCCCGGCAGCTGCACCTGCTCCGGCTGCCGCGCCTGCCGCCGCTCCGGCTCCTGTTGCCGCTCCTGCACCTGCCGCTGCCAAAATCGACGAAGCTGCTTTTGCCAAAGCACACGCCGGTCCTTCCGCACGCAAACTGGCGCGCGAATTGGGTGTGGATTTGGGTCAAGTCAAAGGTACCGGCTTGAAAGGCCGTATCATGGGCGATGACATTAAGGCCTTTGTGAAATCTGTAATGCAAGGCGGTGCGGCGAAACCTGCTGCTGCCGGCGCATCTTTGGGCGGCGGTCTGGACTTGCTGCCGTGGCCTAAAGTGGACTTCTCCAAATTCGGCAATGTCGAAGTTAAAGAGTTGTCCCGCATTAAGAAAATTTCCGGTCAAAACCTGTCCCGCAACTGGGTAGTTATCCCGCACGTTACCGTTCACGAAGAAGCGGACATGACCGAATTGGAAGAATTCCGCAAACAGCTGAACAAAGAATGGGAACGCGAAGGCGTGAAACTGTCCCCATTGGCGTTCATCATCAAAGCCTCTGTTTCTGCGCTGAAAGCCTTCCCTGAATTCAACGCCTCTCTGGATGGCGACAACTTGGTTCTGAAAAACTACTTCAACATCGGTTTCGCAGCAGACACGCCAAACGGCTTGGTTGTTCCAGTAATTAAAGACGTGGATCAAAAAGGTTTGAAACAAATCAGCCAAGAGCTGACCGAATTGTCTAAAAAAGCCCGCGAAGGCAAGCTCAAACCGCAAGAAATGCAAGGCGCCTGCTTTACCATTTCCAGCTTGGGCGGTATCGGCGGTACAGGCTTTACTCCGATTGTGAATGCACCTGAAGTCGCTATTTTGGGCGTGTGCAAATCCCAAATCAAACCGGTTTGGAACGGCAAAGAGTTCGCTCCGCGCCTGATGTGTCCGTTGAGCCTGTCCTTCGACCACCGCGTTATCGACGGTGCCGCCGGTATGCGCTTCACCGTATTCCTGGCGAACCTGTTGAAAGACTTCCGCCGCATTACCCTGTAATCCGAGCGTATTTCAGACGACCTTCGGCAAACAACCTGACAGGTCGTCTGAAAACAGAAGTCCGAATATCATTCAGAAAGATTAGACATGAGCTTAGTTGAATTGAAAGTGCCCGACATTGGCGGACACGAAAATGTAGATATTATCGCGGTTGAAGTGAACGTAGGCGACACTATCGCCGTTGACGATACCCTGATTACCTTGGAAACCGACAAAGCGACGATGGACGTGCCTGCCGAAGTTGCGGGCGTGGTCAAAGAAGTCAAAGTCAAAGTCGGCGACAAAATTTCCGAAGGCGGCTTGATTGTAGTCGTTGAAGCCGAAGGCGCGGCTGCCGCTCCTAAAGCAGAAGCTCCTGCTGCTGCCCCTGCGCAAGAAGCCCCTAAAGCTGCCGCTCCTGCACCGCAAGCGGCGCAATTCGGTGGTTCTGCCGATGCTGAGTACGACGTAGTCGTATTGGGTGGCGGTCCCGGCGGTTACTCCGCTGCATTTGCCGCTGCTGACGAAGGCTTAAAAGTTGCCATCGTCGAGCGTTACAAAACCTTGGGCGGCGTTTGCTTGAATGTCGGTTGTATCCCTTCCAAAGCCTTGTTGCACAACGCTGCGGTTATCGACGAAGTGCGCCACTTGGCTGCCAACGGCATCAAATACCCCGAGCCTGAACTCGACATCGACATGCTGCGCGGCTACAAAGAAGGCGTGGTTTCCCGCCTGACTACCGGTTTGGCAGGCATGGCAAAAGGTCGTAAAGTGGACGTTATCCAAGGCGACGGTCAATTCTTGGATCCGCACCACTTGGAAGTGTCGCTGACTACCGGCGACGTGTACGAGCAGGCTACGCCTACCGGCGAGAAAAAAATCGTTGCGTTCAAAAACTGTATCATCGCAGCGGGCAGCCGCGTAACCAAGCTGCCGTTTATCCCTGAAGATCCGCGTATCATCGATTCCAGTGGCGCTTTGGCTCTGAAAGAAGTACCGGGCAAGCTGCTGATTATCGGTGGCGGTATCATCGGCCTCGAAATGGGTACGGTTTACAGCACGCTGGGTTCGCGCCTCGACGTCGTTGAGATGATGGACGGCCTGATGCAAGGTGCAGACCGCGATTTGGTGAAGGTATGGCAAAAACAAAACGAATACCGTTTTGACAACATCATGATCAACACCAAAACCGTTGCAGTCGAGCCGAAAGAAGACGGCGTTTACGTTACCTTCGAAGGTGCGAACGCGCCGAAAGAGCCGCAACGCTACGATGCCGTATTGGTTGCCGCCGGCCGTGCGCCTAACGGCAAACTCATCAGCGCCGAAAAAGCAGGCGTTGCCGTAACCGATCGCGGCTTCATCGAAGTCGACAAACAAATGCGTACCAACGTGCCGCACATCTACGCCATCGGCGACATCGTCGGTCAGCCTATGCTGGCACACAAAGCCGTTCATGAAGGCCACGTTGCCGCTGAAAACTGCGCCGGACACAAAGCTTACTTCGACGCACGCGTGATTCCGGGCGTGGCTTACACCGCTCCCGAAGTGGCATGGGTTGGCGAAACCGAATTGTCTGCCAAAGCATCCGGCCGCAAAATCACCAAAGCCAACTTCCCGTGGGCTGCTTCCGGCCGTGCGATTGCCAACGGTTGCGATAACGGCTTCACCAAGCTGATTTTTGATGCCGAAACCGGCCGTATCATCGGCGGCGGTATCGTCGGTCCGAACGGCGGCGATATGATTGGCGAAATCTGCTTGGCCATCGAAATGGGCTGCGACGCTGAAGACATCGGCAAAACCATCCACCCGCACCCGACCTTGGGCGAATCCATCGGTATGGCTGCCGAAGTGGCGCTGGGTACTTGTACCGACCTGCCGGCTCAAAAGAAAAAATAAGTGTATTCAGTCAGTTGAATTAAACTGCTGATATTGCATTTATCAGTCAAAGGTCGTCTGAATCTTTCAGACGACCTTTTCGTCAAACAGCATATTGTCAGTGATAGTGATTTCATTAACGATATAGTGGATTAACTTTAAACCAGTACGGCGTTGCCTCGCCTTAGCTCAAAGAGAACGATTCTCTAAGGTGCTGAAGCACCAAGTGAATCGGTTCCGTACTATCTATACTGTCTGCGGCTTCGTCGCCTTGTCCTGATTTAAATTTAATCCACTATATAATGCATGAACAAGAATGCGTGCCTAAGCTCCAAGTGAGCCATTTAGTCATGCTTTAAAACAGCAAACAAATGAGTTCGGCAGGATTGATACTGTCAGCGGCTTGGCTCATGTTTATTCATCAACGATAAAAACAAACCGTTTAACGGTTGACCCCATACATTCAGAGGTCGTCTGAAACCATATTACAGATTTTCAGACGACCTTTCCCTAGTTTTATCAGATACAAGAAATAATTTATGAACGAAATAACCCCGGATTCCACCGTTCCCGAAGAACACAAACGCTCCATCCGCAGCTTTGTGTTACGTCAAGGGCATATGACTGCGGCGCAGCAGCGTGCCATTGATACGATGTGGCCGCAGTTCGGCATCGATTACCAAGATTCCGTGTTGGACTTGAATCAGCGTTTCGGCAGCGACCATCCCAAGGTGTTGGAAATCGGTTTCGGCATGGGCGTGGCGACTGTTGAAATCGCCAAGCGCCTGCCTGATACCGACTTTTTGGCGATTGATGTACACGGTCCCGGCGTCGGCAACATTCTGAAATTAATTGAAGAAGAACACATCGGCAATATCCGCGTGATGCGGCATGATGCGGTCGAAGTGGTCGAAAATATGCTTTCAGACGACGTGCTCGACGGTATCCACATTTTCTTTCCCGACCCTTGGCACAAAAAACGCCATAACAAACGCCGCTTGGTGCAAACGCCGTTTGTGCAGAAACTGCTGCCCAAGCTGAAAGTCGGCGGCTATATCCATCTGGCGACCGACTGGGAAGAATACGCGCAGCAGATGCTGGAAGTGTTGAGCGGTTTTGACAATTTGCAAAATACCGCCGCCGATTACGCGCCTACGCCCGACTACCGTCCCGAAACGAAATTTGAAGCCCGCGGCAAACGTTTGGGGCACGGCGTTTGGGATTTGGTTTTCAAACGCATCAAATAAACCGATTGGAGAATCTCCCATGTTTACAGGTATCGTCCAAGGTGTCGGCGAAATCATCGCTATCCGCGAACCGTCCGCCGATTTCCGTACCCATGTCGTCAAGCTGCCCGATGGGATGACCGAACATCTGCAAATCGGCGCATCCGTCGCCAACAACGGCTGCTGCCTGACCATTACCCAAATTGACGGCGATACGGTCAGCTTTGATTTGATGAAAGAAACCTTGGAAAAGACCAATTTGGGTCGTCTGAAAACGGGAGATGCTGTCAATCTCGAACGTGCTGCCCGTTTCGGCGATGAAATCGGCGGACATGTCATGAGCGGGCATATCATGACGACTACGCAGATTACGCGGATAGAGCGCAGCGAGTTTAACCGCACGGTATGGTTTGCACTGCCGCCCGAACTCAAGCCCTATATTTTGAGCAAAGGCTTTGTCGGCTTGGACGGTTGCAGCCTGACCATAGGCGACGTTACCGATACGGAATTCAATGTCCACCTGATTCCGGAAACTTTGACGCGCACTTTGTTTGGCAGCCGGAAAGAGGGTGACGTCATCAATATCGAAATCGACCCGCAAACCCAAGCCGTCGTTGATACTGTGATGCGCGTGATGGCGCAGCAAAATCCTGTTACATCAGAACAATAGGGATATATATGAAACTTGCCGCCTTTTTGCAAAAAGCCTATTCCGTTTTGAACCGTCTTGATTTGGTGTTGCCCGAAGAACCCGGCAAAACCGACTGGAGCGCTTTGGCATACCGTTGGCACAGCGTTGGTAAAAAAGGGATTTTGGAGAGCCTGCCAAACCCGCATACATTCCCGCTTGACCGTCTGGCTGCCGTCGGGACGCAAACCGAAAAGCTCAAACGCAATACCGAGCAGTTTTTGGCAGGCCGATCTGCGAATAATGTTTTGATGAGCGGCTCGCGCGGAACGGGCAAATCCTCGCTAGTCAAAGCCCTGTTGCACGAATATGCCGAGCAAGGGCTGCGTCTGATTGAAGTTGATAAGAGCGATTTGGTCAGCCTGCCCGCGCTGCTTTTTTTGCTGAAAGACCGTCCCGAAAAATTCATCGTATTCTGCGATGACCTATCGTTTGAAACCGGTGATGAAACCTACAAAGCCCTGAAAACCGCATTGGACGGCGGTTTGTCGCAAAGATGCAGCAACGTGTTGGTGTACGCGACGTCCAACCGGCGCCACCTGATGCCTGAATATATGGATGAAAATATCGGGACAACGGGCATACGCGGCGAAATTCATCAAAAAGAAGCTGTTGAAGAAAAAATTTCCCTGTCCGACCGTTTCGGTTTGTGGTTGAGTTTTTATCCGTTCGATCAAAATGACTATCTTCAAGCGGTTGAAAATTGGTTGGGCGACTTCGGCGTGGATTTTGATGAAACGGCGCGCAAGGCGGCGTTGCAATGGGCGCAAATGCGCGGCAACCGCTCGGGGCGTTCGGCTTGGCAGTTTGCGTGCGATTGGGCAGGGCGTTTGCCGGAACAACGGGTTTTGGATTGAGTTTTTGGGAAATAGGTCTGCCGTACTGAAATCTGCGGGAGGATAAGGGTAGGGAAAGCTTTTCCGGTTCAATTGCTTCCGGTCGCATCGCTTTGAATCGCCATATCGTTTAAAAGGTCGTCTGAAACAGGATTTCAGACGACCTTTTTGTACGGATCAATCAGGAAAGCGATATGTCAGCGAAGGCAGGAAGAGAGCCAAATCTGGCGTTGGCGCGGATTGAGCAGGTGGTAGAAACGGTGTTGGATTTCCAATTCTTCCACGGCGAAGTCCATGCTCGACAAGTAGCGGGTTTCGACATAATCGCGGGCGTTGTTTTGATCGAAATTATCTGCCGCAAGGATTTTCATAATGACTTGGCGGCGGTTACGGTCTGTGCGGACGAGTTTGCGGTATGCCTTGTCCGATGCCTGTTTGTAATCATTACGGATACGGCGCAAAGCATTGTGTTGGTCTTGCGTCAGATTAAGGGAGCGGATGTCGCAATTGGCTTGAAAATCGTCCAGCTTGATATATTGGGGGCCGGCGTGTGCTTGACTGACAGCCGTCAGCAGCGCAACCGATAATGCACAGAGGGGTAAATAAGATTTGAATCCGACAGACACAGCGTTTTCCTAGTTTCCGTAACCGCGCAAATATACCCGATTAGCGTGTGAAAGGCAGTATCCCTCCAGTTAACTTTTGTTAACTTCATATCTTTATTTTATTTCTGACAAAACATATCCTTAACCTATAATTATTTATGCATATGCTTACTTTTGTTAAATATTAATAATGCATAGTTAGTGTTGCGTGAGGCGTTGGTGGTAGAATATGAAAAATTATCCGTTTATCAAACCACACCATCCGACTGGATTTCTATGAACCACAATTTCCGTATTGCGCCCAGCATCTTATCCGCCGATTTTGCCCGTTTGGGTGAGGAAGTAACGAAAGTTATCGAAGCGGGAGCCGATTTGATTCATTTCGACGTGATGGACAATCATTATGTGCCGAATCTGACTTTCGGCCCTATGGTCTGCGCAGCGTTGAAGCCTTATGCCACCGTGCCGATTGATGTGCATCTGATGGTCGAACCCGTTGACGATCTGATTCAGGCATTTGCCAAAGCAGGGGCGTCGATTATCACGTTTCATCCTGAAGCCAGCCGCCATATCGACCGCAGCCTCAGCCTGATTAAAGATGCGGGCTGTCAGGCAGGATTGGTGTTGAATCCGGCCACTCCCGCCTACGTTTTGGAAAACGTATTGGACAGGCTGGACATGGTATTGTTGATGTCGGTCAACCCCGGTTTCGGTGGACAAAGCTTCATCCCGCACACCCTTGAAAAAATCCGTCAGGTGCGGGCGATGTTGGAACAGTACGAAGCGCAAAGCGGACGGCACATTACCATCGAAGTGGACGGCGGTATCAAAACCGACAATATCGCCGCCGTCGCGGCAGCGGGTGCCGATACTTTTGTGGCAGGTTCCGCCATCTTTGGCAAGCCGGACTATAAGGCGGTGATTGATGCCATGAGGAAAGAATTGGCTTCTGTGGCCTAATGTGCTGAACTGCTTGGCAAATCGTTTCCCAATTTTTATAGTGGATTAACTTTAAACCAGTACGGCGTTGCCTCGCCTTAGCTCAAAGAGAACGATTCTCTAAGGTGCTGAAGCACCAAGTGAATCGGTTCCGTACTATCTGTACTGTCTGCGGCTTCGTCGCCTTGTCCTGATTTAAATTTAATCCACTATATATCATTTCGGGCTTGATTGCCTTGCTTTACCTTGAAGTCTATCCGCACCAACTATGCTGATAACAAAAGGTCGTCTGAAAACCAAAAATCCGGTTTCAGACGACCTTTCTTCATTTCAATACGCTTATTTTTCCATTTTCAAGCCGAAGTGCAGGTAGGCGCGTTCGGTGGCCATTCTGCCGCGGGGGGTACGTTGCAGGAAGCCTTGTTGGATGAGGTAGGGTTCGATAACGTCTTCGATGGTGTCTGTGGATTCACCGATGGCGGCGGCAACGTTATCGAGGCCGACGGGACCGCCGCTGAATTTGTGTAGGATGGCTTCGAGGAATTTTCTGTCCATAACGTCCAAACCTTGCGCGTCCACATCCAGCATACTTAAAGCGGCATCGGCAATGGCGGCATCAATTACGCCGTTGTTTTTCACATCGGCAAAATCGCGGACGCGGCGCAGCAGGCGGTTGGCGATACGGGGTGTGCCGCGGCTTCGTTTGGCGACTTCCATCGCGCCTTCTTCGCCCATATCGAGTTGCAGTAATTGCGCGGAACGGCTGACGATGGTGGCAAGGTCTTGATTTTGATAAAACTCCAAGCGGGCAACGATACCGAAGCGATCGCGCAGAGGGTTGGTCAGCATACCTGCGCGGGTGGTTGCGCCGACGAGCGTGAAGGGCGGTAGGTCGATTTTGACGGAACGGGCGGCAGGGCCTTCGCCTATCATGATGTCGAGTTGGTAGTCTTCGAGCGCGGGGTAGAGGATTTCTTCGACGACGGGGCTGAGGCGGTGGATTTCGTCGATGAACAATACGTCGTGCGGCTCGAGATTGGTCAGAAGGGCGGCAAGGTCGCCGGCGCGTTCGAGGACAGGGCCGCTGGTTTGGCGCAGGTTGACGCCCAGCTCTTTAGCGATGATGTGCGCCAGCGTGGTTTTGCCCAACCCGGGCGGGCCGAAGAGCAGGGTGTGGTCTAGGGCTTCGCCGCGTTTTTTGGCGGCTTGGATAAAGATGGCGAGCTGTTCTTTGGCTTTGTCTTGCCCGATATAGTCGTCCAGCGTTTTAGGGCGCAGGGCGCGCTCAAGCAACTCTTCCTGCGAGGAGATGCTTTGGGCGGTGATGATGCGCTGGGGCTGGGCGGCGGTTAGGTTGTCGGTTTGCAGCATGGGTTTTCCGGTGGGTTCGGGGTCGTCTGAAAAGCGGTTTGCCGTTTTCAGACGACCTTTTTGAAAGGGATTCAGCCGCGTGTTTCGCGCCAAACGAGGTAATCGCGCAGGGGCGGCATGGGCGGGTTGATGCAGTGGGGGCAGATGCCTGTGGTGTCTTCGTCGTCGCTGTCGATGTGGTAGGCGTTGGGGTCGAAGCGCACCTGCTGCATCACCGCCTGCGCCAATGCCTGCGCCTGAACGACGTCGAAGGTGAATTTTTCGAGGATTTCGTTCAGCAGGCGGATTTCGCCTTCGCTGAATTCTACGCTGTGTTTGAGGATGAGGCGTTGGTAATCTTCGTTGTTGATTTTGGGCAATAAATCGGTTTGTAGGGTCATGGTTTTTATATTTGTAACGAAATGGCTGAGAGGCAGATTATAGCGGATATGGCGGCGGCTGTTTCAAAGGTCGTCTGAAAGTTGACGGGCTTTAGCGGATGCTGGGATAAACCTGTTCAATTCAGTATTGATTATCTGAGCATCACGGCTGTCAAAAAAATCGCCGATAAGTATGGTTTTTTCCTGATAATCGAAAGACCATGCGCCTTGTTTGCATTTTTGGATATGTAAGATATTGGGGATATCGTTTTTTGGTTGTTTTATACCATTTTGGTAGTAGTTTTCGCCCGGGTACCTAGCTTTTCTTCCTCTTGCAACAGGAGCTTTGGGAATATTGTCACGAAACTGCCATTCGGAAATTTCTGATAGCGGAAAACTACGCCAACGTCCAATGGAGAACAAGGTGTATCCATGAGACAGGGTATGGTTACGGATCTTGATGTTTTCACGTACGAAAAGTTGCCAGAGAAGGCTGTAAACCAGTGAGCCGACTAGGTAGAAAGTAAAAAGTATATGGATAAGAATTATTATTGGATCAGTGAAATAATGCTCTTCAAGGTAAAACGGCGCGACGCATGTAATAGCAAAGGAAAATATAAGAAATAGAGCGGTAAAACCGATTTCCTGAGAGTCATGTACAACACGAGCAGACACAGTAATGCCTTCGGGCGCGCGTTCGATTTTATAACGTGAAGATGTCATTAAGAGCTTCCTATTTTTCTGTCTTATACGCTTTTTGCAAAGGAGCAATTTCTGCCAACCGCGCCCGGTCGATTTCTTCGGCGATAAGGTGGGCTTTTTCCTGCGCGCGGCATTCGGCGGCGATTTTGCCTGAATCCACTTGGTTGGCGGCTTCGAGCAGGGCGAGCCAGTGCGCGCGTTGCGGGTAGGGGGCGTTTTCGCGGTTCAGACGACCTTGTTTGTCGGCAATACAGACGTTCAGGGCAGCGGCGAAGCGTTCGGGTCGTCTGAAAGCATCAGTTTTTTTTAAAACGGTTAAGATGGTTTTGTTTTTGAATTGCCCGACTTGGTGGAACATGATGTGCCAACGGCAGACAAGTTCGGCAAGCTCGGCGCAGTGTCTCGGCGCACGCAGCCGCTGATTGACTTCGCGCACGGGTTCGACGCCGTTGAGGTCGTGTCCGTGATGTTTGGGCAGGATGTCGGGCGGTGTTTTGGCTTTGCCTAAATCGTGCAGCAGGGCGGCGTAGCGTTCGGGTAGCGTCAGACCCATATCGGCGGCGCGTTGCAGTACCATCAGCGTATGGATGCCGCTGTCGATTTCGGGATGATAGTCGGCGCGTTGCGGCACGCCGAAGAGGGCATCGACCTCGGGCAGCAAGACTTTGAGCGCGCCGCATTCGCGCAATACTTCAATCATCCTGCGGGGATTTTTTTCCATCAAACCTTTTGCCAACTCCTGCCAGACGCGTTCGGCAACCAAAGCGTCCGCTTCGCCGTTTTCCACCATCTGTCGCATCAGTTTCATGGTTTCTTCGGCGATTTCAAACCCGTAGCGCGCAGCAAAGCGGGCGGTGCGCAGGATGCGGACGGGGTCTTCGGCAAAGGCGGGCGAGACGTGGCGCAAAATGCCCGCCGCCAAATCCTGTTGCCCGCCGAAGGGATCGATGAGGCCGTCTGAATCCTGCGCCATCGCGTTGATGGTCAGGTCGCGGCGCATCAAATCCTGCTCCAGCGTAACGTCTTTGTCGGCGTGAAAACTGAAACCGGCATAGCCCTTGGCGGTTTTGCGTTCGGTGCGGGCGAGGGCGTATTCTTCGTGGGTGTCGGGGTGGAGGAACACGGGAAAATCTTTGCCGACCGGCTGGAAGCCTTGCGCCAGCATGGTTTGCGCGTCGGCGCCGACGACCACCCAGTCGCGGTCTTTGACGGGCAAACCTAAAAGATAATCGCGGACGGCGCCGCCGACGAGGTAGGTTTTGATGGTGTGTGTTTTCTGAGTCATTGAATTGGTCTTGGGTAACAATCAGAATGTATAGTGGATTAACTTTAAACCAGTACGGTGTTGCCTCGCCTTAGCTCAAAGAGAACGATTCTCTAAGGTGCTGAAGCACCAAGTGAATCGGTTCCGTACTATCTGTACTGTCTGCGGCTTCGTCGCCTTGTCCTGATTTAAATTTAATCCACTATAAATTTAATCCACTATATTGAAGCTTGGTCAGATGGGCATTCTGTCTGCAATCATGTGAATAAAGGTCGTCTGAAAAACGGTTTGGCGAAATCCGCTGTTTATGGTAGCGAAACGCGTTGCACTCGTTTTCAGACGACCTTGTGGCAAAACGTAAGGTTTATTTTGCCGCTTTGTTGCTGTCGATAATTTTCAGTCCGGCTGAAACCAGGCTGCCGATGTCGGCGACATTGGCAGGCATAATCAGCGTGTTGCTTTCTTTTGCCAAATTGCTGAAGGCGGCGACATATTGCTCGGCAACTTTCAGGTTGACGGCTTCGGAACCGCCCTCTGAGCGGACTGCCTCGGCGATTTTGCGGATGGCGTCGGCGTTGGCTTCGGCAACCAGACGCAGGGCTTCGGCTTCACCTTGTGCGCGGTTGATGCGGGCGATTTTTTCACCGTTTGACGCATTGATGGCAGCTTGCGCTTCACCTTCGGACTGTTGGATTTCCGCTTCACGCTGACCGCTGGCAAGGTTGATTTGCTCGATTTTGCGGCCTTCGGATTCGGCGATGCGGGCGCGTTTTTCACGTTCGGCGGTAATTTGCGCCTGCATAGAACGCAGGATTTCTTGCGGCGGAACCAAGTCTTTGATTTCGTAACGCAATACTTTCACACCCCATGCGCCTGCCGCTTCGTCGAGAGCGGAAACGACGATGCTGTTGATTTCGTCGCGTTCTTCAAACGTTTTGTCCAACTCCATGCGGCCGATAACCGAACGCAGCGTGGTTTGGGCAAGCTGGGTGATCGCCATGATGTAGTTACTGGAGCCGTAGGAAGCGAGTTTCGGGTCGGTGACTTGGAAGTAGATGATGCCGTCAACGGTAAGCTGGGTGTTGTCGCGGGTAATACAGACTTGGCTGGGAACGTCCAAAGGCACTTCTTTCAGCGAGTGGCGGTAGGCGACGCGGTCAACGAAAGGAATCAGAATGTTCAGACCGGCGGTCAGCGCGTTGTGAAATCTGCCGAGGCGTTCAACGACGTAAACTTCCTGCTGTGGCACGACGATAAAGGCTTTGAAGCCGAAAATTACAACGACAAGCAACAGGATGACGGGAAAGCTGTATAAAAATTCCATTGTTTTTTCCTTATGCGGTGAGAGCAAAGATTAATATTAATAGATGAATATTTTCAGGAAGGGTAATCAATTCGCCCATGATGCTCCTTTTGATTTTATTAATCAATTGAAACGAATGAGTAAAACATTACCGTTTTTACCGGTAATCACGGCGGTAGAGGTCGTCTGAACGGCATCGGCATTTTCAGCCTGCGCCTGCCAGTACGTTCCCCGATACGAAACTTCATAGCAATCACCGTGAAGGCGGCGGAGGATTTGAACGGTCTGTCCGATGTCCAAATCATCGTTCAATTCTTGGCGGGGCGCAGTTTTTTTGAATTTACTGTGTACCACCCAGATACCGACGGCGGACAAAACGGCTGCCGCAGCGACGGCAATCGAAGTATTACCGGTCAGCCCATACACCAATCCCGCGCCGAACAAAGCCGCGCTGACAACCAAGAGATATACAGTACCGACAAACAGCTCGACAATCAGGACGGCGGCGGCAACGATAAACCAAGTAGTCATATAGATTCCTTAAGATTCGGGTGGGACAGGCTCAATCATAACGGCACAAGGGCTGACTGACAATTCAATCATGACAATATTTTATAGTGGATTAACTATAAACCAGTACGGCGTTGCCTCGCCTTAGCTCAAAGAGAACGATTCTCTAAGGT
>CAUSKT010000057.1:0-15002 GCA_963532335.1 uncultured Neisseria sp. | reverse complement strand
GGCAAGGCGAGGCAACGCCGTACTGGTTTAAAGTTAATCCACTATACAAACAAAAGCCGGTCTTTCCGCTCAAAGGTCGTCTGAAAACCCATACCTGCATTTCAGACGACCCAACGTCGGCATCCGAAAGCCTAACGGAACAAATCCAATGCCTTGACGAACACCATCACCACGCCGTAAGCCAGCGGAACGCCGACCAACGTCCAACGCCACCAAACCGAAAAACCGCCTGCCGCAACTTTTTCCTGCAGCAAGTAGGCATCAGAAACGGCGGTTTCATCATCGGGATTGCCGCTGTGCGCCGCTGTTTTGATGTCGGTTTCGTGGTGTTTTTCATGAACCGATCTGACGGCAAGGTTGCACAGCAAACCGACAATCAACAATCCCGCCATAATATACATGGTAACGCCGTATGCCTGCGCAGCGGGAACACCGCTGTCGATTTGGCTTTGGCGGATGTAGTTCACCAAAACCGGACCGATCACGGCAGCGGTCGACCACGCCAGCAAAATACGTCCGTGAATCGCGCCGACCTGATAAGTACCGAACAAGTCTTTCAAATAAGCCGGAATCGCGGCAAAACCGCCGCCATACATGGAAATGATGACGCAGAATCCAATAATAAACAAAGCCTTGTTTCCACTTTCGCCAATGGACGGAACGGCAAAATACAGCAGCGAACCGAGTACGAAAAAGATGGTGTAGGTATTTTTACGTCCGAGTTTGTCGGAAACGCTGGACCATAAAAACCGCCCACCCATATTGAACAGGCTCAAAAGGCTGACGAAACCTGCCGCCGCCCCCGCGCTGATTGCCGCTTGTTTGCCGACCGACGCCTCTGAAAACAGCTCCTGAATCATGACCGAAGCCTGCCCCAAAACACCGATACCGGCAGTCACGTTCAGGCACAACACCCAAAACAAAAGCCAAAATTGCGGCGTTTTCATCGCTTGGGAAACATTGACATGATTGGTGCTGACCAGCTTGTTTTTAGTTTTAGGCGCGACATAGCCTTCAGGCTTCCAACCCTCCGCCGGCACGCGGATGGTGAATGCGCCGAACATCATCAACACAAGGTAAAACAACCCCAACACGACAAAAGTCGGTGCGACACCGACTGACACGTCGTCTGAAAACGCATTCATCAACGATACGGACAACGGCGAAGCAAGCATCGCACCGCCGCCGAACCCCATAATCGCCAAACCCGTCGCCATGCCCGGTTTGTCGGGAAACCACTTCATCAAAGTGGACACAGGCCCGATATAGCCCAGCCCCAAGCCGATGCCGCCGATCACGCCGTTGCCCAAATACAGAAGAAACAGATTATGCGTACTGACGCCGATTGCCGACACAAAAAAGCCCAAGCTGAAACAGCACGCCGCGACAAACATCGCCTTGCGCGGGCCAACACGCTCCATCCAAGTGCCGAACAAAGCAGCAGACGCGCCCAACATAGCCAGCGCGATACTGAAAATCCAGCCCACAGTCGTCAGCTTCCAATCCCCGGCAGCCGATTCGGTAATGCCGATAAGCTTGGTCAGCGGCGCGTTAAACACGGAATACGCATAAATTTGCCCGATGGCAAGATGCACCGCCAAAGCGGCAGGCGGCACCAGCCAACGGTTGAAACCCGGCTTGGCAATCGTCGCCTCACGGTCTAAAAATTTCATAAAAGCCTCTTGATGTCTAATGAAAAACAGCGTTCTCCGCGAGGAAAACGCCTTAAATTGTTGACAATATTGTACCACGCTTCCGCTTGGGCTTTACTCCGCTTAACATGAGTTTTTTGAGTAAGAAAGAGAAAAATCATTCATAAACGACGATGTTTGAAGATGGTTTGATGATATCCGTATCTCAGATAAAAGGTCGTCTGAAAATTGGTTTTCAGACGACCTAAAGAGTTTGAAAATGTATTCAAACCTTATTACTTCTCAATATATTTTTCTATATCTCTACATTGTTCTTGCGTGCAGGAAACTGAAAAAAGCACTTTTCCACTTGTGGTACTTTGTGCAGAAAAGATGCTCTTTTCGTAATGAAATTTTATTTTATCCAATGGAATCAGCCCCTTTCCATTTTCTTTTCCGCAAAGCAGTTTATATTGCAGATTGGTTTTGCTTATATCGATATTTCCGCACACTTTTGTAGTATTGTTTTTAGATATGGATATTTTTAACCATTCATATTGCGAGTCGTAATAATAGTTTGAAATATAAGGCAAACTAGATGATGATACTGCTAGAGATATAACATAGTTAAAAAAAGTTTCCATAACTTACTCACTGTTTGTTTTTTTTTAATTTCAAGTAGAGGGCGATTTTGGAGTATAGCCTTATATTCCCTCTTCCCATGAAATAGAAAATTTAGAAATTTTTACCCCACTCAAATCAAATGAAAAGACGATAGAAACGCCACCTTCGGTTTTTATTTCACACTCATGTTCCCACTCGTCTCTAGATACAAACTGCCATCCAATATCAGTAAGAAACAAATATTTTATCAATTTCTCAATAGTTAATTTTCTATTAATTTTATATTGCTTTGCAATGGTAACGCCTTTAAAACAAGGGTCTATTGACAATGAATAAACGATATCATCCGTAATACCAACCTCCAATCCTTTCCAAAAAACGGAAAAACCACCTTCTACGTTGCTGTCGTCGTATAACCATTTAGTCAGCTTTTTAAACCGTTTATGTTTGTGAAAGTCACTATATGACATACCAACAAATAAACCTTTAAATCTGCCCGTTTTTAAGAAAGATGTTATATCCATTATTATGACCTTATGACCTCATTGCGGTCTATAACTTGAAATATCAATTCCCCATGTACTACCGACCTTTTACCGTTTACCAAATTTTATTGCTGGATTTCAAATATCGGTTGTCGTCAAAAGTATTAATCCATTGCGGTCTCAGTGCGATAAAAATGGCGGTAGTGATGCCGCTGAGAAAGGCTTCCGCCCAGGCGATCAGGATGAAAATAGGAAAGGCGGTGGTCCAAAGTACGGGGGTTGGGAAGGCATGGCTGATATCCAAAACGCTGACCAGTACCAGTCCGGTCAGCATCATGCCTACGGCGGACGCAATGAAGCCGTTGACAAAAATGAAGATAAAAATATTCGCGGGAAGACGGTTGACCAAGCGGCAAGAGAGCTGATTAACAATGAGCGGCGGTAAGAGCAAGGCGAGAACGTTGACGGGATAGGCGTATCCGTCGCCGCCGTTGAACAATAAAAGATAAGGAAGAAGCAAAGCCGAACCCAGCCATAATGCGGCGGGTGCGCCAATCATTAAGGCAACCAAATTCATGGCAAGCAGGTGGTAGCTCATTTGCGCGAGCTGCCCTTCGTCAGTCATTGCATTCAGGCACCATGCGGTCGTCAGTATCAGGGCGGAGAGGATGAAGGCGGAATGGTGCTTCTGCATGGATTGCCATGCCGGACGCGCGCAAGCGAGAAGCAGAGTAGACAACAGCAGCCAAGCGGCGATTAAAATCGAACTGGAAAACCATGCGGCTTGAAAATTCATACGAAACCAGACCGAGGGTAAATATTCAGACGACCTGCATTATACCCCGCAGACGAAATTCGCTGCGGACTTGTTTTGTTTAGTGCTGAAACACGCTAAAATAACAACCTTTGCCGTTTATTTCAAGGGAAACAGCGAATGTTTTGGACAGTGCTGATTATCATTTTATTGTGTGCCATTTGCGGCGTATTTTGGCTGCACAGAAAACAAGAACGTGAGTGGCAGCACGAATTGGCGCGCTTAGAGCGCGGCATGCAAGAGGGCAAATATATTCCTAACGGTCAGGATGCTGATTCTCCACATCAATTTTCAGGAGATGCCAAAGCGGCATACGGAAAAACCATCGCACGCCTGCGCCTGATGGCGGCGCGTTACACTCCGCAGCAAGAGCAATTATCCGAGCAACCGGCAAACACTGAAAACGAAGAATCTGAAACCAGTATGGAAGACATAGCGGATTTCTTCGAAAGCCAAGAAGCAAAACACGAATATCATCAAGATGCCGATATTGAAAGGTCGTCTGAAAATCCGTCGGCAGAACAAGTCCCCCAAGCCGAGCCGCCTCAACAACACGCAGCCGAAAGGAAAGATACGCCGTATATCGTTCCTTTTGTCGAAACCGAAGAGCCTGAATATATTCCCCGTATCGTTAAAGACGAAGGCTTTGAAGAAATCACTTTGGAAGAGGCAACCCGTTCGCTCAATGAAGCGGCGTTACAGGAATGGGAAGAGCAGCAGACCGTCAGCCATCCTGCAGGCGACCGGAATAACGATGACGGGGAAATCCAACCCATCCGCGCATCGGTAACACCGATGAAAGGTTTGCAGATTATCGATTTCAACGATCCCGTACTGCGCCGGACCCGCGAGCGCGTCATGGCGGGCGTCAATGGCATCCAAATCCCCAAAGCCAGTGCGCCGCATATCGAAACCGTGCAAACCGCATTGCGCACGGCCGAGCGCGAAGCCATTTTGCCTGTCGTTGACAATCTGAATAGCCGTGCAGAGATTGATGTGACGGACATTCGGAACACATTGGCTCGAAGTACGGCAGCACGCCAGCGCCTTGCCGCCGCTGTTGCGCCTGTGCGCGATTTCCAGCCGCAAATCATTCAAAACGATGAAATTTTGGCAAACCTGATTCCTGCAAGCCGCCGACGGACGGTTCGCCATGCTGAAGCGGCGGCGGAAAAACTGGCGCGCAAGCAGCAATCTGCTGCCGCGCAGGTGAAATTGTCGGAAGAAGCCGATCTGCGGTCTGAGCAAACGGTTGAGCGTTCCGTCACACGCAAACCGCTGTTCCCGCCTAAAACGCTTCGCACCGAACCTGTCGCTCCGCCAAAAGAAAAAGCAGTCTATATTTCAAGACAGCCCGCCCCTACCGCAACCGTAGTCGAGCCGCCCGAAGTACCGACCGTTACCCCGACGCCAATCGATATCCCGACGCCGCCGAGCTTTACGCCGCCACCTGTTGCGCCGGAAATCGTCGATCCTCCGGTAGCGCGCCCCGCTTGGGAAATCCCTGCTTTCCATTCTGAAGTCAATGCGCATGTCAGCGACAATCCTGTCCGCTCGATTCATGATTACTTAATCAGTGAATCCGAAACGGAGGATGAAGTCGCAGGCGGAAATGTACAGAGAAATGCTGAAACTGAATCCGCCCATACGGAAGATACGGAAATTTCTGCCTTTGAACATCATCAGCCGATACATCATGCCGATCTTGCGACGGGTTATGCTGCCGATGATGTTGATGCAGATTCAGAAGAAGAGACCGGGGCGTTTTACAAGTTTTCAGACGACCTGAAGTACCCACTGCCAACCACAGACTTGCTCCTTCCGCCCCAATTCGACCCGGCTGCCACGCAGACCGAAGAAGAATTGTTAAACAACAGCATCACTATCGAGGAAAAGCTGGCGGAATTTAAGGTTAAAGTCAAAGTCGTGGATTCCTATTCCGGTCCTGTGATTACGCGTTACGAAATCGAACCTGATGTCGGCGTGCGCGGCAATTCGGTCATAAACCTCGAAAAAGACCTTGCCCGTTCGCTCGGCGTTGCCTCTATCCGCGTTGTCGAAACCATTCCCGGCAAAACCTGCATGGGCTTGGAGTTGCCGAACCCGAAACGGCAAATGATACGCCTGAGCGAAATCTTCAATTCGCCCGCGTTTGCCGAATCCAAATCCAAGCTGACACTCGCGCTCGGTCAGGACATTACCGGTCAGCCCGTCGTTACCGACTTGGACAAAGCACCGCATTTGCTGGTTGCCGGTACGACCGGCTCGGGTAAATCGGTCGGCGTTAATGCCATGATTTTATCTATGCTCTTCAAAGCGACGCCTGAAGACGTGCGCATGATTATGATTGACCCGAAAATGCTGGAATTGAGCATTTACGAAGGCATTCCGCACCTGCTCGCGCCTGTCGTTACCGATATGAAGCTGGCGGCCAATGCGCTCAACTGGTGCGTCAACGAAATGGAAAAACGCTATCGTTTGATGAGTCATGTAGGCGTGCGCAACCTTGCGGGCTTCAATCAAAAAATCATGGAAGCTGCCGCACAAGGCATGAAAATTGCCAACCCGTTCAGCCTGACGCCTGATGATCCCGAACCTTTGGAAAAACTGCCGTTTATCGTAGTCGTGGTTGACGAGTTTGCCGATTTGATGATGACCGCAGGCAAGAAAATTGAAGAACTGATTGCCCGCCTCGCCCAAAAAGCCCGCGCGGCAGGTATCCATTTAATCCTTGCCACGCAACGCCCCAGCGTCGATGTCATCACAGGTTTGATTAAAGCCAACATCCCGACACGCATCGCATTCCAAGTGTCCAGCAAAATCGACAGCCGTACGATTCTCGACCAAATGGGCGCGGAAAACCTACTCGGACAAGGCGATATGCTGTTCCTGCCGCCTGGAACAGGCTATCCGCAACGTGTACACGGCGCATTCGCTTCAGACGACGAAGTACACCGCGTAGTCGAATATCTGAAACAATTCGGCGAGCCAGATTACATTGACGATATTCTGATGAGCGGTACAACCGACGATCTGCCTGGCATTAACCGTAGCAGCGACAGCGAAGTTGATCCGATGTATGACGAAGCCGTCTCTGTCGTTCTGAAAACGCGCAAAGCCAGCATTTCCGGCATCCAACGCCAATTACGGATCGGCTACAACCGCGCCGCCCGCCTGATTGACCAAATGGAAGCAGACGGCATCGTTTCGCCTGCCGAAACCAACGGCAACCGTACCGTTTTGGCACAAAGCAGCGAACATTTGGACTAAAGCCACACCAGAGCAGGGAAAAAGCCGATTGCCGTTGCAGTTTCCTCTGATTTTGGTACAATACCGCCATTCATTCTTACACAGACAAGCCGCCGAGATTTAGGCGGCTTGTATTTTTATTTTCATTTTTTGCGGATTATATTTACCGCATATTTACCAGGCAAAAGCAGCCCAAACGCTTTTGCGGAGAAGACAAACCATGCAAAAAATTCCATTGACCGTACGCGGCGCAGAATTACTCAAACAAGAATTGCAACGCCTCAAAAGCGTCGCCCGTCCCGAAATCATCGAAGCCATCGCCGAAGCCCGTTCGCACGGCGACTTGTCCGAAAACGCAGAATACGAAGCCGCCAAAGAAAAACAAGGCTTTATCGAAGGACGAATTTCCGAGTTGGAACACAAATTGTCCATGGCGCACATCATCAACCCTGCCGAAATCCACGCAGAAGGCAAAATCGTCTTCGGCACGACCGTAACGCTGGAAGATTTGGAAACCGAAGAACACGTTACCTATCAAATCGTCGGCGAAGACGAAGCAGACATCAAAGAAGGCAAAATCTACGTCGGCTCCCCCATTGCCCGCGCCCTAATCGGCAAAGAGGAAGGCGATGTCGCCGAAGTACAAGCCCCCGGCGGCGTACGCGAATACGACATTATTTCGGTTCAATATATCTGATTGCCCCGAATTGCCTTGATATAAAGAGAACAGAGGTCGTCTGAAAACCAAGGAAAATGGTTTTCAGACGACCCTTCTTACAGGGTTCTCCTTGAACTAAGCCATACAAGCAAAAACAGCCGATACTTTCCCGTATCGGCTGTTTCGTTTACTGCTTCATTCATATCAAACTAATTGGTGTTTAGGCAGCTCTTTCAAAGTCAGCGGCTCGATGTACCAGATATCGCGGCAGTAGTCGGCGATGGATCGGTCGGACGAGAAGAAGCCCATATTGGCAATGTTGATCAACGCGGATTTTCGCCATGCGGCAACATTGCGGTAGTGTTCGTCCGCTTTGTATTGCGTGTCGATGTAGCTGCGGAAATCCGCCATCAGTTGATAGAAATCGCCGTAAGGTTGCAGGACGTCGTTATAGCGGTTCGGCTCTTCGGGGGAGAACGTGCCGCTGCTGATTTGGTTGACGACGCGGCGCAGGTCGTGATCGCGTTCGATGTAGCCCAGCGGGTCGTAGCCGTTGCGGCGGAGTTCTTCCACTTGTTCAACTGTGTTGCCGAAGATAAAGCAGTTGTCCGCGCCGACTTTTTCCAGAATTTCAACGTTAGCGCCATCCAGCGTACCCATACAGAGCGCGCCGTTGAGGGCGAACTTCATGTTGCTGGTACCCGATGCCTCCGTGCCTGCCAATGAGATTTGTTCGTGCAAATCGGCGGCGGGGATGATGATTTGGGCGAGGCTGACGCTGTAATTCGGGATATAGACGACTTTAATCAGGTCGCGGATGCGTTCGTCGTTGTTGATGGTTTTCGCTACGTCGTTAATCAGGCGGATGATTTTTTTCGCCATGTAGTAGGCGGATGCGGCTTTACCGGCAAAGATGAAGACGCGCGGCTGCCAGTCGAAATCCGGGTTTTCCAGGATTTTGTTGTAGCGGTCGACGATGTGCATCACGTTCAACGCCTGGCGTTTGTATTCGTGGATGCGTTTGATTTGGATGTCAAACAATGCGTCCGTGTTGACCTTGATGCCCAATTCGGTTTCGATGTATTTGGCGAGGCGTTCTTTGGCAGCTTTTTTCACTGCGCCGAACTCTGCCTGCACGCTTGCATCGTCAACTTTTTCGTTGAGCTTGGTCAGATTGTCCAAATGCAGGCGCCAGTCTTGTTCGCCCAAGTGTTTATCGAGGAAGCGGGTCAACTCGGGGTTGGCAATGTTGATCCAGCGTCGCGGGGTTACGCCGTTGGTTACGTTGGTGAAGCGTTCGGGGAACACTTTGGCAAAGTCGGCAAAGATGGAAGTAGTCATCAGGTCGGAGTGGATTTTCGCCACACCGTTAACTTTGTGCGAACCGATGACCGCCAGCCACGCCATGCGGACGCGGCGGCCGTTGTTCTCATCGATGATGGATACGCGGCGGACGAAGTCGTCGTCGAAGTTGCCGATGGCGCGCAGGGCGTTCAGGAAGTAGGCGTTGATTTCAAAGATGATGTCCAAATGGCGCGGCAGCAGGCGGCCCATCAAATCGACCGGCCAAGTTTCCAAGGCTTCGCTCATCAGGGTGTGGTTGGTGTAAGAAAAAATCTTGCAGCACATATTCCATGCTTCGGTCCATGCGATGCCTTCTTCGTCAATCAGGATGCGCATCAGCTCGGGAATCGCCAGCACGGGGTGGGTATCGTTCAGGTGGATGGCGACTTTGTCGGCAAGGTTTTTGATGCTGGGGAAACGGCATTTGTGGCGCGCCACGATGTCTTGTACAGATGCGGAAACAAGGAAATATTCCTGTTTCAGGCGCAGTTCGCGGCCGCTGTCGGTGGAGTCGTTCGGATAGAGGACGCGCGAGATGTTTTCATCGCTGTTTTGCGCACGGACGGCGGATGCGTAATCGCCGCGGTTGAAGTCTGCCAAATCGAAACGGTTACCGGCGTGAGCCGTCCACAGGCGCAACGGGTTGGCGACGTCGCCGCCGTAGCCGGGGATGATTTCATCGTATGCCATCGCGGAAATTTCTTCGCTCGGATGCCATTCTTTTTTGTCACCCATATTGATGACTTGCCCGCCGAAGCTGACGGCGTATTGTTTGCTCGGGCGGCCGATTTGCCATGCCAAATCTTGGTCGAGCCACAAATCGGGTTTTTCCACTTGCTGACCGTCCACGATTTCTTGTTTGAACATGCCGTATTGATAGCGGATGCCGTAGCCCATGGCGGGAATGCGCAAGGTGGCAAGCGAGTCGAGGAAGCAGGCAGCTAAGCGGCCCAAACCGCCGTTGCCCAAACCGGGGTCTTGTTCTTGTTCGCAGATGTTGGCGAACTCTTTACCCAACTGTTTGAACGCCTCGGCAAATTCGGCATACACGCCTTCGTTGATCAAGGCATTGACGAAGGCGCGTCCCAACAGGAATTCCATGGAGAGGTAGTAAACCATGCGTTTGCCGTTGTCGATGTGGGCTCGGCGGGTTTTAAGGAAGTCTTCCGCAATCAGGTCGCGCGCAGCCAACATCGCGGCATTGAGCCACTGGTGTTCGGTTGCATCGTTGGGATCGACGCCCAAAATGAAAATCAGCTTGTATACGATAGATTTGCGGATGGTTTCGGCATCCGGTTTCGGCATGACGTAATCAAAACCTGAAATGGGTTGTTTTTTCTTAGCCATGATAGCCTTTCTCTGTTGGGGATGGGATGATGAAGCGGGGGAATTTGTATCTTTTGGCGGTCTGAGGTCGTCTGAAAAGCCGTATGCCTTTATGTTCCGTTAAGCAGGTCAATCAGGTAAATTTATTACTCATCTTCGGCATTATAACTGAGGCAGTGCAAATAATAGGGTTTCTTTGAAAAACATCCTATTAATGGCATATGTCATATACTCGGCGATGTATTTTTACGTTGCAAAATCCAAATACCCATATGTTCGACTGTCAGCTTGCCGTCTGCATTGTAATTAAACTTCTCGGATGGTACGCAAGAAATCTGCCAACTTCCTTGAGGCAGGTTAAATATTTGTTGACTACGTTTGGCATTGATCAACAGCAGCCATTCATCATCCAAAACGATCTGCATGGCTTTTGCGCCGCGGTTGTGCCAACAAAGCTCGCTCATCGGTTCGCCTTGGATATTGAGCCAGCGGACGCGCTCTTGTTTCCACCAGACATCATCACCCAATAATTTGATTTCTTGGCGCAGGCGGATTAAATCGCGCGTATAGCCTTGCAACGCTTCGTCCGCCTGCTGCCAATCCAGCCAAGTTATCGGGTTGTCCTGACAATAGCTGTTGTTGTTGCCCTGTTGGCTGTTGCCGAACTCGTCACCCGCCAACAGCATGGGCGTGCCGTTGGCAAGGAACAGCGAGGCAAGCAAAGCTTTGACGGTGTAGGAACGGTCTTCCAAAATCGCCGCATCTTCGGTTTCGCCCTCGATGCCGTGGTTGTAGCTGATGTTTTCGTTATGCCCGTCGCGGTTGTCTTCGCCGTTGGCATGGTTGTGTTTTTCGTTGTAGCTGACCAAATCGCGCAGCGTAAAACCATCGTGTGCGGTGATGAAATTGATGCTGGCGGAAGGATGACGGCCGCTGTGGTTGAAAATATCAGACGACCCCGCCAGACGTTCGGCAAACGCACCTAAATTGCCGCTTTCCCACACCCAAAACGCGCGCATATCGTCGCGGAAACGTCCGTTCCACTCGGCAAAAGGCTGCGGGAAATTGCCCAAGTGATAGCCGCCTTCGCCAATGTCCCACGCCTCGACAATCAGTTTGCAGCGTGCCAACACGGGGTCTTGGTACACCACCTGAAAAAAACGTCCGTAAGCCTGAAAATCGGGTTCGCGCCCCAATACCGTTCCCAAGTCGAAGCGGAAACCGTCTACATGAAACGCTTCCGCCCAATAGCGTAGGCTGTCCGCCGCCCAACGGGTTACGTCGCGGCGGACGATGTTCAACGTATTGCCGCAGCCCGACCAGTTTTCATAGCTGCCGTCGGGCTTCAGCCAATACCACAAAGCATTGTCTATGCCGCGCTGGCAAAGCATCGGACCTTTTTCATCCTGCTCGGCGGTATGGTTGTACACGACATCCAATATCACTTCCAAGCCCGCCTGATGCAAGGCTTTGACCGCCTGCTTCAATTCTTCTGCCGCACGCTCGGCATCGGCGGCATAAGACGGCTCGACGGCAAAATGGGAATAAGTGTTGTAGCCCCAATAATTGCTCAAGCCCTTTTTTTGCAAGTGGTATTCGTCCAAATGCTGGTGTACCGGCAGCAGCTCGACGGCGGTAACGCCCAAAGTTTTCAAATAATCAATCACGCGCGGATCGGTCAGCGCTTGATACGTTCCCGCGTGTTCCAAATCGGGGAACTGCTTGGTAAACCCTTTCACATGGGCTTCATACACTATCGTCCTGCCCCACGGATGGTTCGGACGGCGGTCGCCGCCCCAATCAAAATCATCATCGCCCACTACCACACTTTTGGGCGCCACCGCCGCATTGTCCCGCCCGTCTTCCGGACGAAACCATGCCATTTCCTCCTCGTCCCGATAACTCGGTTTGCCATCGATTTTTTTGGAATACGGGTCAATCAACAATTTGTTTGGATTGAAACACGAGCCGCCCGGCGCATCAGCGCGTCCGTAAACACGAAAATCATACCGCTGCCCTGCCCTAACCTCCGGCACAAAGCCGTAAAATACCGACCCGCGCCGCGAAGGCATTTCCAAACGGGTTTCCTTTCCCTTGTCAAAGAGGCACAGCTCGACTTTTTCGGCATGGATGGAAAACAGCGCAAAATTCGCCCCTTCCTCAGTCAGCGACACGCCCATCGGATAAGGCGCACCTTCTTCAATGCGCCATGTTTTGGTTTTCATTTTGTTTGTCCTGATTTGATGGAGACGCTTCGGGCTGCGCTTCCGGATAGATGTTCTTTTTATAGTGGATTAACTTTAAACCAGTACGGCGTTGCCTCGCCTTAGCTCAAAGAGAACGATTCTCTAAGGTGCTGAAGCACCAAGTGAATCGGTTCCGTACTATCTGTACTGTCTGCGGCTTCGTCGCCTTGTCCTGATTTAAAGTTAATCCACTATATAGTGGTGATGCTTGAAGGGAAAGAGGTCGTCTGAAAAGCAAAATCCCGTTTTCAGACGACCTCTTCCAGCCATAAACCTTTGTTTTAACTTGAGGTAGTCCGAATTTGAGCGCTATTAATTCGGCAACCTCACCGCCAAATCGGCAGGCCAAGCCGCCTTAGCGTCGGTTTTTACAAAACCATTGCCCGTCAGCCCGCCTTTCAGCAGGCGGTTGTATTTCACCGCCGTTTCGCGCGGCACTTGCAATTTCACTTTAAACATCAGCTTCGCGCGTTCATCGACCGTTTCCACCGACTTAGGCGTAAATTGCGCGTCCGTCGCGATAAATTTGATTTTGGCGGGAAACACCGCGTCAATGCCGTCCAAACGGATACGCGCATCATCATTGACTTTCAGACGACTCATGCTGTCGGTCGGCAGGAAAATATTCATCGAAACATCGGCAGGATCAAGCAGGCTGACCACTTTCGAACCCGCCGCGACCACGTTGCCCGCTTCCGCAATGGTGTATTCCACCCTGCCGGCTATCGGCGCGCGGATATTCATATCATCGTTGGCGGATGTGGCCGATTTGACTGCCGCCCTCGCCTGTTCCACACCGGCGCGTGCTTCCGCTTGCGCGGCGGTACTTTGCGCTACCGTCGCCCGCGCTTCGTCCCGCGCCGCTTCTGCCGCTTTGACTGCTGCGACAGCGCGTTCATAATCCGCCTGACGCTTGGTGACTTCCGATTGCGACACCAGCTGGTCGGCAAGCAATTTACGCGCATTGTCCAGCTCCATTTTCGCCACGCGCAGCTGCTGCCTGTTCGCGTCCACATTTGCCTGCGCGCGCGCAACCGTCTGTTTCATCTGCGCTTCGGCGGCTTTGGCGCGACCAACCGCCTCTTCTTGCCGCAATTCCGCCGCCCGCGCTTCTTCCAAACGGCTGTTGCTGGTTTCAGACGACAGTTCCGCCAGAATATCGCCCTCTTTCACGTCCGCGCCCTCTTCCACCAGTACCGCCTTCACCCGCCCCGGATACAGGCTGGAGACATCGATGCGGTTCAGCTCCAGCCGCCCGTTGGATTGCGCAATCCATGTCGGCAGGGTTTCTTTTTGGTTTTGAAGGACATACCACACGCCGCCCGCAGCCAGCGCGACGGCAAGAGAAGCAATAACAGCTTTTTTCATGTTGCGTTACACCTTAATCGTCAAAACGGACGCGCCTTAGAGCGGTAATGCGGAAACAGCGCGGCAAACGCCCAATCTATCCTTTGGTGGATGGACGAATCGGTCAGCAAATCCTCATGCCGCCCGTTCATCTCATCGGTCAGTATCCCCAGCATACGGTAGCGCGTGTTCATAATCATCGGCGAGATGACCGCACCGTTGAGAAACTCAAACTGATTAAACAGAGCCAGTTCCGGCACATCTTCCCTGCCGTTGCACGCCTTAATATGCTGAATCATCCCGCAGGCAAGCATCTTATGCTGCTTTTTCAACGCTTTGGTAATCAAATCCACGCCTTCTTCGCTGTCCAGCAGCATCCTGTGTATCCACGCCAAATGTTCGCGTATCGTTACCGCCAGCCGCCAGACAATCTGATACAGCCGCTCCGTATCTTCGATATTTTGGGCAAAATCGAACGACACCCGCCCCAAAGCCCGATTGCTGTACTCAATCAACATCGCCTTCACAAATTCGTCTTTATCGGCAAACATCCTGTTGAACGTTTCCAAATTCGAATTCAAATGCTCCGCGATCGCCTGCTCGGACAGCCGCTTGTAGCCGCATCTGGGATAAAAATGAATGCCTGCGGAAATAAATTGCGCACTGGTTACACCGTTCATTATCTTCACCTCATCTGCCTGTATTGTTGTCATAGGACAAATATCCAAGACTCAAATGAAACAAAAATCTTCTGAAATATCAGACCGCCTTTGGACGCTACTGTTGCAAACCAACGCCCCATCCCAAGCCGAGCCGATACAAATGCCAACCAACCGTTATTTTATCAAGCACGCAAAACGCCCCGACTCAATCATCCTGTCTGTTTTTTTATTTCACTATATAACAAACCGCCCCCGCCTTCAATGCAAGCTATCTTCCAATTATCATTAAAATCCGATAGTTAAATTTGTTTTGAGAAGATATGGGTCGTCTGAAAAAACGGTTTTAGACGATTTGAAGGAGGCACTAACATAAACCAATACCCTTAAAACCCAGTATCGTTGAACTGCAAGCCTGACGGTTTGCCGCCATTCTTGCCCGAGTAACAACGGCTGAGCAAACATAAATGAAAATATAGTGGACTAAATTTAAACCAGTACGGCGTGTTGCCTCGCCTTAGCTCAAAGAGAACGATTCTCTAAGGTACTGAAGCACCAAGTGAATCGGTTCCGTACTATCTGTACTGTCTGCAGCTTCGTCGCCTTGTCCTGATTTAAA
>CAUSKT010000056.1:0-15789 GCA_963532335.1 uncultured Neisseria sp. | reverse complement strand
GATAGAAGTAGTTTTTGCGGTCGAACACGTTTTTCTGATTGATTTTCGCATCCAACGCCAAGCCTAATTTGATGGCTTTTTCAACGACTTCGCGGTTCATTACCGGCAGTACGCCCGGCAGCGCGCATTCCACCACGCTGGCGTGCGCATTGGGTTCCGCTCCGAATGCGGTCGATGCGCCGCTGAAAATTTTGGATTGGGTGTTGAGCTGGACGTGGATTTCCAAGCCGATTACTGTTTCCCAGGTCATAAGAGGTTCTTTCTTTTGATGTCGATAATATAAAGTGGTCAGCCGTTTTCAGACGACCTGTTTGTTTTTCAAATGGCAAAGGTCGTCTGAAAACGCAGAATCAAGTTTTCTGAAAGCAAGCCTGCATCTCGGCCGCCATGTTATCCAGCATTTGGTAACGTTTGCGGTACATCGAACGCTTTTTGCTTTCGATTTCCGCCAAGTCTTTTCGCGGCGGGATTTGCGGCAGATGCCAGTAGCCGTCGTCGCCGAGCGTTGCGCCGTTCTCCTGCCAAAACAGGTCGTAATTCATTTTGACCCGTTTCTTCAGCCGCCAGCGCAGTTTGACCTGATGCTCTTGGGCAATGCCGACAACGCCGCCCAAATTGAGCGATGTCGAAAAATATTGCAGGGCGGTTACCATCAGTTGCTGCGGGCGCAGACCGTGGAGTTGTTTGGTCAGGCTGCGTACAAGGTCTTTGGCTTCTTCCCCTGCGGGGCCTTGGATAGAGGCGGCCAGCAGTTTGCCGTCAACTAGGGCGAAGGTTGCCATGTAGAGACGTTTTCCTTCGCTGTCGCGCAAGGATAGCGACCACATTCCTTCATCCACGCAATTATCGTTCCGGTTCAGCCATAAAGTCAGGCTGTCTGAAAGATGCGCCAGAACGACATGGAATTTGCGCGTCGTCATATTGGCGAGCGTTTCCTGCCCGAACAGTTTTTCGGCTGTCAGCAGGTCTTCTTTCATGACTTGCAGTCTGCGCCGTCTGTTGAAGCGTTGGTCGACAAAGGCGTGTATCAACGGATAGGCATCTTGCGGCCGCCTTTGGAAAAAGGTACGGAGCGGCGCGGAGGCGTTGACAAATGTTTCAAAATCTTTGACTTGTCGCCGTGTAAACAACCTGCGTAAGGAGAATTTCAAATGCTGGATTTGAAATTTCGGCGCATCCTTATATACGGTTTTGAAATCTGGAAAAACAAACTGCTCCGGCATTATACCTTTCCCTCTGCGCAGGTATACACATCAGATTCCGCACCAAATTCGGTCGGTGCGTCGCTGAAGATTTTGGATTGGGGGTTGAACTGGACGTAAATTCTTAAGCTGATTACTGTTTCCCAAGGCATAGTTTAAGTTTCCTTAATACATAGAAACCTGCTTGCATTCAGGATGGCGATGATTGTTTAAAAAGCTTTTTACGCCAAATAGCCAGTAGCAATACATTCACAGCAGCCACAACAGATACGAGGAACAGCCATTCGTAAGAATAAATAACATTAAATAATGTAACAAATGTTTGTTCCAGAGGATGCAACGTCAACTGTCCGTAATATGCCGCCTGATTACGAGCCGGCATAATAAAACGCATGACTATGTAACCAAGGTTGATAAACAAACTCAAAGGTAGGCAGATAATGCTATTGAGTAATAAATGTTTTCGCCAAAAATGCGGCGTTTTTGGGCGTTTACGCCACAAAATGTACGTAACAAGTACAGAAAGGATGAGCCAGTACAGCAGAAATAACACAATGCTTGTAGATATTTCCAGCCCCGCTGTCTGCCATAAACCCCATAAGAATTGCCAAAATTTTGGGGAAAAGTAATCGTAATATTCCATTATTTTAGTAATTTTGTTAGTTTCAGACTGCTGGAAATTAGACGGTTTTCTTTTTTAGATCATCTGAAAACAACAGCCTGAAATCTGGATTTTATTTTTGGATAATTTCTACTAATAAATTCTACTCCGGTGCTTTCGTGTGCCAATCACTCGCCAGTTGTACTTGATGCGCTGCGCCAAGAATTTTGGCTTCGGAGAAGTGGTTGCCGATAAATTGTACGCCGATGGGCAGTCCGCTGCTGCTGAAACCTGCGGGCAGGGTTAGGGCGGGCAATCCGGCCAGATTCACGGCGATGGTGTAGATGTCGGAAAGGTACATCTGCACAGGATCATGGATGTCGCTGCCGAGTTTGGGGGCGGCGGTGGGCGCAGTCGGAGCAAGGATGAAGTCGCATTGCGCGAAGGCCGTCTGAAAATCGTTGGCAACGAGGCGGCGCAGTTTTTGGGCTTTCAAGTAATAGGCATCGTAGTAGCCGTGCGACAACACATAAGTGCCAATCATGATGCGGCGTTTGACTTCGCTGCCGAAGCCTTCGGCGCGGGTGTTGCTGTACATTTCTTCTAGGTCGCCGAATTGGGCGGCGCGGTGGCCGTAGCGTACGCCGTCGTAGCGGGAAAGATTGGTGCTGGCTTCGGCGGAAGCGAGAACGTAGTAAGCAGGGATGGACAGGGCAGTTTGCGGCAGGGAAACTTCAATAGTTTCCGAACCTTGTGCTTTTAAAAGGTCGATGACGCTTTGCAAAGCAGCCTGCACATCGGCATCCGCGCCTTCGCCGAAATATTCTTTAGGCAGGCCGATTTTCATGCCTTTGAGCGGTTTGTCCAAATCGCGGGTATAGTCTTCTTTGCTGCGTTCCAAGCTGGTGGAATCGCGCTCGTCGAAGCTTGCCATTGCATTGAGCAAAATCGCGCAGTCTTCGGCGGTTTGCGCCATCGGACCGGCTTGGTCGAAACTGGATGCGTAGGCAACCATGCCAAAGCGGGAAACCGTGCCGTAGGTAGGTTTGATGCCGGTGATACCGCAGTGTGAAGCAGGTTGGCGGATGGATCCGCCGGTGTCTGAACCGAGCGCGGCAGGGGCAAGGTGTGCGGCAACGACGGCTGCGGAACCGCCGGACGAGCCGCCGGGAACGTGTTCGTGATTCCACGGGTTTTTAGTCGCGCCGTAGAACGAGGTCTCATTGGTCGAGCCCATGGCAAACTCGTCCATATTGGTACGGCCAAGCGTTACCATGCCTTCGTTGAGCAGGTTTTGTACGACGGTGGCAGTGTAGGGCGAAACGAAGTTGTCCAACATTTTGGAGCTGCACGCGCTGCGCCAGCCTGTTTGACAGAAAATGTCTTTGTAGGCGATGGGTACGCCGGTAAGCGCGGTGGCGTTACCTTGCGCAATACGCGCGTCGGCGGCACGGGCTTCGGCGAGGGTTTTGTCTTGGTCAAGAGTAATGTAGCCGTTGATTGCCGGGTTCTGCGTAGCAATGGCGGCGAGGTATTCGGTTGCCAGTTCGACGGCAGAGATTTGCTTGGATTGCAGTAGTTGGCTGGCTTGTTTGAGGGTGTATTGGGTCATAAGAGTCTTTTAGTTTAAATAAGCGGGATTTTAAAGGGTTTAATGGTGTAGGCTGATTTCAGGGTCGTCTGAAAATATCAACCTATCAATTTTTGGTAAGTATCCGGTTGGTTGAGCTGAGTGGTGGAACGGTAAAGCAGTGATTGTTCGTCATTTTCATCATAATCATCAATATAAAACGCAAACAGCAATATACCGTTTTCAGCACGATTGCCGAACAGACCTTCTTGGTCGCATTGTTGCAGTGCGGCTATCAGGGCGGTTTCGTATTCGGCACGTTTTTGCTGATAAGCATCATCATCTAGGTTCTCTATGCTGAGGTATGCAGCTTGGTAGAGCTCGCTTTGGTTTTCCAGCCAGTTATCTGAAACGTTCTGAGGCTCGGTTTCACTGTCATAAAGGGTACATCTGCCATCCCAAATCGCCTGCAAAATGGTGCAATTTTCATATTCGTCTGCGTGTTTGACGGTAAAAGCAGCCAAATCCTGATAGGTAATGGCGGCATTGCCTGCGGCGAAAAAGTCGTCTACCAGATAGAAATAATATGCGGCAACTTCTTTACCTGCCTGTTCGGCCTGTTTCTTGATACGGTTGAAACATTGGTGGATGTGGCTAACGGCAACTGTGTGAAGGTGTTGTTGCTCGGTGGACATGGGATTCCTTTGCTTCGTACTTTTTGTCTATTCTATTCGTATGCGAAACAGAACTGTTTTGTAACCGTACTTGTTCTTTCAGACGACCTTCTTTTGGAAGGCTTAGTTTTTATCGGGCAAAATATTGGCATCTGACAATATTTGATTTAAGTGTTCAAATGCAGCCTGCCATGGGCTGTCAATATATGAAGAGTAGCCGTCGTCGTAGGTATTTGCCGTTATTTCCACGAGAAAACGGACTGTATTCAACAAAGCACGTTGTTGAGCAGCGTCGAGCAGCAGTTCATCGGTGTAATAGCTGTTCTCCAAGGCATAAGCCAATGTATCGGCAATCATACCGTCAGGGTCTTGTAATGCCCAAAGCAAGTAATATGGCAGGGCGAAATGCCTGCCTATACTATCCATAAATGTGATGGCAGAACAGGGATTAAAACGTGGGATTTCTCCTACGCGGTGTCCTTGAAAAAGGACATTTTCCCAATAATCCCGTTCATCTTCAGCGCGATAGCGGCAACGTTCCGGATTATTGGCATCCATCCAGTCATCCACGCAGTCGGCTTCCAATATCCCAATTCCGTTCTTTAGTTGGGTATCGGCAAATGCGTGGCAGACTTGCTCCGCGATTTCTTCGTATGTTTTGTTCCACTGTTGAGCATATTCACGCAGGTAGCCCAGTATCTTGATGATTCGCTTGGGAGACATTGTGCATACAGGCTTGGCACACTTATGTTTCATAGTTAGGTCGTTTGAAAATGGTTCGTCTGTGCAACAGCAAAACGTTGCAAGTCATCTGCCATTTGTTGGTTGATCTCAGACAGAGTACCAGCAAAACACCAACCGCGTAGCTGTGCCAATATGTCAAGTCTCTGCATGGCAAGTAGGGCAAGTTGCTGCAATTCAGGTTTCAGACGACCTGTAATTTTAATGCTGCCGAATGTAGTAGCAATAATCACTCTATCGGATTGGTAAACTTCAGTTTCCTGTCGTTTACACAGTTCTTCAATGCTTTCGGCAGTTTGGTCTGCTTGAGGAGGCAGGTAATCCATACCCCAATATTCACAAATCAATTTCTGCGGAAAAGCCAATATTTCCAGATCGGCATTTTTGCGGAAGGTTTGTGCAAGCTCATACAACGCATCACTGCCTTCGTCACTGCCAAATGGAGCCTCTTCGTCACCGCAGTCATAATAGAAATCATCGGTTAAGTATCGGACGAAGTGTGGATGCGAGGTTTTGCGATGTGGACCGAAATCTTCATCGTCAAAATAAAAGCGGTCGATGAAATTAAAATCAGGAGTAGGTTTGTAGCCTTTTTTGGTCTTTTGCGTAATGAGCTTGTCAGCAGCTTTTTGACACTCGATTTCATCGTCGTATTCGGTAATTTGGTAACGTCCGGTTGCACCAAGTTTGCCGAAATTGACCATGATGTCGCTACCATCGGAATTGATAATCCAAAATTTCTGGGACTTGTCGTCAGTATAAATGAAGGCTTGTTTCACAGAAATTCCTTTTCAGGTCGTCTGAAGCTGCAAATATTTAAACCAGGTAAAATAACTTACATTTTTATTTTACGCGGCTGCAAACGGTTTCCACCATTTTGTCACTGTGCATTGTTTCGCTGGAATCTTCCTTTTTCAGCTGCTCAATGGCTTCTTGCGGCATTTTGTCGGGACTATTGTAATTGTGAACGTCGATACGCTCTTCAAGTTGTCCGTTTTTGTCAAACAGGGCAATCGCGCTCATAACAGATTGTTTGGGTTCTTGGCAATGTACCCAATCTAAAATCAGCATATGGGCATGTTTGCCTGAACCCGCAGATTGATGCCGTGTAATAGTTGAATACCAACCATTACCGAGATTTTTGATACTGTTCGGATAGAGTGATGCGCTGTATTTCCCATCAGGTGTTTCGTAGTCATACAAATGCACGGCTTGCTCGGAATGAACAACAGGCAATACAGAGGATTTAGGGTTGTTGTCATCCTTAGGCATAGCGTAGGCGTTAACCGTGAGTACGCCAAGTAATAATGTGGTCAAAAATTTATTCATTATTGGTTTTCCTAAAGGGTAAACTCCATCTATTCTTCAATTACCTGAGGCACGATATACAGGCGGTTGCGCACTTCAGGGGCGACGGCTTGATATTCGGCGGCATGGTCGGTTTCGGTAACTGTATCTTCGCGCAGGCGCAGGGCGGCTTCGTGGGGGTGTGCCATCGGCTCGACACCATCGGTATTCACGCTCTGCATCTTTTCGACCATGGCAAAAATGTCGTTCAATTCTGAGAGGGTTTTGCCTTTTTCTTCCTCGGTCAGCGAAAGGCGTGAGAGTTTGGCGATTTTTTCCACATCGGTTAAGCTTAAAGCCATAAAAAATCCTTGTCTGATAGCAAACGCCCCTTTATTGGGGTATCATTGCGTTCTTCTTCGATGAAACGAAGAATTATAACCGAAAACTACTCAAACGGCGTGTGATTTCGCCATGCGTTTCATACGGGGAGTGGAGAGGTCGTCTGAAAAGGCGTTGTTTCCATGTTTTTAATATTTTGAATAACAATTAAATAAAATCGGTGCTGGGCCGATATTCAGGTATTTTATGTTTCGTTTTTTATCCCGTTTTTTCTCAAACGATATCGCCATTGACTTGGGTACGGCGAACACGTTGATTTATGTGCGTGGTAAAGGCATTGTTTTGGACGAGCCGTCTGTGGTGGCGGTTCAATCGGGTACGGGCGGTAAAAGCAAGATTGTCGCCGTGGGTACGGAAGCCAAGAAAATGCAGGGGCGCGCGCCGCGCAATATTGAAATCGTCCGTCCTATGCGGGACGGGGTGATTGCTGATTTTACGATTGCCGAGCGTATGCTGGGCATGTTGATTAAAAAAGCAATACAGGGCAATTCGGTTGTGCCGCCGCGCGTAGTGATTTGCGTGCCGGGCGGGGCAACTCAAGTGGAACGCAAGGCAATTTTGGATTCTGCGTTTGCCGCAGGTGCATCTTCCGTACATTTGATTGAGGAGCCGATGGCGGCTGCTTTGGGTGCGGGTTTGCCGATTGAGGATACTGCCGGTTCGATGGTGGTGGATATTGGCGGCGGCACGACGGAAATCGGCATTTTGTCGTTGGGCGGTATGGCTTATTCCGCCTCCGTCCGTGCGGCGGGCGACGAGTTTGATAAGAGCATCGTGCATTATCTGCGCCGTCATCGCGGCGTGTTGATTGGTGAAGCAACGGCTGAAGAATTGAAGAAAACAATCGGTTCTGCCTCCGGTTTTGCAACCGAAACTGCCATGCGGATTAAAGGTCGCGATTTGGCGGAAGGTACGCCCAAGTCACTTGCCATTACTTCAGAAGAGGTGCGCGAGGCTTTGAGCGAAACGGTTAATCAGATTATCCGCGCCGTTCTCCTTGCGTTGGAACAGGCTCCGCCTGAGTTGGCAGGAGATATTGCCGACAGGGGAATTATGTTGACAGGCGGCGGCGCACTGTTGCACGGCATGGATACGGTTTTGGCGGATGCGACGGGGCTGCCTGTAGGTATTGCCGACCAGCCTTTGAACTGTGTGGCTTATGGTGCGGGCAAAGCTTTGGATTATATCGGCAAATGGAATGCCGTCTTTGTGGATAACCCGTAAGGCAGGCTGAAATGGAACATTCTTCTTTACGGTTTGACGAGGCAAAGGGTCAAAAGCTGTTGCCTCGTTTTATTGCGTATCTTTTGCTGGGCGCCGGCATTATGGTGGCGGACGGCCGTTTCAACCTGATGCAGCCCGTGCGCACTGCGGCGGCGGAGATTCTTTATCCGGTGCAATGGCTGGCAAACCAGCCGGTCCGTCTCTATCAATATTTTTCCAACCAATCTCAATCACAAACCGAGCTGTTGGAACAAAACCGTCTCCTTTTGGAGGAAAACGGTCGTCTGAAAATCCAGCTTCAACGTGACAAGGTCAATCTGAGCGAATTGCAGGAGCTGAAAAAGCTATACGGCTTGCAACAAAAAGGCATCAGCAGTGTCATCGGTGCTGAAGTATTGTCCAGTGGCAAAGACCCGCTGTCCGAGCGTTTGATTATCAATAAAGGCAGTGGCGAAGGGGTAGCGGCAGGCGATGCCGTTATCGACCAAAACGGCTTAATCGGGCGGATTACCTTAGTTCACGCAAACAGTGCGGAAGTCGAGCTGATGGCGGCTGCGCAAAGTATCGTCCCTGTTGCCGTTGAGCGTACGGGCGAACGCAATCTCGCCTACGGCAATGGCGTGGGTTTGGATTTGCGTTATTTCCCGACGGGCTCGGATTTGAAGCCGCAGGATGTTTTGATTACCTCCGGCTTGGACGGTATTTATCCGGCAGGCATTCCCGTAGCCCGCGTGGATAAAGTCGTCCGCGCTTCAGGTACGCCTTATTACGACACAGAACTGACTCCGCTTGCCGCCTTGCGGCGCAGCCGCTTTGTTTTGGTTCTGTCTTCTTCCCATTCTTCCCAATAAATCATTCATGAACGATTTTGACGATTCCTACCGTGCCATGCCCGTCGGCGTGATTGCGGCAAGTTTTGCCGTAACCATGCTTGTCGACTTCATGCCTTTCCCCTTTGATGTGTTTTTTTGGCTGCCCGAACTGACTGCGCTGATGCTGCTTTATTGGTCTATGAACCATCCTCAACGCGTCGGCATGGGCATTGCGTTTTTGCTCGGCTTGATAGTCGATGCCGCAACAGCAGCAACTTTGGGGCTGCATGCATTGTCTTATACGGTCATGGTGTATTTCGTCTTGAACACGCGCCGTCAAATCATGCTCTACGGCCACATCATGCAGATCGGGGCGGTATTGGCAGCATTATTCTGCCATCAGGCGGTATTGGTGGCGGCGCGCCTGTTCCTCAACAATCAAATCATCACTTGGCAAAGTTTCATCGCGCCTTTGGCAGGCGCGCTGCTTTGGCCTTTCTTGAGCCAGTTGATGCTGGTGCTGACCAATTTTTATCGCGCCAACAGATAACGTGAAACCATGTCCATACTGAATACTATGAAACGTCGTCTGAAAAATGGCGGTGGCGGTAAAACACAGACTGCAAAGGCGGCGCAAGCCGATTCTTTATTGCGTCTGCTGGTAGCGTTTATCCTGATTGTGGTTCTGTTTGCCGCATTGGTGGCTCGGTTTGTTTATTTGCAGGTGTTCCGGCATGACGATTTTTCCGGGCAGGCATCCAGCAACCGTATCACATTAATTCCGACTCCGCCTGTCCGCGGCGAAATCGTAGATGTCAACGGCGTACCGTTGGCAAAAAACTATCCCGTGTTTTCGCTGGAAGTCATCCCCAGCCGTATTGAGGGTAAGATGGAGGATGTCATCGAAGCCCTGCGGAAGTATGTCGATATTACGTCTACCGATTTGAAGCGTTTCCACAAATACCGCGAAAGCTACCGAAAATTTGAAAACATCCCGCTCAAACTGCGCCTGACAGATGAAGAAGCGGCGAAATTATCCGTGCATCTTAATGAATTTAAAGGCGTAGAAGTCAATTCGCGCACTTTCCGCGAGTATCCTTATGGCAAACTGACTTCACACTTTTTAGGCTACATCGGCCGCATCAGCGACAAAGATCAGGAAATTTTGGAAGAAGAGGGCTTGACTGCGCTCTATCGCGGCAGCACGCACATTGGTAAATCGGGGCTGGAAAAATATTACGAACCGCAGCTTCATGGCGCGCCCGGCTATCAAGAAGTGGAAAAAGACGCTTACGGCAATATTGTGCGCGTCTTGAAAAACGTACCCTCACGCATGGGGCAAACTTTGCGCTTGGGCATGGACATCCGCATGCAACAAGAGGCGGACAAAATATTGGGAGACAGGCGCGGGGCGATTGTCGCCATCAATCCGCAAGACGGCACGGTATTGGCATTCGTTTCCAAACCATCTTTCGATCCCAACCTCTTTATCGACGGCATCGACAGCGAAACTTGGAAAGCCTTGAATGATGACTGGAAAAAACCGTTGGTCAACCGTGTAACGCAAGGTTTGTACCCACCGGGCTCGACGTTTAAGCCGTTTATGGGCATGGCTTTGCTGGAAAGCGGCAAAATTACCCAAACGACGGTCGTGCCTGCACCCGGTGCATGGAGCATTCCCGGCAGCCGCCACGTTTTCCGTGATTCCGTACGCAGCGGACACGGCTCGGCGAATTTGAGCAAGGCGATACAGGTGTCGTCCGATACCTTTTTCTACCGCTTGGGCTACGAAATGGGCATAGACAAAGCATCGCCGTATTTAGCGCAATTCGGTTTCGGCAAAAAAACCGGCATCGACCTGCCCAGCGAATATACGGGCGTTTTGCCCAGCCGCGAATGGAAGGCGAAACGCTTTGCCAAATCGTCCGATCCTACCGCCAAAGAATGGCGTGCAGGCGAGATGGTCTCGGTCAGCATCGGGCAGGGTTACAACGCTTACACCCCGCTGCAAATGGCACACGCCACCGCTTCGCTCGCCAATAACGGCGTGGTTTATCAACCGCATTTGGTGAAAGAATTGTTGGATTTCGACAAACGCAAAATCACGCGTATCAATCCCAATCCCGAATACAAAATCCCGTTCAAACAAGACAACTTCGAATACGTCAAACAGGCGATGGAGAAAGTCTTGAAACCGGGCGGTACGGCACACCGCATCGGTGGCGGATTGGCTTACAGCATGGGTGGCAAAACGGGCACGGCGCAGGTTGTGCAAATCAAGCAGGGCGGTCGTTACAACGCCGCTGCCTTGCGCGAGCAACACCGCGACCATGCGTGGTTTATTTCGTTCGCCCCCTTGGAGAAGCCTGAAATCGCCATTGCCGTAATTCTGGAAAACGGCGGCTGGGGTGCCTACGCCGCACCGCTTGCCCGCAGCCTGACCGATTTTTATATGCTCAACGTCAAGCCGCAGCAGTTTTCAGACGACCCCGACGCAGGCGGAATGCCCGAACCGCAACAACACCGCACACAACCCCAACCGCCGACCATATTCCAAAAAGCCTACGGTCTGAAACAGGAGGAAGCAAATCATGAATGAAACGGTTGGAATGTGGGCAAAAATCAAGCGCACCGTATCTGCTCCGATAGATCCGTGGCTGTTTTTCCCCATGCTCGCCATCTACATCATGAGCCTGTTTTTGCTCTATTCGGCGGACGGGCAGGATTTCGGCCAGCTTGAACACAAAACCCTGCATACGGTCGTCGGCTTCGCCCTGTTGTGGTTTGTCGCCTCGTTCAAGCCGCGTGATGCCGCAAAGGTTGCGCTGCCGATGTACCTGATTGGCGTGTTGCTGCTTGTCGCCGTCGAAGTCGCGGGTGTAACCGTCAATGGCTCTACCCGTTGGCTGGAGCTGGGTTTCACGCGCATCCAGCCGTCCGAAATCATGAAAATCGTCCTGCCCATGACCGTCGCTTGGTACTTCCAGCGGCACGAAGGTCGTCTGAAATGGTTTCACTACGTCATCGCCATGCTTTTGATCCTCATCCCCGTTGCGCTGATTTTGAAACAGCCCGACTTGGGTACGGCAGTTTTGATTATGGCATCGGGTATTTTCATTGTCTTTTTCGCAGGTCTGCCGTGGAAAGTCATCTTTGCCGCCATCGTCGCCTTCGTTGCCGCATTGCCGCTTTTGTGGAACTACGGGATGCACGACTATCAGAAAACCCGTGTTCTGACGCTGTTTGACCCGACGCAGGATCCTTTGGGCGCAGGCTACCACATCATTCAGTCCATGATTGCCATCGGTTCGGGCGGTGTCTGGGGGAAAGGCTGGCTCAACGGCACACAAACGCATTTGGATTACATTCCAGAGTCCACGACCGACTTCATTTTTGCCGTATATGGCGAAGAATTCGGTTTGATCGGCAACATCTTGCTGCTGCTGGTTTACCTCGTTATCCTGACGCGCGGACTGCTGATTGCCGCCAAAGCCCAATCGCTTTACAGCCGCACGCTTGCCGGCGCATTGACCATGACCTTTTTCTGCTACGCCTTTGTGAATATGGGCATGGTGAGCGGCATTTTGCCCGTTGTCGGTGTTCCCCTGCCGTTGGTCAGCTACGGCGGCACTGCAACACTCTCCATCATGACCGTACTTGCGCTGCTGATGGGTATTTCCAGCGAACACAAAACCAAACGCCGCTACGAATTCAATGACAAAGCGGACGTAAACGTCTCTACAAAAAACCAATAAGGGAATAAAAAATGGAATTAGGTGTAGAAATCGGCAAACTTTTGGTTGCCTTCCTTGTACTGATCAACCCGTTCAGCGCGCTCTCGATTTACCTTGATTTGACGCAGGATCACAGCACCAAAGAAAAACGCCGCATCGCCCGCACCGCCGCGCTCGCCGTCTTCATCGTCATTGCCGTCTTCACCTTGACGGGCGGGATGTTGTTGAAAATCTTAGGCATCAGCGTCGGCTCTTTCCAAGTCGGCGGCGGTATTTTGGTATTGCTTATCGCCATCTCCATGATGAACGGCAACGACAACCCTGCCAAACAAAATATCGGTGGAGACAAGGAAGAGGGCGTTGTACCACACATCCAGAAAAACGCCAAAGCCATCGCCGTCGTTCCCGTCGCTATTCCCATCACCATCGGTCCGGGCGGTATCTCTACCGTGATCATCTACGCCTCAGCCGCCAAAAATTACAGCGATATTGCTTTGATCCTTACCGCAGGCTTCCTCGTCAGCCTGATTTGCTACGCTATCCTCATCGTCGCCGGGCGAATCAGCAAAAAACTGGGCACGACAGGGTTGACCATCCTCAACCGCATCATGGGCATGATGCTTGCCGCCGTTTCCGTAGAAATCATCGTCGCAGGATTGAAATCTATTTTTCCGCAACTGGCAGGCTAGTTCATCGGGGTGTATAGAAGGCAAACTGTCCATCTTTATTAAGGAAAAAGGTCGTCTGAAACTAAGTTTCAGACGACCTTTAGTCTATAGCGCAAATATCTATCCAAAATACAATCGTCAAAACTATGTCACTATTTATTGAGGGATTTGCTTTCATACGACCTTGGCAACAGCAAAGAAGCAATCGCGCCTGCAATTGCACCCATTATTCCAACTCCGGTGTACATTTGCCAATCCAATGTCGTTGAACGCTGATATATCAGCATCAATATCCCTTCAGATGCCGCAATCGTAAGTACCACACCTGCCGCTGAAAGCAATGCAAACAACAGCGTTCCTACTACGCTGCGCCGCAAGCACAAACGTTTCGCGACAAGGGTGCATAGCAGCATGGCGGGTAGTGCATGGGAAGCGAAAATCAAAACACTGCCCGATATCTCTAAAACGGACGGATTTCCTTTATCTAAAACATACATGTAAAGCAATAATAAAAACAAGAGTGCTTGTACGCCAAATGCAACCAGCAGCATAACGGCAGATTTCCAATATGCTTTAATTTTAGGCTGATTCATCATATTCCTTTTTTAATTTATAGTCATAGTGCAATGTGATTATAGTGGATTAAATTTAAATCAGGACAAGGCGACGAAGCCGCAGACAGTACAGATAGTACGGCAAGGCGAGGCAACGCCGTACTGGTTTAAAGTTAATCCACTATAATTAATCGATTCTAGTTTGAATCTGCTTATCCGCCAATATCGCACATGGATAAATTTGTTCCGCTTGTTGGAGGTCGTCTGAAAATTTGGTTTCCATCAATGGAAATAGGAAATTCAGTTTATTTCTTGAATGAGAAGCTAAAAAATTTTGCCCTGAGTTTTCAAAAGCGTTACACTCCATGCGGCATCGAGAGTAGGGTGGCAGTCTTATGATTTTATGGGCTGCCAAAATTGTTCAAGTATTTGAATGATTTCATCCTTTGAGGCAAATAATATCGATGTCAACTTATCTAACCACGCCGCTGCCGTCATTGCGCCGGCAGTCAGGCAGTCAGCGTCATTGCGCCGCTGTAAACACGAAAGAACACACTATGACCATCTCTCCCGTCGCCTTGCGCCGTAAGACCGAGCGCAAGCCGCATCCGACCGCGCGTTATTGGAAAAAATGCGATGTCGAAGCCCTGTTCGGGCTGCCTTTCCTTGACCTCGTTTACCAAGCTGCCGAAATCCACCGCCAGAATTTCAACCCGCGCGAAATCCAGCTTTCCACCCTGTTGTCCATCAAAACCGGCGGCTGCCCCGAAGACTGCGCCTACTGCCCGCAATCGGCGCACCACAACACCAATCTGGGCAAAGAGCAGGTGATGGATGTGGATGAAATCGTCGAAAAAGCCAAAATCGCCAAATCGCGCGGCGCAAGCCGTTTCTGCATGGGCGCGGCATGGCGCGGCCCCAAACCGAAAGATGTGGAGACAGTTTCCGCAATCATCAAAGCCGTGAAGGGATTGGGCATGGAAACCTGTGGCACGTTCGGTATGCTCGAAGATGGCATGGCGGAAGACTTCAAAAAAGCAGGTTTGGACTATTACAACCACAACCTTGACACCGACCCCGAACGTTACAACGACATCATCCACACGCGCAAACACGAAGACCGCATGGATACCTTGGGCAAAGTCCGCAATGCCGGTTTGAAAGTTTGTTGCGGCGGCATCGTCGGCATGAACGAAACCCGCGCCGAGCGTGCCGGACTGATTGCCAGCCTCGCCAACCTCGACCCGCAGCCCGAAAGCGTGCCGATTAACCAGCTTGTCAAAGTGGAAGGCACGCCGCTGGCCGATGCCGAAGATTTGGATTGGACGGAGTTCGTCCGCACCATCGCCGTAGCACGGATTACCATGCCGCACAGCTACGTCCGCCTTTCCGCCGGACGCTCGGGTATGCCCGAATCCATGCAGGCAATGTGTTTCATGGCGGGCGCGAACTCGATTTTCTACGGCGACAAGCTCTTAACCACCGAAAACCCCGACGAAGACGGCGACCGCCTGCTGATGGAAAAACTGGATTTGTATCCGCTGCGATTTGAGTTGGAAGAAGAGTACGAAGCGGCGCAGGAAACGCCCAAGATTAAAGTGGATTATTAATCGTTTTTGCCTATTCCCGATAAACAAGGTCGTCTGAAAACTGTGTTTACAAAGCCAATGCTTCAAATACGGTTTCAGACGACCTTTATCCTTGAAAACCCTTTTTATAGTGGATTAAATTTAAATCAGGACAAGGCGACGAAGCCGCAGACAGTACAGATAGTACGGAACCGATTCACTTGGTGCTTCAGCACCTTAGAGAATCGTTCTCTTTGAGCTAAGGCGAGGCAACGCCGTACTGGTTTAAAGTTAATCCACTATATGAGACCTTTGCAAAATTCCCCAAAATCCCCTAAATTTCCATCAAGACATTTAGGGGATTTTCCATGAGCACCTTCTTCCAGCAAACCGCACAAGCCATGATTGCCAAACACATCGACCACTTCCCATTATTGAAGTTGGATCAGGTGATTGATTGGCAGCCTATCGAACAATACCTGAACCGTCAAAGAACCCGTTACCTTAGAGACCACCGCGGCCGTCCCGCCTATCCCCTGTTGTCCATGTTCAAAGCCGTCCTGCTCGGACAATGGCACAGCCTCTCCGATCCCGAACTCGAACACAGCCTCATCACCCGCATCGACTTCAACCTGTTTTGCCGTTTTGACGAACTGAGCATCCCCGATTACAGCACCTTATGCCGCTACCGCAACTGGCTGGCGCAAGACGACACCCTGTCCGAATTGCTGGAACTGATTAACCGACAACTG
>CAUSKT010000055.1:0-16233 GCA_963532335.1 uncultured Neisseria sp. | reverse complement strand
CAACGACCCCCACCATGTCAAGGTGGTGCTCTAACCAACTGAGCTACGTGCCTGTTTAACAGGGTTCGGATTATAGACGATACTTTGACGCAATGGCAAGCATGAAAACGAGGTTTCAGACGACATTGTCGGAACATTGTGATTTTTTTGAAACATTTTCAACAGTGAACATCTCGATACGAATAAGGTCGTCTGAAATATTCAAACACCGCTATTGCGATGAAAATCCTTTATAATCGCGTTTTTACCTCAATCGTTTGACTGCACGGCGGCTTCGCACGCCGTTTCCTACATTTATAGATACAACCTATGCTCAAATTTACCTTACATAAAAAAGACGGTCATGCCCGACGCGGCACGCTGGAACTGAACCACGGCAAAATCGAAACGCCCGTATTTATGCCGGTTGGCACTTACGGCTCGGTTAAGGCGATGAATCCGCAAAACCTGCACGACATCAAGGCACAAATTATTTTGGGCAACACTTACCATTTATGGCTGCGCCCCGGTTTGGAAGTCATCGAACAATTTGGCGGCCTGCACGACTTTATCGGCTGGAACAAACCCATCTTGACCGACTCGGGCGGTTTTCAAGTTTTTTCGCTCTCCGATATGCGCAAACTCACTGAAGAAGGCTGCACCTTCCAAAGCCCGATCAACGGCGACAGACTCTTCCTCTCGCCCGAAATCTCCATGAAAATCCAAACCGTACTCAATTCCGACATTGTGATGCAGTTGGACGAATGCACACCGGGCGAAGCAACGCACGAACAGGCGCAAAAATCCCTGCAAATGAGCCTGCGTTGGGCAGAACGAAGCAAAAAAGCCTTTGAAGATTTGAAGAACCCGAATGCCCTATTCGGCATCGTGCAAGGCGCGATGTATGAAGATTTGCGCGAAGAATCGCTGCGCGGCTTGGAACAATTCGACTTCCCCGGCCTCGCCATCGGCGGGCTGTCCGTCGGCGAACCCAAACCCGAAATGTACCGCATGCTGCGCGCCGTCGGACCGATGCTGCCCGAACACAAACCGCATTACCTGATGGGCGTCGGCACACCCGAAGACCTCGTTTACGGCGTGGCGCACGGCGTGGACATGTTCGACTGCGTCATGCCCACCCGCAATGCGCGCAACGGCTGGCTGTTCACCCGTTTCGGCGATTTGAAAATCAAAAACGCCAAACACAAGCTCGACAAACGCCCGATAGACGAAAGCTGTACCTGCTACGCCTGCCAAAACTTCAGCCGCGCCTACCTGCACCATCTGCACCGCGTCGGCGAAATCTTGGGCGCGCAACTCAACACCATCCACAACCTGCATTTCTACCAAGTCATCATGGCAGAAATGCGCGAAGCCATCGAGCAAGGAAAATTTGCCGATTGGCAGGCACAATTCCATGAAAACCGCGCCCGCGGTGTAGATTGAGATTGAACTATGCTTATTGAGGTCGTCTGAAAACGTTATATTCAAGCAAACACCGTTTTCAGACGACCTTGCTGTTATAATGCAAACATTAATTTACATTATTTGAGAGTGCAATATGTTTACCCAAGCAGCCCAAGAATTGACCACCGTCCGCGATATCCTGCGTTTCGCCGTCAGCCGTTTCAACGATGCCGGTTTGTTTTTCGGGCATGGCTCGGACAACGCGCACGACGAAGCCGCCTACCTGATCCTGCACACCCTCAACCTGCCTTTGGATACGCTGGAGCCTTACCTCGACGCCAAGCTGCTGCAAAGCGAGAAAGAAGAAGTATTGGCAGTGCTGGAACGCCGCGCAGTCGAACACATCCCCGCTGCCTACCTCACCCATCAGGCATGGCAAGGCGATTTCGATTTTTATGTTGACGAACGCGTCATCGTACCGCGTTCGTTTATTTACGAACTGCTCGGCGACAACCTTACCCCTTGGATAGAACATCCCGAATTGGTTCACCGCGCATTGGATTTGTGTACCGGTAGCGGCTGCCTCGCCATCCAAATGGCACACCATTACCCCGCCGCTGAAATTGATGCCGTCGATTTAAGTTTGGATGCGCTGGAAGTAGCCGCCATCAACATCGAAGATTATGGACTGGAAGACCGTATCAACCTGATTCACACCGATTTGTTCGAAGGTTTGGAAGGCACATACGACCTGATCGTTTCCAACCCGCCTTATGTCGATGCCGAATCAGTCGATATGTTGCCCGACGAATACCTGCACGAACCCGAACTCGCCTTGGGCAGCGGCGAAGACGGTTTGGACGCCACCCGCCAAATCCTGCTGCACGCAGCCAAATACCTCAATCCCAAAGGCGTATTGCTGGTCGAAATCGGACACAACCGCGACGTATTGGAAGCCGCCTATCCTGAGCTGCCGTTCACTTGGCTGGAAACCAGCGGCGGAGACGGATTCGTATTCTTGCTGACCCGAGAGCAATTGCTGGGATTGGAATAATCCCTTGCTGATTTTGATACGGCCGAAAATCTTCTGCATATAGGTTTTCGGCCGTATTTTCATGATTGTGCTCGCCCCAAACCATTATTATTAACGTTGAACATATCCATTTAATCTGTTTTCAGACGACCTCCCTACACACAAAATCAATATTCCAATCGGAACCATTTCTTATATTTATTGTCTGTATTTAAATAAGCATTCATAAAAATATTATATTTAACCCGCATGACCTGATGGATTATAATGACGAATAACAGCCGGAATATGCTTTATTCAAATATTATCGACTTGACGACTCAACTAAATACCTATTATTTACATCTCCGCCACATCGGAACAATCAGACAATGAACCACTTTTGGACAAACAGCCTGACCGCCTGCATCCTGCTTGGCGCGTCGCTTCAAGCTTCGGCGCAAACCCACTCCGTTTATTTCAATCAAAACGGCAAAATTACCGCCACAATGTCATCGGTAGCTTACGTCCGCCAATACACCGTCGAATCCGGCGTAGCGCAAGTGCAGGACTTTTACTATCCGTCCATGAAAAAATATTCCGACCCGTATGAAATACCGGCGGCGCAGATCAAAACCTTCGTTCCCGTCCTCAACAACGGTACTTTGACACTCTGGCATTTCAACGGGCAAAAGAAAATGATCGGCAGCTACCGCAACGGCAAGCCGAACGGCGAATGGACCAACTGGTACCCCAACGGTAAAAAATCGGCAGTCATGCCCTATCTGAACGGCTTGAGCGAAGGCGTCGGCTCACGCTATTACCGCAACGGCACGAAAGAAAGCGAAATCCAGTTCAAACACGACAAGGCAAACGGCTACTGGAAGCAATGGTATCCCAACGGCAGCCCGAAAACCGAAATGACCATGGTCAACGACAAACCGACCGAAATCATGAGTTGGGACGAAAACGGCCGCGCCCTTTCTGAAATTACCATTACCAACGGCAAACGCAACGGCGTTGTCTTGGAATGGTATGACGACGGAGCCAAAAAGTCCGAAACGGTTTACGCCAACGACCAAATAGTGAAAAAGACAAATTGGGATAAAGAAGGTTACGTTATTGAATAACAGAAAAGGGAAACGATATGTTTCCTTTTTTGTTTAAAACATCACCCTCCCTACCGAATCATGCCGGACTGACAGAGGTCGTCTGAAACCTGCCATTCCCGATGTCATAGAATTTACATTTGAATATCAACCGCTCCCCTTGTTCCTTTACAGATTTCGTTTAAAATACAACCCAAACAACAACTATTCAAATTACATAAAACTATGCGCTATTACGGTACGATTACACGCTGGAATGACAACCGCCAATTTGGAGCCATCCGCGAAGAAAGCATGGGTACAGAAGTGTTCGCCCCGCTTTCCGCCTTTACCACACTGACACGTCCGCCTGCCGAAGGCCAACGCGTCTCATTCGACATCGTCAAAGGCAGACGCGGACGCGACGAAGCCGAAAATATCTGCTTCTCCCTTGACTGTGTCGATGAATTCGACTTTTTCGACACCAAACCTGAGCCGTATAAAAAAACCTTTTCCAAGCTCTTGCTGATTATCCCCATCATCGCCCTGCTTGCCGCCGGCGGATGGTTTGGCTGGGATTACTGGCAGAAATACCAGCAACAGGCGCAAGCGGCAGCGGCCGCACCGCCGAAGACGATGGTGGAAGAAGTTGCAGCTAAAATAAAAGCCGAACGCGAAGAGTGGTTGGATGCGGTAAACAGCCGTGGTCGTACAAATGCTAAACATAAATCTACGGACACCCAAAAATCTGATCACTCCTCTGTCTCTTCAACATCAAAAAACGAATTCAAATGCGATGGTCGTCAATATTGTTCCCAAATGACTTCCTTAAGTGAGGCAGAATTCTTCGTTAAATTCTGTCCGAATACCAAAATGGACGGCGATCATGACGGTATTCCATGTGAAAACGACAGCCGTTGGCATTAACCTATCTATTTTCTGCGCAAAAGGTCGTCTGAAAACCCAAATCCAAGGTTTTCAGACGACCTTTCACCTTAGCCCTGTTTCAACACCCCAAATTCTTTTAAAATACCGCCTGATTTGAATTCAACCGAGAGACCGAACTTCATGAACCTACATCAAACCGTCGAACGCGAAGCCGCCGCCGCCTTTGCCGCCGCAGGCATCGCCGACAGCCCTGTTGTCTTGCAGCCGACCAAAAATGCCGAACACGGCGATTTCCAAATCAACGGCGTGATGGGTGCGGCGAAAAAAGCCAAACAAAATCCGCGCGAGTTGGCGCAAAAGGTTGCCGAAGCATTGGCGGGCAACGCCGTGATTGAAAGCGCGGAAGTGGCCGGCCCGGGCTTCATCAACCTGCGCCTGCGCCCCGAATTTCTCGCCCAAAACATTCATGTGGCCTTGAATGACGCACGTTTCGGCGTGGCAAAAACTGACAAACCGCAAACCGTCGTCATCGACTATTCCTCGCCCAATCTGGCAAAAGAAATGCACGTCGGCCATCTGCGTTCCAGCATCATCGGCGACAGCATTTCGCGCGTATTGGAATTTATGGGCAACACCGTCATCCGCCAAAACCACGTCGGCGACTGGGGTACGCAGTTCGGCATGTTGGTCGCTTATTTGGTTGAGCAGCAAAAAGACAATGCCGCGTTTGAGCTGGCGGATTTGGAGCAGTTTTACCGCGCCGCCAAAGTGCGCTTTGACGAAGACCCTGCCTTTGCCGACACCGCGCGCGAATACGTTGTGAAGCTGCAAGGCGGCGATGAAACCGTGTTGGCGTTGTGGAAACAGTTTGTCGATATTTCGCTCTCGCACGCCCAAGCCGTTTACGACACGCTGGGCTTGAAACTGCGCCCTGAGGACGTGGCGGGCGAATCGAAATACAACGACGATTTGCAGCCTGTGGTCGATGATTTGGTTCAAAAAGGTCTGGCGGTCGAAGACGACGGCGCGAAAGTCGTATTCTTGGACGAGTTCAAAAACAAAGAAGGCGAACCCGCCGCATTTATTGTGCAAAAACAAGGCGGCGGCTTCCTCTACGCCTCCACCGATTTGGCGTGTTTGCGCTACCGCATAGGTCGTCTGAAAGCCGACCGCCTGCTGTACGTCGTCGACCACCGCCAAGCCCTGCACTTCGAACAACTTTTCACCACTTCCCGCAAAGCAGGCTATCTGCCGGAAGATGCAAAAGCCGAGTTTATCGGCTTCGGCACCATGATGGGCAAAGACGGCAAACCGTTCAAAACGCGCAGCGGCGACACCGTAAAATTGGTTGACCTGCTGACCGAAGCCGTCGAGCGCGCCACGGCTTTGGTGAAAGAGAAAAATCCCGAATTGGGCGCGGATGAGGCGGCGAAAATCGGCAAAACCGTCGGCATCGGCGCGGTCAAATACGCCGATCTGAGCAAAAACCGCACCAGCGATTATGTGTTCGACTGGGACGCCATGCTCTCGTTTGAAGGCAACACCGCCCCCTACCTGCAATACGCCTATACCCGCGTGCAAAGCGTGTTCCGCAAGGCCGGCGAATGGGACGCAACCGCGCCAACCGTTTTGACCGAACCGCTGGAAAAACAGCTTGCCGCCGAGCTGCTGAAATTTGAAGATGTGCTGCAAAGCGTGGCGGACACGGCGTATCCGCACTATCTGGCAAACTATCTTTACCAAATTGCCACCCTGTTCAGCCGCTTCTACGAAGCCTGCCCGATACTCAAAGCCGAAGGCGCAACCCGCAACAGCCGCCTGCAACTGGCGAAGCTCACCGGCGACACGTTGAAACAAGGCTTGGATTTGCTGGGCATTGATGTGTTGGATGTGATGTAAGGCATTCCCATAAGCAAAGGTCGTCTGAAAACGGATTTTCAGACGACCTTTTTCTCTTCTTTGCCCCTTAGGCTATACTGTCGGAAATATTTTCAATTCCGACAATTCTTTATGCCCGATTTCCTTCCCGTCCCGCCAGCCGAACTGTGGCAGGCGACGCTTGAACACCTCCGCCTCTCCCTGATTGCCCTGCTTTGCGCCGTCGCGTTGGCCGTGCCGCTCGCCGTATGGCTGGCGGACAAACGGCGTTGGGCGGAAGGTGTTTTGCAGGTAACCAATATCCTGCAAACCATTCCGTCCCTCGCGCTGCTCGGCTTGCTGATTCCCTTCGTCGGCATCGGCTCGCCGCCGGTTTTGATTGCGCTGACGCTCTATGCCCTGTTGCCGATTTTTCAGAACACCTATCTCGGTTTGAGCCAAATCGATCCCGCCATCAAAGAAGCGCACACCGCGTTCGGCTTGTCCCGTTGGCAGGCGTTGTGGCGCATTGAATTGCCGATGGCGTTGCCTGCCATGATTTCCGGCATCCGCACCGCGTCCGTATTGATTATCGGCACGGCGACACTCGCCGCGCTCATCGGCGCGGGCGGCTTGGGCAACCTGATTTTGCTCGGCATCGACCGTAATAACATGGCAATGACGTTTACCGGCGCGCTGCTGTCCGCCCTGCTCGCCGTACTGGTCAGCGGCGGCATCGGCATACTGCAAAAGTCCAAACACAAAATGCCGATTACCGCCGCCCTACTTGCCATCCTTATCGCCATCGGTTTGGCACCGATTTTTCAAACGAACCCATCCGCACAAAAAATCACCATCGCAGGCAAACTCGGCAGCGAACCCGACATCCTCATCAATATGTACAAACAGTTGATTGAAGAAAATAATCCGCGCGCGCAAGTGGCGCTCAAACCCAATTTCGGCAAAACTTCATTTCTGTTTAATGCCTTAAACAGCGGCGAAATCGACATCTATCCCGAATTTACCGGCACCGTCCTTGAAAGTCTGGTCAAAGTCCCTGCCGAGCAGCAAAACCGCCGCCTTTCCCCCGAACAGACCTACCAAACTGCCAAAGACCTGCTTGCCCGACAACACCGGCTGACCTTTTTGCCGCCAATGGCATACCAAAACACCTACGCCCTCGCCGTCAGCCAAGACTACGCCGCCGCGCACAACCTGCACAAAATATCCGACCTCAAACGCGTGCAAAACCAAATCCGCGCCGGCTTTACCCTCGAATTTACCGACCGCGCCGACGGCTACAAAGGTTTGCAACAACACGGCATACAGTTTCGCCACCTCTCGACGCTCGAACCCGCCCTGCGCTACACCGCCCTCCTAAACGGCAAAATCGACCTCGTCGAAGCCTATTCCACCGACAGCGACCTCAAACAATACCGCCTCGCCGTCCTTTCAGACGACATCGCCCTTTTCCCCTCCTACCAAGGCGCGCCGCTGATGAAAACTGAGTTTGCCGAACAGCATCCCGACGTCGTGAACACATTAAACAAACTAGCAGGTAAAATCAGCGAAGCCGAAATGACCGAAATGAACTACCGCGTGAAAGTAGGCGGAGAAAAACCGGCGGACGTGGCGCGGGATTATTTGCAGAAAAACGGTTTGATTAACGATAAGGGCAAATGATTCAGGTCGTCTGAAAAACGGTTTTCATTTTATTGAAGCGGGTTTTCAGACGACCTCCAAGTTGCAACAAGCCACCGATTAGACTATAGTGGATCCTCGATCAACACAAACATCAAGGAAATAAGCCATGAGCGGTAAATTAGACCAAATCAGCGGTAATGTAAAAGAGAAAGCCGGAGAACTCTTAGACGATCCCAAACTCGAAGCAGAAGGCTTGATCCAACAAGGCATCGGCAAAGTCAAAGAAGTTGCGGCCGACATTGAGGAAAAAGCAAGCGACGTATTGAAAAAAGGCAAAGAAGAAGCAGAACATCTGGTTAGCGAGGCAAAAGAAAAAGCCGAGAACCTGATTGACGACATCAAAAGCAAGTTCTAATCCGTCATTGTCTTAAACTATGCCCAAAGGCCGTTTGAAACACGATTTCAGACGGCCTTTATTTCAGGCAGCGCAGCCACCCCAAATCGCCTGTTCCCCATCCAATCAAACTTTCAGACGACCCCGCCGGATAAGTTGGATAGATGAATCCAATGTTTTAACGGTTTTGCCGAATCCCGACTCGAAATACGCATCGTTCAACCATCCACAGGAGAAGCACCATGCCTTCCGCCAAGCTCATCCAAAAACTCAAACACGCCTTACAAAACCCGCTTCCACCCGAACAAGACGGCATCTTGTTGTGCCTCGATTCCGACAACGTAACGGGCGAAAACGCCAAATACATGAAAATGTACAACCGCCTCGCCCGTTGGTACGACTTCGGCGAACGCTGGATAGCCCGCCTCAGATACGGCAACAGTATCAACGAAATGCGGCGCAGCCTGATGGGCGAACTGGAATGGCGGCAGGACTGCACCGCGCTCTACGTCTCCATCGGCACAGGTACCGATTTAAACCACCTGCCCGCCGACATCGACCCCGCCGCGCTGGATTTAACCGGTGCCGACCTGTCGCTCGGCATGTTGGAACGCTGCCGCAACGTATGGCAGAAAAAAGCGGCAGGCTTGGACTTGGTACACTGCAACGCCGAAGACTTACCCTTTGCCGACAATATGTTCGACGTCGTATTCCATGTGGGCGGCATCAATTTTTTCAGCGACAAACAAAAAGCCATCAACGAAATGCTGCGCGTCGCCAAGCCCGGCACCAAAATCATGATTGCAGACGAAACCACCGACTTCATCCAACAACAATACAAAAAAAGCCTATTCACGCGGAACTACTTCCAAGACACCGATTTCGACCTGACACAAATCGAAAACTGCATTCCCGAAACCGTGCAGGAAAAGAAAACGCGGCTGCTGTGGAACAACCGCTTTTACTGCATCACCTTCCGCAAACCTGCTTGAAACAGCCGCCGCGTTTGCTTTTTCAGACGACCTCGAAATCTGAAAAGGTCGTCTGAAAAATAAAAGGAGCTGGCGTAGATTAGCCCTAAATTCCGCACCAATCCCGCAGGATTTTAAGCTGTTGGGACGGTGTGCCGAAGTTAAACCGACATTCGCATTTTAATTTTATAGGCAACTGTCAAGTGCCACAGAAAGCTGATATAGAAAATGGCTTAAATTTGTATAATATTAAATAAAATAAGAATGTAAGGAGGTATTTTTATGTCGACAATTAAAATTGAAAACCTCAGTTTCTCATATCATGGATATGTAAAACCTATATTTGAAAATGTATCGTTTTCCTTTGAGACAAACTGGAAAATAGGGTTGATAGGAAGAAATGGAATTGGCAAATCAACGCTATTTAAGTTACTTTTAAATGAAGAAACTTATCAAGGTAAAATAATTAAGGATGTTGAATTTATTAAATTTCCACCAAATATAACTGATACTTCAAAATCAGGGATTGAGTTATATAAAGAACTCATACCAGATGGGGAAGAATGGAAATTATTTAGAGAACTTAGTTTGCTCAATGTAGATGAGAACCTTGTTTATAGAGAATTTGAAACGCTTTCTAAAGGAGAACAAACAAAAATCCTTTTAGCTATTTTGTTTACAAGAGAAGATGGTTTTTTACTTATTGATGAACCAACAAACCATTTGGATATGCACGGCAGAAAAATTGTAAGTGAATATCTGAAAAGTAAAAAAGGTTTTTTGCTCATATCTCATGATAGGGATTTTTTAGACGGCTGCATCAATCATGTTATTTCTATTAACAGGAATTCTATTGATGTTCAATCAGGAAATTTTACATCATGGTATGAAAACAAATTGATGAAAGACCAATTTGAAATCAGTAAAAACGAGAAATTAAGAAAAGATATTAAACGATTAAAAGAAGCTGCAAGACAATGTCAAATTTGGTCTGATAAAATTGAAAATACTAAAAATGGTGTGAAAATATCAGGTGTAAAACCAGACAAAGGATATATAGGTCATAAGTCAGCCAAGATGATGAAAAGGTCTAAGAATTTGGAGAATAGACAAAATAAGGCAATAGAAGAAAAACAGAATTTACTAAAAGATATTGAAACAAAGGAAAATCTATTATTGCATCCGTTACATCATCGCAAAAATCCTCTAATATCGGTTAGTGATTTATCATCATACTATGGAGAAAAACAGATATTAAGTAACGTGAGCTTTGAAATAAAACAAGGCGATATAGTAGCTATATATGGTAGTAATGGAAGTGGAAAATCGACCTTGATTAAAATTTTATTAGGTCTAAATCATGAGTATACAGGTGAGATAAAATTAGCAAGTAATTTGAAAATATCGTATATTCCTCAAGATACATCTGATTTAACAGGTAGCCTAAATGAGTATATTCATAAGCAAGATGTTGATGAAACATTGTGTAAAACAATTCTTAGAAAATTAGATTTTTCAAGAGAATTATTTGAAATGGATATGAAGAATTATAGTGATGGACAAAAAAAGAAAGTCTTAATTGCCGTCAGTTTGTCAAAGCCGGCTCATTTATTTGTTTGGGACGAACCATTAAATTATATAGATGTAATATCAAGAATACAGATTGAGGAAATCATAAGAGAAGCAAAGCCTACACTTATATTTGTGGAACACGATAAGCGATTTGTAGAAAATATAATCAATAAAATCATACAATTATAAATAAAATAAACAATTAAAGTTTAGAAAAAGACTAACACAGAAACAGTAAATCAAAAAAAGGTTTACTGTTTTTTCTTTGCCAAAAAACTGAAAGAAAGGAAAACTGAAAGAAAGGAAAACATAGATGAAAAAATTTTAATGGCAGAAGAAGAAATCAAGCAGTTACAAAATCAAAAGCCATCAACGAAATGCTGCGTGTTGCCAAGCCCTGCACCAAAATCATGATTGCAGACGAAACCACCGACTTCATCCAGCAACAATACAAAAAAAGCCTGTTCACGCGGAATTACTTCCAAGACACCGATTTCGACCTGACACAAATCGAAAACTGCATTCCCGAAACCGTGCAGGAAGAGAAAACGCGGCTGCTGTGGAGCAACCGCTTTTACTGCATTACCTTCCGCAAACCTGCTTAAAACAGCCGCTGCGATTGCTTTTTCAGACGGCCTCGAAATCTGAAAAGGTCGTCTGAAAACCGAATTTACAAACTCAAATATCAGCATATCCATACCCAAGACGGCTCATGCTGAAACCCAATATCTCAGGCAAATTTAACGTCTTTACCAGTTCTCAACCCAAGCTGCATTTACCGATTTGAATCGGCTATACTACCGCCTTTCCTTAACACACACATTGTCATGAGTACCCGAAAATTTCCCGTCCCTCTAAGCTATTTCAGCATGCCCTTGGGGCTTTTCGCGCTCGGTTTGTCTTGGCGTTACGGCGCGCATATCGGGCTTTTGCCAAATTGGGCTGCGGAAACGCTGTTAGCCGCCGCCTTCGTGCTTTGGCTGCTGCTGGTCATTGCCTACATCATCAAAATCCGTTTTTTCCGCCCCGAATTTTTGCAGGATTTGCAGGATTTGGTGCAATGCTGTTTCATCAGCGCGATTCCGATTACCACGATGCTGGCAGGTTTGGCAGCCTTACCCTATCAAACGCTACCGGCAAAAGGGTTGATTTTGCTGGGAACGGCGGGTCAGTTGGCATTTGCCATGTACCGCGCAGGCGGCTTGTGGCGCGGCGTCCATACCCTTGATGCCACCACGCCGATTATTTACCTGCCCACCGTTGCCACCAATTTTGTCAGCGCGACTGCAATGGCGGCATTGGGTTTATCGGATTACGCCTGGCTGTTTTTGGGCGCGGGTCTGTTTTCATGGCTTAGCTTGGAAGCCGCCATATTGAGCCGTTTGCGTACCGGCACGCCCGTCAACGCCCCTGTGCGCGGTATTGTCGGCATTCAGCTTGCGCCCGCTTTTGTCGGCTGCGGCGCCTATTTCGCCGTATCGGGCGGGCACATCGACACCTTCGCGCTGCTTTTAATCGGCTACGGCTGCCTGCAATTCCTGCTACTGCTGCGCCTTCTGCCTTGGATGCTGGAACAGGGTTTCAGCCCCAGTTTTTGGGGTTTCTCGTTCGGTTTGGCGGCAATGACAGGCTGCGGCTTCCATTTGATCGCCGAACAGCGTTTACTGTTTTTAGGCTATTTCCTCGCCACCACAGGCTCCGGTTTGGTTATGTTGCTGTTGCTGGCTACTTTGAATTTGGCGAGACAGGGACGGTTGTGGGTAAAATGAAAAATCGTGCTGCTTAAAGGCGTGATAAAACGAACATAGTCTCAGGTCGTCTGAAAACTACATTTGGAAATTCAAACCGATGAAGATAAACCCTGAAAACGGCAGCATCATCCTGCCGGACGGCAACATTATTGGCGCACGCACCACGCTTGATGACTGGATTGCATGCTTCCCAAAATCCAGCCCGAATCATCTGCAAGCGGGAATAACATTTTTCAGTTTGTCATTTACCAAACAGTCTGAACAATACACCCTTACCGCTCGGTTCGAGCAGCAGCGGCTGGAGCGCTTATCCATATTCTTCTGCCCGATAGGCGAGGACAATAGCTGGGCAGCATGGTCGGAGAAGCACGAATTGCAACGTAGAAAACAGTTTGATCGATGGCTGGATAAACAGCTGGGCGATGCCCCTTGTTCCATTAAAGCATCGTTATCCGGCAAATGCCGTCAATTCACCTGGGGCAATGCGGGCGCGTATTACCACAATAAAGACGGTAGTACGATGATTGTCATCAGTTATCGCTGAACGCCTTACAAAGGACACCCCATACACTACCAATCGCTAACTGCCGCGCTGGAACAATACAGCGACAACCTGACCCACCATCCCACCTCACCCAACAGCCTCGCCCTGCATATCGACCGTCAAACGCAAGGTCGTCTGAAACTCCACACGCCTGACGGTATCAGCCTCAGCCTGACTTGCCACGATGAACCCGTGTTCTGGTCGTTCCACAGCCACGATTTATACGACGTTTACCTCATCCGCAGCTACGCCGAAAGCTGGCAGGCATACCAGCCCGTTGGGCACATCGGCAGCTGCGTGAACGAACACATCGCCCGCCAACCCGCCGCAGAGCAAGGCCTGTTGTGGAACAAATATTTCATCGAACAACTCGCCGCCCACGACACAGGGCTGCTCGGCATCGGCGAATGGCACTTCGACTACCGCTCCGCCCAAACCCTGCCCCCGCGATGGGGCGAATGCTGGCACGACACTGCCTTAGGGCAGCCCGAAACCGACGAAAACTACCGCAAATGGCTATTTTCAGGCAGCCGTTTCGACGCGCTGGACAACAATTTTTATACCCAGACCGAACGCTTCATCGCCCTGAAAACGCACCACGCCGAAGACGGTCGTCTGAAATATTGGCGCAAACGTGCACGGCAAAACCAACTGCCGCCCGTCTTGGTGTACGAACTTCCCGCCCTGTCCGACCGCTGGCTGATTTTAGACGGGCACCTGCGCCTCGCCGCCGCGCTTACCGAAGGGCAACTGCCGCCCCTGATTACCATCCAAGCTACCACCGCCCGACACAGCCCCCAAACCGTCACCGAACACGAAACCGCAAAAACCGCCGCCCTGTCGCAATACGAAAAAATCGCCCGACAAACCGACCACAATCCCCAAGCCTTAAACGCCGTCAGCCAGCACATCGTCCAAGCTTTCGATACCCGCCCCTACCTGCTGCACACCACCCGCGCCGCCGCCGACATCGCCCCGAAAACCTGGCTGCAACAATTGCAAACCTACGCCGCACAACACGGTTTCGCCGAAGAATTTGAACGCGTTTGGACAACGGAATCATGGCCGATGAAACGGGTTGCTGCTTTTCAGGTCGTTTGAAAAGGTCAGGTTGTTTTAAACTTTTCAGACGACCTCAACAGGTAAACCCTTCCCACCCTGACCCACACCAATAATTTCCATCTAATTTTCCCCACATACAATCCCCACAAACGGCGCAGACCGCTTCATATTCCCATCCGTAAGGACCACTACCATGAAAAACATTAAATTTACCTTAGCCATATTTTTCGGCGGCATATTCGCTTTATGGCTCCTTGCTACATCATTTCCAGATCAGTGGGGCGTATTTCCCGTACGCAACCTATTGCTACAACTCACAGGCACCATCAGCATACTGGCCATGAGTGGCTGTCTGATACTTGCCGTGCGTCCCAAAATGCTGGAAACGCCGCTCGGTGGGCTGGACAAAATGTACCGCCTGCACAAATGGCTCGGCATCATTGCCCTTTCAGGCAGCATCCTGCATTGGACCTGCAAACAATTCCCCAAATGGCTTATCGAACTTGGTCTGATTGACGGAAAACGTCCGCCACGCCCGCCGATGCAGGAAATATTGACGTTAAAAGATTGGCTGGCTACCCAACGCCACTTTGCCGAAGAAGTTGGCGAAATTGCTTTTTATGTCGCCATCGTCCTGCTTGTCGCCGCCCTCATCAAACGTATACCCTACCGCTGGTTTGCCAAACTCCACATACTTATCGTCCCCGTTTATCTCGCGCTCGTGTGGCACACCATCGTACTGGCAAATTTTGCCTATTGGTCGCAACCGCTGGGCTGGCTGCTCATCGCCGCCTTACTTGCAGGCATCGCCTGCTCGCTGATTGCCCTGTTCAAGCGCATTGGCAAACCGCAAAACGCCACCGTATCCACCCTAAATCAAAACGGCAATCTACTCTCCCTGACCCTGAACGCCCCGAAATGGCAGGGACACCGCGCGGGACAATTCCTCTTTTTACGCGCACACGGAGAAAGCCACCCCTTTACCATTGCCTCCGACTGGCAGCCTGATAACCAACAGCTCACGCTCGTGATCAAAGACTTGGGCGACTACACCCGCCGCCTGCCGCAGCGCCTGAATATCGGCGACACCGTGCAAATCGACGGCGCATACGGACGATTCGACTTTTCCGATGGACAAGCGCAAATCTGGGTCAGCAACGGTATCGGTTTTACCCCATTTCTCGCACGACTCAATGAACTGGCCAAACAGCCCGCCACCCAGCCGACAGACTGGTTTCATGCCGATAGAAACCTGCCTGCCGAAACATTAGCCCACTGGCAAAATTTAGCGCAACAAGCCAATGTCAATTTCCACTATATCCCTTCCGAAACCCAAAGGCTCACCGCCGAACATATCGGTCAAACCGTCCGCGATAGCGCAAACCGCAGCCTATGGCTCTGCGGCAGCCGAAGTTTCACACGCAGCATCTCAGATAGCTTAAAAACACGGTCGCAACATTTGGAGTTGTTTGAATTCCGCTAAACAGTTGCAAATATAGGGCAGCGTGAAATACAGCCCTAACCTAGCCCAAACAAAATAGTCCACACCTTCAAAACGAAGTTGTGGACTGTTTTTTGCTTTTCAGACGACCTTTACTACTTCTAAAAGGTCGTCTGAAAATCCTTCTACCCTAAAGCCACTTTTTCAGCTACCCTTCCCCTATTATTTTCCTCCACTTCCCAAGGAGTTCCCCATGAACATCGCCATCACCGGCGCCAGCGGCAACATCGGAGGCATGGTCGCCCGTCATCTGAACACACGCGGACTGCCGCTGATTCTGCCGCTGCGCAACCCCACCAAAGCGCCCGCCCTGCCGAACTGCGAAGCGCGGCGGTTTGCCTATGACGATTTGGAGCTTGCCAAGCAGGCGTTAAACGGGGTGGAGGTGCTGTTTATGGTGTCCGCTGCCGAGAGCCCGACGCGCGAACAAGAGCATTTAACTTTGGTGCAGGCTGCTTCGGAAGCGGGCGTGCAACATATGGTTTATCTCTCTTTTGCACAGGCGGCATTGGACAGCACCTTCACGCTGGCGCGCACCCATGCGGTTACCGAAAATGCGATCC
>CAUSKT010000054.1:0-16740 GCA_963532335.1 uncultured Neisseria sp. | reverse complement strand
CTCTTTGAGCTAAGGCGAGGTAACGCCGTACTGGTTTAAAGTTAATCCACTATATTTTACGGGATTTCTACACTTCGGACTATGCTGCGGATACGAACGGCAGAATAATCGGACTGAAATGCACGGGCGGTTTTGTTAAGGAATTAACGGCTTGACTTGTGCGGACGCGGGTTACATCAAGTTTCGGTGTTTTGCAACACCTTTTCCGATGGCGGTTTCAGACGACCTGCTATACAATGTTTTACGTTTGTTTTTAAGATAAATAAAGAGAGAAAATCATGCAACTGCATATCCTGAACAATCCCAAGGACGCCGCTCTGGCGGCGGACGCGGAATTTTTGAAACAATCTTTGTACAAACTCCTGCACGAAGAAGCCTCGCCGTTGGTGGTGGAAACGGTCAAACTGTTGTCCACTTCGGACGACAGCGCGGCTTTGATTGAGAAGGTTTTGCCGCAACTGGACGAACAGCAAACCCACGACCTGACGCTTGCCTGCGGTCTGTTTGCGCAGATTCTGAACATCGCCGAAGACGTACACCACGAACGCCGCCGCCAAATCCACGAAGAGGCGGGACACGGCGGCGCGGAAGGCAGCTTGGCGGAAACGGTCCGCAAACTCAAAGCGGCAAAAGTCGGCGGCAAGGCGGTTCAAAAACAATTAAATACGACCAATGTTACCGCCGTTCTGACCGCGCACCCGACCGAAGTGCAACGCCAAACCGTGTTGAACTTCAACCGCCGCATCCGCGCCCTCCTGCCCCGCCGCGAACGCTGCACCCATGCCGACGCGCTGGCGGAGCTGCGCCGCGAAATCGACACTATCTTATTGGGCTTGTGGCAAACCAGTGAAACGCGCCACCACAAACTCAGCGTCAACGATGAAATCAACAACGGCGTATCCATCTTCCCGATGAGTTTCTTCGAGGCGCTGCCCAAACTCTACCGCAGCATGGAACGCGAGTTTCAGACGACCTATCCTGACGTTGACGTGCCCGACATCTTAAAAATCGGCGGTTGGATAGGTGGCGACCGCGACGGCAATCCGTTTGTCTCCGCCGAGACCCTGCGTTTCGCTTTCCGTCGCCATGCCGACGCGGTGTTCCGCTTTTACCGCGGCGAACTCGACAAACTCTACCGCGAGCTGCCGCTTTCCGTCCGCCGCGTCAAAGTCAACGATGACGTGATGGCGTTGTCCGACGAGTCGCCCGACGAAGAAATCGCCCGCACCGAAGAGCCGTACCGCCGCGCCATCGCCTACATCATGGCGCGCGTCATGGGCAAAGCCCGCTCGCTCGGCTTGGGTATGGGCTGCAAATTCGGCTTCATGATGCCTTACGCTTGCGCACAAGAGTTTTCAGACGACCTCCACAAGCTGCAACGCTCCCTGCGCGACAACGGCAGCGCGCTTTTGGGCGAAGGCAGGCTCGCCGACCTGATCCGTTCCGTGTCCGTGTTCGGCTTCCACATGATGCCGCTCGACTTGCGCCAACACGCGGAAAAACACGCCGATGTCGTTGCCGAACTCTTCAAACACGCCGGTTTGGAAGACTACGGCAGCCTTTCCGAAACGGAAAAACAAACCGTCCTGCTGCGCGAGCTGAAACACCAGCGGCCGCTGTCCAGCCCGTTCATCACTTACAGCGAACACACCCGCCGCGAAATGGCGATTTTCAACGAAGCGCGCAACATCAAAGACGAATTCGGTGAAAACGCCGTTACCCAAAGCATCATCTCCAACTGCGAACAGCCCAGCGACCTGCTCGCCCTCGCGCTGCTGCTTAAAGAAAGCGGTCTGTTGACAGTTGAAAACGGCAAACCGCAAAGCCGCATCAACATCGTCCCCCTCTTCGAAACCATCGAAGCCCTCGAAAACGCCTGCCCCGTCATGGAAACCATGTTCAGCAACGAATGGTACCGCGACCTGCTGCAAAGCCGCGACAACATTCAGGAAATCATGCTCGGCTATTCCGATTCCAACAAAGACGGCGGCTACGTTACCAGTTCTTGGTGCCTCTATCAGGCGGAATTGGGCTTGGTCGAACTCTTCAAAAAATACGATGTCCGTATGCGCCTCTTCCACGGCCGCGGCGGCAGCGTCGGACGGGGCGGCGGCCCGTCTTACCAAGCCATCCTCGCCCAACCGGCGGGCAGCGTGGCCGGACAAATCCGCATTACCGAGCAAGGCGAAGTCATCACCGCCAAATACGCCGACCCCGGCAACGCCGTGCGCAACCTCGAAACCCTCGTCGCCGCCACGCTCGAAGCCAGCCTGCTGCCCGATCAAAAAGACCCCGAACCCGCGCTCATGCAGGCATTGTCGGACGTATCGTTCAAATACTACCGCGAGCTGATTACCCACCCCGACTTCATCGACTACTTCCTGCAAACCAGCCCGATTCAGGAAATCGCCACCCTCAACCTCGGCAGCCGTCCCGCCAGCCGCAAAACCTTGGCGCGGATACAGGATTTGCGCGCGATACCGTGGGTGTTCTCATGGATGCAAAACCGCCTCATGCTGCCCGCGTGGTACGGCTTCGGCAGCGCAGTGGAAAGCCTGTGCGAAGGCAAACCCGAAACCCTCGCCGCCCTGCAGGAACACGCGCAGCACAACCCCTTCTTCCAAGCCATGCTCTCCAATATGGAACAAGTCATGGCGAAAACCGACATCACCCTCGCCGAAAACTACGCCGGCTTGAGCGAATCGCCCGAAAAAGCCGCCGTCATCTTCGGCATGATTAAGGAAGAATACCAACGCAGCCGCAAAGCCCTGCTCGACCTTTTGCAAACCGACGAACTCTTACGCGACAACCGCAGCCTCGCCCGTTCGCTCGCCCTGCGGATTCCGTACCTGAACGCGCTCAACGGCCTGCAAGTCGCCATGCTCAAACGCCTGCGCAAAGACCCGCACGACCCGCACACCCTCCTGATGGTGCACCTGACCATCAACGGCGTGGCACAAGGTTTGCGCAATACAGGTTAAGGCAGCACGAAAAAAGGTCGTCTGAAACCGTTTCAGACGACCTTTAGACCAAGCGCAAACCGTAACGCGGGCTTTATCCGCGAAAACCCATACTGTTCTGCTGCATCACTGTGTTTACAGGGATATGGCAGCCGCTTCGGCATTGCGGATGATCGACGTACTGACATACCTTAGCGCGGTATAGTGGATTAAATTTAAATCAGGACAAGGCGACGAAGCCGCAGACAGTACAGATAGTACGGAACCGATTCACTTGGTGCTTCAGCACCTTAGAGAATCGTTCTCTTTGAGCTAAGGCGAGGCAACACCGTACTGGTTTAAAGTTAATTCACTATACTGCCCCATATCGCCGCACCATAACATTTCAGACGACCCCGAGGTCGTCTGAAACACAAAAACAGCTTACGTCAAGGGAGCCATCATTATGTCTGACATTGTCTTTATATTGTTATTCGGCAGGCTTCAACCCCACAGGACAACCGACTCATCCGACACATCCGTCCCTTTTTGGCATTCGGCGGCAGGCTCGGCTTTGATTTATTTATGTATCCGCATAGTGACTATCATCGTTCATGATTCGATTTCCAAAGCCATTGACAGCCTCCCCTTCATCCTGTTTCAAACCATCTGCATGTTCGGCTGCTTGCTTTTGTATTTTAAAATGTTGCGTACCACGTCCAACCCGAAACGCCGCCAGTTTATCTATTGGGGACTGGGCATTCTTTCAGGTATAGCCTTAACCCTACTGACCGAAAAATTGTTTTCTTTGGCGAACTTATTTATTATGCATTGACTGGAGGGGCAATAGGCTGAATGCCGACCCTCTTTTTTCAGACGACCTCCAGGTCGTCTGAAAAACAAAAAATCTTACTCACAAGGCAATAATCATGTTAGACATTATATTCATATTAACATTCGGCAGACTTCAAGCCTCAGGAACACTAGACTTTCCCGACAAGCTCTATCCCATCTGGAAATGGGCGGTAGGCGCAGGCGTGCTTTATGCTGTGATAATGACACTGATAGGCTACGTTTTTTACTCATTCTTCTCTCCCTTCAGCTTGTTACTGACTGCCGCCGTGTCATCTGCCTGGTTCGCACTCTATTTCAAACTGCTGCGCGCCACCACTGACAAACCTACGCAGCACCGATCTATTTACTGGGGTGTCGGCATCGCTTCGGCATTTTTACTACCCTTCGCTCTAGGCTTTCTTAACGCATTGGTGCCCCTTCCACAATAACCCTTTTCAGACGACCTTTTCCACACTTCCGCATACCATGCCGACCAAACCGCCCGCCTACCACATCACGCACAAAATCCGCCAAACCCGCCGCATTTCGCGCAAAAGCATTGCTTTTCTGTTCCTGCTGGCAGGTTCGGCACTGGTTGCGCTGACCGCCCTCCTGTTTGCCTGGATGGCGGATTTCGCGTTGGAAACGAACGCGGAGCTGGTGCAAAAATATCCTTGGTTTGCCTGGGTCGCCCTGCCCTTCGGGCTGCCGCTCATCGTCTGGATCACCCGCCGTTTCGCCCCCTACACCTCCGGCAGCGGCATCCCGCAAGTGCTCGCCAGCCTCGCCCTGCCCTACGGCGCCAACAAAACCCGCCTGATCCGCCTCCGCGAAACCCTCCTCAAAATCCCGCTGACCTTCCTCGCCATGTGCGCAGGCGCATCCGTCGGGCGTGAAGGGCCATCCGTCCAAGTCGGCGCGGCAGTCATGAGCGCGTGGGGCGCATGGTGCAAAAAACACGGCTTCGCCTTTCGCGGCATGCAGGAAAACGATCTTATCGCCGCAGGCGCGGCAGGCGGTCTGGCCGCCGCGTTCAACGCCCCGCTGGCAGGCGTGATTTTCGCCATCGAAGAACTCGGGCGCGAAGTCATGCTGCGTTGGGAGCGGCAAATCCTGCTCGGCGTCCTCGCCGCCGGTTTCATCCAAGTCGCCATCCAAGGCAACAATCCCTATTTTTCAGGCTTCAGCGGCGGCGCACTCGACAATATGCTCGGCTGGGTATTGGGCTGCGGACTCGCGTGCGGCATCGCAGGCGGACTGTTCGGACGCACCCTGTATCTCGGCGCCACCGCCTTCGCCCCCGCCAAATGGCGCGAACACATCCGCCGCCATCCCCTGATTACCGCCGCCCTCATCGGCATCCTGCTCGCCGCTATCGGCACGCTTTACCAAGGCAAAACCTACGGCACAGGCTACCACGAAGCCGCCCAAGCCCTGCGCGGCATCCACGAAGCCCCCGCCGGACTCGCCGTCGCCAAATGGTTCTCCACCGTCCTGACCTACTGGACAGGTACGCCCGGCGGCATCTTCACCCCTTCCCTCACCATAGGCGCAGTCTTGGGCGAACACATCGCCATCCTCATCGGACTCGCCCAAGGCACCCACGTCCTCGTCCTCATCTGCATGGCAGCCTTCCTCGCCGGTGCCACCCAATCGCCGCTCACCTCCGCCGTCGTCGTGATGGAAATGACCGGTGGGCAAAACCTCCTCTTCTGGCTGCTCATCGCCTGCATCTTCGCCTCACAAGTCTCCCGCCAATTCTCCCCCCGCCCCTTCTACCACGCCGCAGGCACACGCTTCAAACGGCAGGTGGAACAAAGCGGACAGAAGTGAAGCCAGATATTGCCGATGCGGGAAGGTGTAGGAAAGGTCGTCTGAAATATTTAGCGATTCGTGGGCAAAGCCCACGCTACAAAGTTTGTTGACAACACAGGTGCCGTAGCGTGGACTCTGTCCACGAAAATGATTGAAAACAAAAGTCGTCTGAAAACCCGAACATCAAGTTTTCAGACGACCTTCTTAAGGTATAGGGATTCACTTACCCCGGCAATCAAGCCAAGAAAAAACCCTCGGTAGAACCGAGGGTTTGAAAATTTGGTTGCGGGAGCAGGATTCGAACCTACGACCTTCGGGTTATGAGCCCGACGAGCTACCATGCTGCTCCATCCCGCGTCAGAAAGTAGAACTATACAGACACTTGGAAACGCTGTCAAGCTATTTGTCGCCCAATTTGAGCAATTCATTAACCATTCAAATTCAAAACGGTAAAATCAATTCCAACAACCTTATGATTTCAAATAGTTTAAACCAAAATTCTACTCATCAGCGTTAATCAAAACCCCATCGTAAACCGTCCAATCTTAAAAAGCCTTTAAACATGGTTGCAACCGTTTTTTGTCTTTTCACTGTTGATACGAAACTTATCTCATCACACCTAACGGATTGTAAAACACACTGAAATAGAGATCTTCAAAGATATCCTGATCGTTTGAGTTTTGCTGATACTGCCCAAGCCCTATTAAGCCGACAGCCCATATCAGACAAACCATGATTGCCAACCTGACAATCAGGCGCTGTTTGTGCGGCATAAGGCTACACAGCCAATCTGCACATAAAAGCATACCCGACATCACCCAAACCACATATCCCCAACCAAATACACCGGGTAACACAAATATCGACCCCGGTATCATCAAGATTAACATTAAACAGGGGAACAAATATAAGGTTTCTTTATCATCCTTCAATCTGATATATAAAACAAAAAAAATCACATTGGCAAATGTAGGCCAGCTCGCCGGATACCAAAAAACAGTCAAACCTGTCATCCAAATTACCAAACCTATCGCTCCGCCTACAGCAGGCAAACACAAGGATAAGATGAACAGTATGATCGCCACCCTTCTTAAAGATTTTCTCAAACCTAGGTCATAGTCGAGTGGCAGTAGATTGTCCGGCATATTATTTCCTTACACGATAAACGGCAGCCAATCAAAGGTCGTCTGAAACCTTGTTTTAAGTTTCAGACGACCTTTTGCCCTTGCTTCAATCAAATGATTTTATTTCTTGGCTCTAAAGCCCAGCAGATGCTGTGTGGTGGCAAGCCATGCGCCGAAGACGCCTAGGGCGATGACGAAGCCAAACACCAGCGAAACTTCGCTGAAATAGAAGAAACGCCAGCCGATATTAAGCCCGTAGGGTTTGAAGATGGCATCTACCAACGGGCGCACGGCGGAGAGCAGCCAGCCGCACAGCCCCAAGCTGACGGCGGCGGAGAAGATACTCTGCCACATGGCTTGATAGAGGAAGGGGCGGCGGATGAACGATGCGGGCGCACCGAGCAGCTTGGTGATTTCGATTTCTTCTTTGCGGCTGAGGATTTGCAGACGGATGGTGTTATGCGCGACAAGGACGAACGCCATACCCAGCGTCAGTGAAAGAAACCATAAAATTTTGCGGATGAACTCGTTGATTTGATACAGCGTTTGCACCCATTCGGTGTCCATGGTGGCGGATTCGACCATGGGCAGTTTGACCATATCCTGATAAATCGCCTGCATTTGTGCGGGCGGTGTAGCGGGATCGGGCGTGACGATAAATGCGTCGGGCAAGGGGTTGCCGTCGAGCATGGAAACGAGGTTTTGATCGAGGTTGGATTGCAGCTCTTCCAAGCCTTCCTGCTTGCTGATGAAACGGATTTTGTTGAGGCGGGCATCGCGTTCCAACAGGTTGCGGACAGTATCACTGTCGGCTTTGGACGCGTCAGTTTCCATATAGAGCGTGATTTGCGGCGACTCGTTGAGTTTGCCTAAAACGCTTTGCCCGCTTTGGATACCCAAATACATGAAAAGCGGCAGGGTCATGGCGACGGCAAGCATCAGGAGGGTGAGCAGCGTGCCGACGGGTTGGCGCAGGAGTTGTTTTAGCGCAGTACGCGCGGATTCGACGTGCAGCGAGACGTAGTGGATGATGCTCATGCGAGTCGTCCTTTCGAGAGGCGCAGGATGCGGTGACCGTAGTCTGCCATGAGGGTTTCGTCATGGGCGGCGACGATGACGGTGGTTCCTGCTTCGTGGAAGGTTTTGAACAATTCCATGATGTCGAGCGCGTAGGCGCGGTCGAGGTTGGCGGAGGGTTCGTCGGCAATCAGGAGGCTGGGCTGGTGGACGACGGCGCGGGCGATACACAAGCGTTGCTGTTCGCCGCCTGAGAGGGTTACGGGATCGTCCAATTCGCGGCCTTTCAAGCCGACTTTTTCAATGGCGATGCGGGCGCGTTCTTCGGCTTTGCGCGGCTGATAACCGATAATCCGCAGCGGCAGGATGACGTTTTGCAGGACGTTGCGGTCATAGAGGATTTTATGGTCTTGGAACACGATGCCGATATGCTGGCGCATGAAGCCGATTTGGTTGTCGCTCAATTCGCCCAAGTCTTGGTTGTTGAACCACACTTTGCCTTTGCTGGGTTTGGTAATACCGGAAATCAGCTTGAGGATGGTGGACTTGCCGGAGCCGGAATGGCCGGCGATAAATATCATTTCGCCTTTTTTGATTTGGAAGCTGACGTTTTTCAGGGCTTCAAAACCGCCGGGATAGGTTTTGGAAACTTGTTCGAAACGGATCATAAGGTATTCCTGGAAAGGGGTCAGGACAAACTTATCCACAGTTAATCCACAAAAGGATGCGCTATCAGAGATAGGTCGTCTGAAAAATAGGATATGTGCCGAATTATAAAGATTTCGGCGTTTTTTTGATAGTTTGCTCAGATATGGACGGCGGTAGGCAAAGCGTCGGACTGACGGCTTTACAACACAATATTACAAGTGTGATTGTCGCCATCATTTTATTTACCGGCATTTATCCACAAAACGCCCTGAACAAAGAGGTCGTCTGAAAATTTTCAGACGACCTCTGCGCATAATATAGTGGATTAAAATAAAAATGAGACAAGGCGGCAACGCCCGCTGTGTACGGGTAGTATAGTGGATTAAATTTAAATCAGGACAAGGCGACGAAGCCGCAGACAGTACAGATAGTACGGCAAGGCGAGGCAACGCCGTACTGGTTTAAAGTTAATCCACTATACATAAGGGCGTTGGCAGCGCCGTATCATTGCAATTTTAATCCACTATAAACACCAAAAACCGCGTATCCGACTGAATGGCAGATACGCGGTTTGAGATTTGAAGCACATATTCGGGGCTTGCTTCCTAACCGTGCAGACAATATAAAGTGCAAGCTTAATTGATGTCCAAACGTTCCATACGGTAGCGCATGGAGCGGAAGCTGATGCCTAAAAGCTTGGCTGCCTGAGTGCGGTTGTAACGGGTTTGCTGCAACGCTTGTTCGATAATGCCGCGCTCAATTTGGTCAAGGTAATCTTGAATCTGCATGGTGCGCGGGTCAAACGGCGGAAGCGGCTGGTGATCCAAAGTTTCGCCTTTTCGTGTTTCGGAATCAGCGATGTCGTCAAGGCTGAGGTTTGGATGGTCGTTTTTGGGCGTCGTCGTGTTTTGGATTTGTAAATCATCCAACTGGATAACTTGTCCGACAGTCAGGGCGACGGCGCGTTCGAGGATGTTTTCGAGTTCGCGGAAGTTACCGGGATAGCTGTAATGCAGCAGGGCTTCTTGTGCTTTGGGACTGAGTTTGTAGGTTTGCGTACCGTGGCGGTGTTTATAGAGCAGGTACAGAATCAGCGCGCCCAAGTCTTCGCGCATTTCGCGCAGGGGCGGCATATGCAGGGTAACGACGTTGAGGCGGTAATATAAGTCTTGACGGAATGCACCGCTGTCAACAAGGGCTTCGAGGTTTTTGTGGGTGGCGCAGATGATGCGGACATCGACGAAAGTTTCGCGGGCATCACCGATGCGGCGCACAGCTTTTTCTTGGATGGCGCGCAGGAGTTTGACTTGCATGGCTAGCGGCAAGTCGGCAACTTCGTCGAGGAACAGCGTACCGCCGTCGGCGTGTTGGAAAAAGCCGAGACGGTCTTGGTCGGCGCCGGTAAAGCTGCCTTTTTTGTAGCCGAAGAATTCGCTTTCCATCAGATTTTCAGGAATTGCGCCGCAGTTGACGGCGATAAAGGGCTTGTCGGCGCGATCGGACAATTCGTGGATGGTACGCGCCGCCTGTTCTTTACCGGTACCCGATTCGCCGGAAATATAAACGGGCACGCCGCTGCGGGCGAGGCGGCGGATCAGGTGGCGGACTTCGACCATTTGGGGCGAACTGCCGAGCAGCCTCGGCATATCTTCTTCGCCGCCCAATTCGGGCACGTCTTCGTTCGCACGCATGGCGATTTCGCCGGTGGCAAAGCGTTCTTTCATGGAACGCAGGCTTTCGGGTACGGAGACAGAACCGCTCAAGTCGCGTTTGGGCGGTTTGGGCGGGGTTTTGGGCTTGTTGAATGCGGCAGCGACAGGCGCGGACGGTTTTTCGGTTGGCGGCTGGGCAATTTCGTCCGTGCTGTTGGAAACAGAAACGGCAGATTTAACCAACGAGCGAAGTTGGGAAAGGGTAATCGGCTTTTGCAGGTAGTCGAACGCGCCCGCATTAAGGGCTTCGACCGCCTGGTCGGCATTACCGAAAGCGGTAATGACGGCGACAGGGGTGTCGAGCATGAGTTCGTCTATGTATTGGACGACTTCGAGGCCGGAGCCGTCGGGCATCCGCATATCGGTCAAGACAAGGGAATAGTCGTTGTTGTCGAGCTTGTCTTTGGCATCTTCTACGCCGACGGCGGTCTGCACGCGCAACCCCATCTTCATCAGCGTCATTTCCATCAAGTCACGGATGTCGGCCTCGTCGTCGACGACCAATACTGGGTCTTGCAGCTTACTCATTGTGTTCTCTCGGTAAAATCAGTTCGAATCCGTTCATTTCGGGGTGGTAATGGAGTTGGCCCATATTGGCGTGCGCCAGTTCGCGGGCAACGTACAATCCCAATCCCGTACCTTGTTTTTCAGTGGTGTAGAACGGCTCGAAGAGATGGTTGCGGACTTCGGGCGAAATGCCTTTGCCGTTATCGGCAACGACGATGGAAATGTGCATCCTGCCGCTGGGGCGGATCAGGACGGTAATCGCGTTCTCGTCCTGACGGCTGTGCCGCCATGCGTTATTGCAGAGGTTCCACATGATTTGTTGGATGTGCATCACATCAGCGAGGACGGTAAGGTTGTTGCCGTCCATGTTCATGCGCAGGCAGCCGATGGCTTCGGAATTGTTGAGCGTGAACTCTTGTTTGAAGTCGAGCCAGAATTTCATCAGATTGATCGGCTCGCGGCTGATATTGTCGCGTTTGTTGAGCAGGGAGATGTCTTCCAACATTTTGTCGATGCGCTGGATGTTGCTGTCGATGATGCCGCAAAGCTTGGCTTTAACGGGATCGGGTTCGGCATCGTCATCACTTTCTTGCAGCAAATCGCTGGCATGACGGATGGCGGACATCGGATTGCGGATTTCGTGGGCGAGGTTCGCGGTAAGCTGTCCGAGCGAAGTGAGCTTGGTGGACATGGCTTCCGCTGCGACTTCGCGCAGCGAACGGACATACAGCATGAGCAGTTCCGTCTGTTCCTGAATCAGCGGCACAGCACGGACGTGCATGGCGTGTTGGAAGATGTGGATATCGGTTTCAAACGGTTTGTCGGGATGATATTGCCAGCGTGTAACCAATTCGCCGAATACGATTTCCTGCTGGTCAACCACCAAACCGGGGAAATAGGTTTTTGCCTGTTTGTTGAAAAGCCAGACGCGCTGGGTACTGTCGATGACGATAACGGCTTCCTGCACGCGGTTGAGGACGAGGCGGTTCAACCCGCTGATGCGGCGGTAGGCAAGCTGATGGCGGCTGGCAGATTCGGTCGCTTGCTCCAAATAGCGGGCGGCGAACGAAGTCAGCATGGCGACGAGGTAACACGCGCCACTGAGCAGGACCGTAGTAATCAGGGGCTGCGTATCCCAATCAAACGGATGCAGGCGGATGCTGCCGTCGAGCAGCAGATTGAAGAAGAACAGCATGGACGCGTAGCCTGCGTACAGCATGGGATAATGCCCGTAGCTGAGGAGGCAGGACGTCGCGACGAAAGGAAGGACAAGGATGCCGAAGCCCGAATCGACTCCGCCGGCGATATACACCAGTATCATCATCATCGAAATATCGACGACTGCGCTGGCATTGGGCAAATCCAAAGTCTGCCATTGCCAGTCCGGACGGGCGACGGATAACAAGATGAGGAAAGAATACAGCGCTGCCCAGCTGTAAAATTCGACGGGGGGGAATGACATGCCGATATGGGTGCCATTGCTGTAAACGCCGAAAGCATGCATGACCAACAGCGGCAGCACGATGGCAATGCGGGCAATATTGATTAAACCGGGTATCCGCTCGCTCAGGTTTCCCAGTTCCTGAAAGCCGGACTTACTCATATCCGCAACCCTTTTTGTTTATTTTTATCATTATTAGTACCTGTTTTTGAAATCGTTCTGCAATATTTCCGCAGACGGTCGTAAATATTTTTTTAATTTTGTCAGCATAACATAAAACGACCGTGTTTTCTAGGTTTTCAATGTGTTATCGTTTCCTCTGTTGCTTATTCGGAAGCTGCGGACAAGGTTTTCAGACGACCTGAGATGTCCAAGACCTTCCCTTTTTTGCCACGTTTGCCCTCGATGTCGCAAATGCGCAATTTTTCCTGATGCGCCGCACCACGCTTGCCGACAGTTTCAACGATGAATTCCGCAGCCGTGGTTACGAGGACGTGTTCCAGTGATGCACCGTCGGTCAGCGACATCAGCTGCAAACCGCGTCCTTTGGGCATGACTTTGAGTTCGCCGATGGAAAATGCCAAGAGGCGGTGGTCGCTGCTGGCCAGTACAATTTTGCAGTCAGGATTGATGAGCGAGGAGGCATAAACCGCGATCGGCGGCAGGACGGTTTCGCCGCTGTCCACAGTCATCACCACTTTACCCGCTTTCACGCGTCCGACCATATCGCCCAGTTTGGCGATGAAGCCGTAGCCGCCGCTGCCTGAGAGCAGGTAGTGCTGTTCGGGCTGGCCGGTGAGCATGGCGACGGGTTTCGCGCCGTTTTGCAGCTCGATTAACGATGAAACCGGCACGCCGTCGCCACGTCCGCCGGGGATTTCGGCGGCATCAAGCGTGTAGGTCCTGCCCAATGAATCCAGGATGACGACGGGCAAAACGGTACGGCCTTCAAGGGTTTGTTTGAGGCGGTCGCCTTCTTTGAATGCGGTCTGACTCAAATCGAGGTTGTGTCCGGCACGGCTGCGTATCCAGCCTTTTTCCGACAGAATCAGCGTGATCGGCTCATCGGCGGTGGTCTGCGTCAGCACCGCGCGTCCGGCTTCTTCCACCAGCGTGCGGCGCGCGTCGCCAAACTGCTTCATGTCCGCCTGCATCTCTTTGATAATCAGCTTGCGTTTTTCGTTTTCGTCGCCCAAAAGGATATTCAGACGACCTTGTTCTTCGCGCAATTCGTTCAATTCTTTTTCGAGTTTGAAACCTTCCAAACGCGCCAACTGACGCAGGCGGATTTCCAAAATGTCTTCGGCTTGGATTTCGGTCAGCCCGAACGCCGCCATCAAATCGGCTTTGGGGTCGTCTGATTCGCGGATGACTTTAATCACTTCGTCGATGTGCAGAAAGACTTTCAGACGGCCTTCAAGGATGTGCAGCCGTTTTTCCACTTGGTTCAAACGGAATTTCAGACGGCGTGTTACGGTCACGACGCGGAAATCCAGCCATTCCTGCAAAATCGTTTTCAGGTTTTTCTGCGCGGGGCGGTTGTCCAGCCCCATCATCACCAAGTTCATGGACACATTGCCTTCCAGCGAAGTTTGCGCCATCAGCGTGTTGATGAAAGTATCCGTATCGATGCGGCTGGATTTCGGTTCGAACACCAGGCGCACGGGATGTTCGCCGTCGGACTCGTCGCGCACGCGGTCGATTAAATCCAGCATCAGCTTTTTGGTATTGAGCTGGTCTTGGTTGAGCTGCTTTTTGCCCGCTTTCGGTTTCGGGTTGGTTTGCTCTTCGATTTCGGCAAGGATTTTGGCGGAATTGGCGTTCGGTGGCAGCTCGGTCACAATCACGCGCCATTGCCCGCGCGCCAGCTTCTCGATTTCGTAACGCGCACGCACGCGCACGCTGCCCTTGCCGGTTTCGTAAATCCGGCGCAATTCGTCCGCCGGCGTGATGATTTGACCGCCGCCGGCAAAATCAGGCGCGGGGATGTATTGCATCAGGTCGGCGGTTTCCAACGTCGGCTTCTTCAACAGCGCAATCGCCGCCTGCGTGACTTCGTTCAAATTGTGCGACGGAATTTCGGTCGCCATGCCCACTGCAATACCCGACGCACCGTTGAGCAACACCATAGGCAGGCGGGCGGGCAGGTGCAGCGGTTCGTCAAACGCACCGTCGTAGTTCGGCACGAAATCCACCGTCCCCTGATTGATTTCGGACAACAGCAATTCCGCAATCGGCGTCAGCCGCGCTTCGGTGTAACGCATCGCCGCCGCCCCGTCACCGTCGCGCGAACCGAAGTTGCCGATGCCGTCGATTAAGGGATAGCGCAAGGTAAAATCCTGCGCCATGCGCACCATCGCCTCATAGGCGGAACTGTCGCCGTGCGGGTGGTATTTACCCAAAATCTCACCGACCACGCGCGCCGATTTCACCGGCTTCGCCCCCGCCGTCAAACCCATATCGCGCATGGCAAACAAAATGCGCCGCTGCACGGGCTTCTGGCCGTCTGAAACTTCAGGCAGCGCGCGGCCTTTGACCACGCTCATAGCGTATTCGAGATAGGCGCGTTCGGCGTACTGACCTAAGAGCAGGTAGTCTTCGCCGACGGGGGATGGGACGGAAACGTGTTCGTTCATAAGGAAGCTGGAATGAAAGATAAAGGAAGGTATTGTAAAGGATAGCGAATGAAAATAAAAATGTCGGGGCATGGTTTCGACGCGTATCTTTTTATAGTGAATTAACTTTAAATCAGGACAAGGCGACGAAGCCGCAGACAGTACAGATAGTACGGAACCGATTCACTTGGTGCTTCAGCACCTTAGAGAATCGTTCTCTTTGAGCTAAGGCGAGGCAACGCCGTACTGGTTTAAAGTTAATCCACTATATTTTTGAATGGAATTGCTGACAATCTAAATGGATTTGAGGTCGTCTGAAATGTTTTCAGACGACCTCTATAAACATCATGCTACATTTCAAAAGCGGACATCAAGTCTTTTCACGTTCGTCCAGCAGCAAAAACACCATCAGCGACAGCAGCATTAAAACCGTCGTCAACACCATTGCCCGCGCATAATTGTCCTCCCCTGCCCTGCCCAGATACGAATAAATCAAAGTAGTCAGTGTCTGCCATTCCGGGCGCGACAAAAACAGCGTGGCGGCAAATTCGCCGATACAGGTTGCCGCCGCCAAAGTCAGACCGCGTCGCAAAGCAGGTTTCAATAAAGGAGCGGTCACATACAAGGTCGTCTGAAAAGCATTTGCTCCCATACCGCGCGCAGCCGACACATAATCTTCAGGCAAATCGTCCCAAGCCGCCAGCACATCTTTTGCCACAAACGGATACGCCAAAAGCGCATAAGTGGCAACCAACAAAGGCAGCGATGCCGTCCATTGCGGATAAAGCAGCAATATACCGGCGGCAATGCAGACAGGCGAAACCATAAACGGCAAGAACACCAAACCGCGTACCCACGCCACCCGTCGCGCAACTGCCGCATACATCACCCCTAGCACGACCGCCGTCAAAACCGCCATCCCCGAAAACCGCAGCGTATTCCATCCCGCCGCCAAGGTTTCCTGTTCCAACAACACGCCCCAAGACCCGCCTGCCGATACCGCCAGAAAAACCACCGCCGCCAAAGGCAACAGGCAACACAGCAGCAAGACCATTAAAGAAAAAACCAGCAAAACACGTTCGCCGAAAGATTGCGGGCGATGCGGCAGCAACGCACGAACCGCCTTATCAGAAGCCGTTTGCCGGCTCAAATACGCATACAGCAACCCCGCCAATGCTGTCACGCCCAACACCATCCACACCAAAACCGACGCCTGAGCCATATCCAGCTCATACATCACCAGCTGATAAATCTCTACCTCAACCGTCGCATAACGGCTGCCGCCGAGCAACAAAGCCAGCCCGAAACCCGAAAAACAATACAAAAATACCAAACAAGCCCCACCCGCCAGCCAAGGGCGCAACACCGGCCATTCCACAAAACAAAACCGCTGCCAAGCCCCCGCACCCAGCGTCTGCGCCGACTGCAACCTCGCCTGCGGCACCTGCAAAAAACCCTGATACGCCGCGCGCACCAACACAGGCAAGTTGAAAAACACATTACCGTAAAGCAACAAATACGGCGTATCCTGCCAGCCCGCCCACAACACACCGTTTGCCCCGAACAAAGCCAACACGCCGACCCCAACCACCAAAGTCGGCATCACAAACGGCAGCATCAAAAGCCGCAAAATCATCTCACGCCCGCGAAACGACAACCTCGCCAACGACCACCCCACCGGAATCCCAAGCAGCAAAACCAGCACACAAGTGACCCCCGCCTGAACCACCGTCCAAACCAAGCGATGCTGCATATAATCATCAGCCAATACCAACGACCAAGCCGACCCGTCATAAGCCGCCATCGCCACCAATGGCGCAACCACCATCACCGCCAAGAAACCCAAAGGCAGCAGCGCAAGCAAAACAGTGGCAGGAAATGAGCGAAACAGAGTTTTCATGGAACAGGTACACAGGTACTAAAACAGATATTGTAACGGATACGAAGCAAAGGTCGTCTGAAAAGACAGACATGATTAGTCCATGCTGCTTCGTAAATGCCGTATAAGCAATCGAACAAGGCAACCCGCCATAGAAAAAGGTCGTCTGAAAACTGAACTGGCCCCCAAATCTTGGACACTCATAAAAG
>CAUSKT010000053.1:0-16809 GCA_963532335.1 uncultured Neisseria sp. | reverse complement strand
CACTTGGTGCTTCAGCACCTTAGAGAATCGTTCTCTTTGAGCTAAGGCGAGGCAGCGCCGTATGGCTTAAAACCGACCTGCCACATTCCCTGCTTTAATCTGCCATACTGAAGAGGTCGTCTGAAAAACTCTGCTTCGGTTTTTCAGACGACCTCTTCAATTCAAGATGCCCTTGTTTCAAATTTCAAAACTGTCCGCTTGGTCAGCCTTGCGTATCATGCCTGCGGCGACGGTGTGGTTGGTGGCTTCGTCTATCAGGATGAACGCGCCGAGGGCATGGTTTTCTTCGTAGGGCGCGGCGGCGATCGGCTGTTGGGTTTTGAGGCTGACGCTGCCGATGTCATTGAGTTTGAGCGTGTCGGCGGATTCGACGCGGCTGAGGGTGTTCACGTCCCAAACGTAGGAAATCGCGCTGATTTTGACGGGGGTGGTCTGGGTGGTGTGTTTCAGCAGGTATTTGCGGCGCAGGTTGAGCGGGATGTCGTCGAACCAGCACAGCGCGGCTTGGAACTGCTGTTCGGGCGCGACGGGGCTGTCGGCGGCGGCGATGCTGTTGCCGCGCGAGATGTCGAGGTCGGTGTCGAGCGCGACGGTCAGCACTTCGCCCGCTTCGGCGGATTCGGTTTTGCCGTTTGGATTGTAGATTTCGGCAATCTTGGCGGTGTGTCCGCTGGGCAGGATTTTGACTTCGTCACCTGTTTTCAGACGACCCGCTTCCAGCCTGCCTTGATAGCCGCGGAAGTCGTCGCTGCTGCTGCCGTCTTGCCGTGCGACGCGCTGCACGGGGAAGTGGGCGGCTTGGTCGGCGGCGTTTTGGCGGTTGACGGGCAGGCTTTCGAGCAGGGGTAACAGCGGTAAACCTTGATACCACGGGGTTTGGCTGCTGGCGTTGACGATGTTGTCGCCTTTTAACGCGCTGATGGGCAGGAAGTGGATTTGGGCTTGGAGGCCGATTTGTTCCGCCAGCTTGCGGTAGGCGTCAGTGATGGCTTGATATTTGGTTTCATCGAAGTCGAGCAGGTCGAGTTTGTTGACAGCGACGATGATGTTGGGGCAGCCCAAGAGTTTCAGAATCGCGCTGTGGCGTTTGGTCTGCGGCAGGAGAACGGGTTCGCTGCCGGAAAAATCGACGCGCGTTGCGTCTATCAGGACGATGGCGGCGTCGGCGGTCGATGCGCCCGTTACCATGTTGCGGGTGTATTGTTCGTGTCCGGGCGTGTCGGCGATGATGAATTTGCGCTTGGGCGTGGCGAAATAGCGGTAGGCGACATCGATGGTGATGCCTTGTTCGCGCTCGGCGGCAAGGCCGTCGGTGAGGCTGGCGAAGTCGGGCGTTTCGCCGTTTTCGGCGGCGCGGTTGAGTTTGTCGAGCTGGTCGGTCAGTAGGGTTTTGCTGTCGTAGAGCAGGCGGCCGATGAGGGTGGATTTGCCGTCGTCGACGCTGCCGGCGGTGATGAAGCGCAAAAGCGGGGCGGTGGTTGCGGTCATGGTTCTTTCCTTATTTCTCGGATTGCACGTTACTTTAATGAGGTCGTCTGAAAATGGGAAAGAATGCTTGGTTTTAAAAAAAGATGATTTCGTTATATTCGGGCGGTTTCTTTCGGACGGCGTCGGCTTCCCGCGTTTGCCAGAAAACCCGCTTAAAGGTAAAATCCCGTATTCCAACATGGGTACTGCATCATGACTAAATTTATTTTCGTAACCGGCGGCGTCGTATCTTCACTCGGAAAAGGTATCGCCGCCGCTTCTATTGCCACTATCCTCGAATCGCGCGGTCTGAACGTGACCATGCTCAAGCTCGACCCTTATATCAACGTCGATCCCGGCACGATGAGTCCGTTTCAGCACGGCGAAGTGTTCGTCACCGACGACGGCGCGGAAACCGACCTCGACTTGGGACACTACGAACGTTTCATCAACGCCACCATGACCCGCCGCAACAGCTTCAGCACGGGGCAGGTGTACGAAAACGTCATCGCCAAAGAACGCCGCGGCGACTACCTTGGCGGTACGGTTCAAGTCATCCCGCACATTACCGACGAAATCAAACGCCGCATCCACGAAGGCGCGGCGGGTTACGATGTCGCCATCGTCGAAATCGGCGGTACGGTCGGCGACATTGAATCGCTGCCGTTTTTGGAAGCCATCCGTCAGATGCGCAGCCAGTTGGGACGCAACAACACTTTGTTCGCCCACTTGAGCTACGTTCCCTACATCGCCGCCGCCGGCGAAATCAAAACCAAGCCGACCCAGCATACCGTTAAAGAAATGTTGAGCATCGGTTTGCAACCCGACATCCTGATTTGCCGCATGGACAGGAAAATGCCCGCGGACGAACGCCGCAAAATCGCCTTGTTCTGCAACGTGGAAGAGCGCGCGATTGTGGGCAGCTACGACGTGGACAGCATCTACGAATGCCCCGAAATGCTGCACGACCAAGGCATCGACAACATCATTACCGAGCAGTTGCAGCTTAACGTACAACAGGCGGATTTGACCGCGTGGAAAAAAATCGTCCATGCCATCAAAAATCCGAAACACACCGTCAAAATCGCCATGGTCGGCAAATACGTCGATTTGACCGAATCCTACAAATCGCTGATCGAAGCCTTGAAACACGCGGGTATCCACACCGAAACCGACGTGCAAATCACCTTCGTTGACAGCGAAAACATCGAGAAAAACAACGGCGACGTTTCCATGCTCAAAGACATGGACGCCATCCTCGTTCCCGGCGGTTTCGGTTCGCGCGGCGTGGAAGGCAAAATCGCCGCCGTGCGCTACGCCCGCGAAAACAACGTGCCATACTTGGGCATCTGCCTCGGTATGCAGATTGCGCTGATCGAATACGCCCGCGATGTGGCAGGCTTGAAAGGCGCGAACTCCACCGAGTTCGACCTCAAATGCGCCGCGCCCGTCGTCGCCCTGATTGACGAATGGCAAACCGCCGACGGCAGCGTCGAAACACGCGACGAATCCGCCGATTTGGGCGGCACCATGCGGTTGGGCGCGCAAGAGGTTGAATTGAAAGCAGGCAGCCTCGCTGCCAAAATCTACGGCAGCGAACACATCCGCGAGCGCCACCGCCATCGCTACGAAGTCAACAACAACTACGTTCCCACGCTGGAACAGGCTGGCTTGGTCATCGGCGGCGTATCTGCCGGACGCGAACGCTTGGTCGAAACCATCGAGCTGCCGAACCATCCTTGGTTCTTCGCCTGCCAGTTCCACCCCGAGTTCACCTCCAACCCGCGCAGAGGCCATCCTTTGTTCACCGCGTTTGTCAAAGCCGCGTTGAACAATAAAAAAGGTTGATGCCCGGCAAAAGGTCGTCTGAAAAGAGAAAAAGCACCTCGATTGAGGTGCTTTTTTGTGTTGGTATGGTGATGTTTTGAGAAACCGGGCATCAGCCGCCTTTTCAGACGACCCGCAAGGAATGTTCAATCCTGTACGTCCTCAGGTTTCCAACCGGGTTCCGGTTTCCAGTCGGGCGAGAGCGGTGCGCCTGCGGGCTGTTTGTAGCGGTTGTACATAAACAGATACTGGGTCGGGAAGCGGCGTATCCAGTATTCGGTGTTTTCATTGATAATCTGCGCGTCGTGTTGTTTGTCGCCGTTCAGCTCGCCGCGCATAGGCTCGATGTGCAGTACAAATCCTTTGCCGTTCGGCAAACGCTCGCCGCAGAAAAACAGCGCCTTTACGCCCTTGACTTGCGCCAGTTTGCCCGCCAGCGTCATGGTGTAGGCGTATTTCCCGAAAAACGGCACCCAGACGCCGTCGCCGCCTTCTTCGGGAGAGGGGGCATGGTCGGGCAAGACAATCGTGGCTTCGCCGGAACGCAAAGCCTTAATGACTTGTTTGACCCCTTGAATATTGGTGGGGGCGGTTTTTCCTTTGCCGCGAACGCGCCCCGCCTGCATGACGGAATCCAAGGCTTTGATTTTGGGTGGTTTGTACATGGCAGTCAGCGGGAACGGAAGCTGTTGGCTGATATAGCGTCCGGCGAGGTCGTAGCTGCCGATGTGCGGGGTAATAAACAACAGTCCTTCTCCGGCGTCCAAAGCTGATTGGACATGTTCCCAACCATGCACTTCTTTAAACAGCGTTTCAATGCTTTCAGGTCGTCTGAAAAAGGCTACGGGCAATTCCAGCCCGCCTTTCGCCGTTTCACGGAAAACGGCTTTGACCGACGAAGGCTTGGGATTCAATCCGGCAAGCCGCATATTGTCGAACACACGCTGCCGGTCGCTTTTGAGCAGATAATAGCCCAGGCCGCCCGCCGCATTCCCCAGCGCGTGTAGAAGCGGCAAAGGCAGCGCCGCAAAGCATTTAAACAAAAAAGTGAGCAGGATTTGCATAATAGATGGATGAGATGGAACGGGGGGATTGTAAATGAAAACGGCAGGTCTGGATATTGAGTTTCATCCGAATGTAACGGATTGCCGCCATGCTTAAAATATAGTGGATTAACTTTAAACCAAGACGGCGTTACCTCGCCTAAAGTTAATCCACTTTATCGGATGCGTTCATTCGGTTTGCCAAACGGCACAACGTATAAAAAGGTCGTCTGAAAACGGTTTCCATTTTTTGAAACGGTATTTTCAGACGACCTTTGTGTTTGGCTAAACGGATAGCGTGTTACGCCAGCCCGTTTTGTTGCGCGTCTTGCAGGCGGGCTTCGAAGTTGCTCAGGTTGACGCCTGCTTGTTGTGCGGCAGCGACGACTTCGGCGACGCTTGCACCGTTTTGCACCTGATGATAGCCCCAGAGCAGGGAGCAGCGGGTGCCGGTGCGGCAGTAGGCGAGGACGGGTTGGGGAACGCTTTTGAGCAGGTTTTGGAAGGCGGCGACATCGGCGGCGTTGATGGAGGGCGCGACGACGGGCTGATGATGGTGTTCGCGGATGCCTGCGGCTTCAAGCCAGCTTTCGACTTGTTTGAACGTAACTTGGTTTTCTTCTTCGCCGTCGGGACGGTTGCAGATGACGGTTTGGATGCCGAGTTTGGCGGCTTCTTGTACGTCTGCTTCGGTCAGCTGCGGGGCGATGTAGAGGTTGTCGGCAAGTTTTTGGATAGACATGGGTTTTCCTTTTCTACGTTTGACGATGGATTGATTTTAGTCGTCTTGAGGGGCTAACAGGGCTTGTTCCAATCGTTTTTTATTGGCTTCGGATTGTTTTTGTATGTATTGGCGGACAATGCTGTCAATCGCCGTATCTTGTTCCATATTGGATCGGGTTGACCAAATGGCAGAGGCAAGTGTGAGGTCTACATGGTTGGGGCGTTGGGCGGCAGCCGTTTGGGCTTTGATGATGTAGTCGACGATACGCTCGACTGCTTTCGGGTTGCCGGTGGCAAAATAAGTTACCCAATGAAAATCCAGTGATGCAGGGGAAATGATGGGTTCTTGAAGCGGATGGAAGCTTTTGTTTTTTTTGAGGTTGTTTTTAAGCTCGGTATCTAATGTCAGGCTGTTAAGGCAGGTTTTGGCTTGATTCGTGCCTGTCAGGGTGAGGGTGTAGGCGGCAAAGGTTAGGGCGTCGCCTTGGTAGGTTCGGATGTTGTCACACCAAATGGTGCTGCCTTGGGGGTATTTTTGTAGCGCTTGCGTCCCCCATGCAAGGGTGGTTTCGCGCATGATATCGGCTTTGACAAGCTGGTCCATCAAAGAAGCAGCACGTTCGGCAGAGGGATTTTTGTAGAAGACGGCGATATCCTTTCCTACTTTATATGCCGAATCTGATTGGGGGGCGGCTGTGGCGTGCAAACTGAGTAACAGGGCGGTCATGCCGACAAGGATTTTTTTCATGGTTGTTTCTTTCAGAGTTGATGTTTCAGACGGCCTCGATCCAGCACTTGAGGTCGTCTGAAAATTAGGTTCGGTCATTATAAAGCCAGTTTTCAAATAATTCGCGGTCGGTAATGTAGAGGACGGCGGTGTCGGCTTCGGCGGCTTGGACGGTGATGTCGGCGACGTACAGGATGCCGGTGCGGAAGTAGTGGAGGCGGGCGGTGGCGCCGATGGGGAGTTGCGCCCATTGTGCGGCAAGGTCGGTGCAGGCGTAGCCGTCGATGGCGATGATTTTGTCCTGCGGGCAGAGGGCGGCGTTTTCTGCGCTGCCACCGTTGAAGACGTGGGTCAGGGTGGCGTGGTCGCTGCTTTGTTTGAACCTTGCGCCGAAGTCGGACGCGGGGGCGGGCGTTTCGGTTGGCGGTTCGGGCAGGAATGCGCCGCCGTGGCTGCGCGGTTGTGCCTGCCATTGCAGTCCGATGCCTATGGTGGCGAGGAGTTCGGCAAGGGGCAGGTCGGCGGTGGTGTAGAGGGTCGTCTGAAAAAAGTCTTCGAGGTCTAGGCCGGTAAACGCTTGGCAACGGGCTTGCCATTGTTTTTCGGGGATGCCTTGACGGGTGTCCAGCCAATCGCGGTAGTGTTGCTGTATGACGCTGTCGAGGGTGTGTCGTCCGCTGCTTTTACTGCGGATGGCAAGGTCGAGGCAGAGGGCGGCGAGTGCGCCTTTTTGGTAGTAGCTGACGATGGCGTTGGGGCTGTTTTCGTCTTGTTTGTAGAATTTGTTCCAAGCGGTGAAGCTGGATTCGGCAAGGCTTTGTTTCAGACGACCTTTGGTTTGCTGCACGCGGGTGATGCTTTGGGCGAACAGGCGCAGGTAGGCTTCGGGGGCGATGGTGCGGCTTCGGGCGAGGAAGAGGTCGTCGTAGAATGAGGTGATGCCTTCAAACGCCCAGAGCTGCTCGGTGTAGTTTTCGCGGTCGAGGTCGTAGGGGGCAAAGGCGGCGGGTTTGATGGATTTGACGTTCCAGGCGTGGAAGTATTCGTGTGAGAACAGTCCGAGCAGTTGGGTGTAGGCGTCGTTGGCGTCGGTCATGCCGTGCGGCGGCAGGCTGTGGCGGTCGGCGAGCAGGGCGGTGCTGCTGATGTGTTCCAGCCCGCCGTAGATGTTGTCGCCGACGTGAAGCAGGAAGAGGTAATGGGCGAACGGGGCAGGGGAGGGGAACATGGTCAGTTCGGTTTCGCAGATTGTGTGGATGTCTGACACGAGGCGGTCGCGGTCGAAATCGGGATAGTGGCCGCTCAAGGCGATGCGGTGCGGGATGCCGCCGGCTTCGAAATCGAGAAATTCGATGTTGCCCAGTTCGACAGGGTGGTCGATTAAGTCGTGGTAGGAGGTCGTCTGAAAGCTGTGGACGTCGGTTTGGGGCAGGGTGGTGGCAATCCGCCATGTTTTCGGCAGGATGGGGAATTCGATTTGGTGCGCGCTGTTTTCTTGTCCGTTTACCTGTAAAAACAGGCACGCGCCGTCAAAGAACCCGCGTTCGGCAGTCAGAAACGAGCCGCGGACGGACAGGTCGTAGGCGTAAACGGTGTAGTAAATTTCCCACTCGCCGGACTGCGGGGCAGTGCGCCACCGGTTTTTTTTGACTTGGGTCAGATGGGCATATTCTCCGTTGCAAAAAGCGCGGATGGTGGTGATGTGGCGGGAGAAGTCGCGTATCAGATAGCTGCCGGGAACCCAGTTCGGCAGGCTGATTTCTGTTTCCAAATCATGTTCTTGTCGGAAGGTTAGGCGGATGTGCCACTCGTGGGCGAGCGGGTTGGGGGTGATTTTGTAATTAATCATGACTATTAATGTATTTGTTAAATTTTATGAATAAAAAGGTCGAATTATGCAGCTTGATTTATATCGATAAAGTCCCCTTCAAAAGGGAGGCTTGAAAAAATAAAGTGGAGCTGTAGGGGAGGTTGTTAAATAATAATATGATTATAAAGTAAAAAATATAAAAAATCGATAAAGCCGCCAGATGGAGTGAAATGTAATTCCGCTTGGCTAGGCTTGTCTTATATGTTAAATTTAGAAAAATTTAAACCTAGCCCTTATTGCGTTTGTTCAAAACGCATACGGCAAAGTGAGATAAAAAATTTTTATTCCCATAATTCATGGAGACTCTCATGGACACACAAACTTATAACTACAAAGTGGTGCGCCAGTTCGCCATCATGACCGTAGTTTGGGGTATTGTGGGCATGTTGGTCGGTGTCATCGTTGCCGCCCAATTGTTTGCCCCGTCCCTTGATTTATCAGATGTCGGCCCTTGGTTCCACTTCGGCCGCCTGCGTCCGTTGCACACCAATGCGGTGATTTTTGCGTTCGGCGGTTGCGGTCTGATGGGTACATCATACTACGTTGTTCAACGTACCTGTAATGCACGCCTGTTCGGCGGTTGGCTGCCGGCATTTACCTTCTGGGGCTGGCAGGCAGTTATCGTTGCGGCAATCGTCAGCCTGCCTTTGGGTTATACCCAAGCTAAAGAGTATGCCGAATTGGAATGGCCTATCGACATCCTGATCGCTTTGGTTTGGATTGCTTACGCCATCGTATTCTTCGGTACGATTGCCAAACGTAAAATCAAACATATCTACGTTGCCAACTGGTTCTACGGCGGTTTCATTTTGGCCGTCGCTCTGTTGCACATCGTCAATAACCTGAGCATTCCTGCGGGCTTCATGAAATCCTATCCGGTTTATGCGGGCGCAATCGATGCTATGGTTCAATGGTGGTATGGCCACAATGCCGTAGGTTTCTTCCTGACCGCAGGCTTCTTGGGCATGATGTACTACTTCGTGCCGAAACAGGCAGGTCGTCCGGTTTACTCTTACCGCCTGTCCGTCGTCCACTTCTGGGCTTTGATTTTCACCTATATGTGGGCAGGTTCCCACCACTTGCACTATACCGCGCTGCCTGACTGGACTCAGTCCTTGGGTATGGTGTTGTCCCTGATTCTGTTCGCACCTTCTTGGGGCGGTATGATCAACGGTATCATGACCTTGTCCGGCGCATGGGACAAACTGCGTACCGACCCTATCTTGAAATTCTTGATCGTTTCCCTCTCCTTCTACGGTATGTCCACCTTCGAAGGTCCGATGATGTCTATCAAATCCGTCAACGCTTTGAGCCACTACACCGACTGGACCGTTGCACACGTTCATGCCGGCGCATTGGGCTGGGTAGGTTTCGTGACCATTGGTTCCGTGTACTACATGATTCCCCGCCTGTTCGGTAAAAATGAAATGTACAGCACCAAATTGGTGGAAGCACACTTCTGGATTGCGACCATCGGCGTGGTTCTGTATATCGCCTCCATGTGGATTGCAGGGGTATTGCAAGGTATGATGTGGGGTTCTCTGAATGCGGACGGTACTTTGACCTACTCGTTTGTAGAGTCAGTTAAACGCACCATGCCTTTCTACATGATTCGTTTCACCGGCGGCCTGCTGTACCTGAGCGGTATGTGTATCATGGCATACAACGTTTACCGTACGGCCATCAGTGGCAAAGCGGTTGATGCCGAGATTCCCGCGGTGTCTCAAACCCAGCACCACTAAAAACATAAGAAAAGGCTACCAAAATGAAATTACAACAATTAGCTGAAGAAAAAGTCGGCGTCCTGATTGTATTTACCCTGCTTGTAGTCAGCGTAGGCCTGTTGATTGAAGCCGTGCCGCTGTTCTTTACTAAAGCTGTCACTAAGCCTATAGAAGGTGTGAAACCTTATAATGCTTTGCAAGTGGCTGGTCGCGACATCTATATCCGTGAGGGTTGTTACAACTGTCACTCTCAAATGATCCGTCCGTTCCGTGCGGAAACCGAACGTTACGGCCACTACTCCGTTGCCGGCGAGTCTGTTTATGACCATCCGTTCCAATGGGGTTCCAAACGTACCGGTCCGGACTTGGCACGTGTCGGCGGCCGCTATTCCGACGAATGGCACCGCATCCACCTGCTGAATCCGCGCGACGTTGTGCCGGAGTCCAATATGCCCGCTTTCCCATGGCTTGCCCGCAACAAAGTCGATGCCGAAGCAACCGTGGCGCATATGAAAGCCCTGCGTAAAGTCGGTACGCCTTACAGCGACGAAGAGATTGCCAAAGCGCCTGAAGCCTTGGAAAACAAATCGGAGCTGGATGCGGTGATTGCATACCTGCAAGGCTTAGGCTTGGCATTGAAAAACGTAAGGTAACATCATGGACGTAAACTGGGCCCGCTCGCTCTTTACTGTTTGGGTTTTTATCAGCTTTATCTTAGTGCTTTATATCGTTTTCAACCGACGCAATAAAAAGAACTACGATGATGCCGCCAACAGTATTTTCGAAAATGATGAGGATAAAGAGTCGTCTGAAAAAGACGGGCGATAACAGTTTAGTCCGTGATCACGGAGCAAAATAATGAACACATCACCCCAATTTACCAGTAATTTCTGGAATATATACATTGCAGTCATCGTCGTGCTCAGCTTTATCGGCTTGGCATGGCTGCTGCTTTCCCAAAACGTTGTGAAGCGTCCTAAAAAGGGCGAAGAAGTCAAAACGACAGGTCATCAATGGGACGGTATCGAAGAATATAACAACCCGTTGCCACGCTGGTGGTTTTGGCTGTATGTCTTTGTCTGGCTGTTCGGTATCGGTTATCTGGTCATGTACCCGGGTTTGGGCGATTATGAAGGCCAGTGGAAATGGAGCAGCCACGGACAATATGATCAGGAAATGGCTAAAGCAGATCAGAAGTACGGCAAAGTTTATGCCAAGTTTGCCAATATGCCGATTGAGCAAGTGGCAAAAAATCCTGAAGCACGCGCCATCGGTCAAAACCTCTTCAATACCTACTGTATCCAATGTCACGGTTCTGATGCCAAAGGTTCCAAAGGCTTCCCGAATTTGACCGACAACGATTGGTTGTGGGGCGGCGAACCTGAGAAAATCCATGAGACCATTGAAAAAGGCCGTACGGCGACGATGGCAGCATGGGGTCCTGCATTGGGTGAAGAGCGGGTAAAAGATGTGGCAAACTATGTCATGTCCTTATCCAAATCCAAAGACCAATACGATGAAGAACGTGCCGCACGCGGTAAAGTATTGTTCAGTGGTCCACCGGCAAACTGCTTTACCTGTCACGGCGACAAAGGCCAAGGTATCCAAGGACTGGGTCCGAACCTGACCGACAACGTATGGCTGTGGGGCGGTACTCAAAAATCGATTATCGAAACCATCACCAACGGCCGACACAGTCAAATGCCGGCTTGGGGTCGTTTCTTGGATAAAGACAAACTCCACATCATGACTGCGTATGTATGGGGTCTGTCCAATAAAGACGGTAAAGCGCCCGTGAAAAAAGCCGAACCTGCTCCCGCACCAGCACCTGCTTCTGCTGCCGCATCATCCGCTGACGCTTCATCTGCGTCCGCACCTGCACAAGCTGAAAAAGCGGCTTCAGCAGCTGATGCAAAAGCGGCCGCTCCTGCCGAAGCCAAGCCGGCAGAAAAAGCAGATGCTTCTTCTGCAAAAGTGGACGGTAAAGCCGTTTTTGAAGCCAACTGTAAAATGTGTCACGGTGGTACCATCCCCGGTGCTCCAGGCATAGGCAAGAAAGACGAGTGGGCCCCGCGCATCAAGCAAGGTAAAGATACCCTGCACAAACACGCGCTCGAAGGCTTTAACTCCATGCCTGCCAAAGGCGGTAACACAAGCCTGAGTGATGACGAAGTCAAAGCAGCGGTTGACTATATGGCCAACCAATCCGGCGCTAAATTCTAAACCGTAGAAATTAAAACGCACCTTTTTATAAGGTGCGTTTTTTTATGGGGTCGTCTGAAGTTGCTTTTGAAGTTGCTTTCAGACGACCTGAAGTTCATCCTGTACTTTCATTAGCGCGAAACCAAGCAGGTTCAAACCCCGCCATTGCAATGGATTTTGGGCGCGTGGATCATCTTGGGCAAGTCCGATTCCCCAGATTGCGTCAACCGGGCTGGCTTCTACTAAGATACGGCTGCCGGTGCCAAGCAAAAAGCGTTTCAAATCGGGGTGTTGGATGAATTTGGCACGGTTGCCTTCGCAAACGATATCGAAGCGGCGGGCATTCCAAATATCGTTTTTAAAACCGATGACTTGTCTCCCCAAGTCCTTGGCTTGTTTGGGGTGGGCGGAAGCGATGATTTGGCGGCGGATATCGTCTGCGCCGAACAGCCTCGCCTTTTCTGCCATCATATAGTGTTCGGCAGTCGCATAGCGGATGCCGTCGATTTCAAAGGGCGCAGGATGCCATTGGCTGAAGACGGCTTTATCTATCTCATTTTCATGTTTTGGCGTGTGTCCCCAGAAGTATAGATATTTCAATTTTTCTTTGCGTTGGTAGGCGGTCTTCAGGTCGGCAAGAGTATAGGGGGCAGTCATGGTGTTTCTTTCTTATTGTGCATTAAATTCAAACAGATAGGGCGTTACCGGATTTAAGATTTATGATGCGCAGAGGTATGGCAGATTGATTGTAAATCAGGGCAAGACGAAGCCTCAGACGGTATGAATGGGAAATACCGTGCCGATCTGCAGTTAATCCACTATATTCGCTATCATACGATTGACGGTAGAAAAAAGGTCGTCTGAAAAAAGTTTTCAGACGACCTTTGTCATTTAAGGCTTATTTCCAAACCAAGAGCGCGTGGTTGCGTTTGCCGCGTCGTACGATGGTGTATTTGCCGAAGCGTTTGTGCGCGTCGGTCAGCAGATAGGCATCGTCGGGGCGTTCGGCGGCGTGGTTCGGGTTGTTCGATTCGGCGGCCTGGCCGTTGAGCAATACCGCTTTGCTGTTCACAAAACCGCGCGCTTCTTTGTTGGAAGATGCCAAGCCGGTTTTGACCAAGGCTTCGACGACGTTGAGGCCGTCTGAAACTTCAAATGCGGGCAGACCGTCGAGGGCGAGCTGTTCGAAGTCGCTTTCGGTCAGGCTGCTTTGGTCTTCGGCAAACAGGCTTTCGGAAATGCGCTGCGCGGCTTGCAGGGCGGCTTCGCCGTGAATCAGGCGGGTCATTTCTTCGGCGAGGATGCGTTGCGCTTCGGGCTTGGTGCCGCTGGCTTTGTCTTTCGCTTCGATGGCGTCGATTTCTTCGATAGACAGGAAGGTGAAGTATTTCAGGAATTTATACACATCGGCATCGGCAACTTTCAGCCAGAACTGGTAGAACTGATACGGCGAGGTTTTCTTCGCGTTCAGCCATACTGCGCCGCCTTCGGTTTTGCCGAATTTGGTGCCGTCGGATTTGGTAACCAAAGGCAGGGTCAGACCGAATACTTGTTTTTGGTTCAGACGGCGGGTCAGGTCGATACCTGCGGTGATGTTGCCCCATTGGTCGGAGCCGCCGATTTCCAAAACCGCGCCATGGCGTTTGTTCAATTCGGCAAAGTCGTAGCCTTGCAGCAGGGAGTAGGCGAACTCGGTGAAGGAAATGCCCACATCGTCGCGTTCGATACGCTGTTTGACGGATTCCTTGTTCAGCATGGCGTTGACGGAGAAATGCTTGCCGATGTCGCGCAGGAAGTCGAGGCAGTTCATGCTGCCGAACCAGTCGGCGTTGTTCGCCATAATGGCGGCGTTTTCGCCTTCAAAGCTCAAAAACGGTTTCAGTTGGTTGCGGATGCTTTCTACCCAGCCGGCAACGGTTTCGGCGGAATTCAAGCTGCGCTCCACCGCTTTGAAGCTGGGGTCGCCGATCATGCCGGTCGCGCCGCCCACCAAAGCAATCGGCGTATGCCCCGCCTGTTGGAAACGGCGCAATGCCAATACGGGCAGCAAATGGCCGATATGCAGGCTGTCAGCTGTCGGGTCGAAACCGCAGTAGAGGGAGATTTTTTGTTCGTTCAACAAAGCGTCTAAGGCTTCGATGTCGGTCGTTTGCGCGATAAGGCCGCGCGATTGTAAGTCTTGGATGATGGAGGTCATAGATTTCCTACAAATAACAAATGAAAATTTTAAAACAAATTTTGTATAAAATATCTAATAAATCCCTGATTAAATCTGGATTGCATTTCTTTTGAGAATAAACTCCAAATTTCCCGTTGTTTCATCTTTTGAAACTCTAGAAGTTCAGCTTCATGATTTAGCTTTGCAACTGTAACTTCTTCTAGTTTCTCAATTGGAATTTCTTTAAATTTTTTAATCATATCTTCCTCGGATATGCTCCCACTTCCCATTCTAATAAAATTATTAATAAATTCATCAATGTCATAGTTGGCAAGCTGTTCTTGTCCTTTTTTAACATCAGCATCTAATTTGGCTAAATTTCCCCTTATTTCCAAACAAGAATTTTTGCAAGATTCATTTTTAGGAGTTTCATATTTATCTAAAATTTCCTCATATTCTTTAAGTAATCCAAGACTAACAGCAAGATTTTCTAATTCATATACATTTTTTGAGTAGCAACTATTTGTATCATCAAAAAATTTTTTTGCTTCTTTTTCAGCATCTTTTTGCGTCTTATGAAAAGCCTTAAACATTAGAATAAAATCATCATTAACCGTATTTTCCCCATGCTCATATATTGCTATTAACTCTCTCATAATTTTATAAAAATTATGATTGGCACCTAATAACAGTGTTTTACTGTCAAGATATTGTTGATGTAAATCCATACATAATGCAGATTGCAATCTTGTCTTCTTATAATCTTCAGTAAATATAGTTTTAGATATATCTGATTTCTGACTAAAAAGAGAAATCATTGCAGGAAAAAATAAAGAAACAATTACAATGGAGATAATATTACCCCAAGAAATACTAGAGATAAGATTTCTGAAATTCATATCATCTCCATTGCTCATCAAAACTTAGTTACACATTAAACAAGAAATGCATCACATCCCCGTCCTGCACGACATATTCCTTGCCTTCTACGCGCATTTTGCCGGCTTCTTTGGCTTTGGCTTCGCCGCCGAGTGAGACAAAATCGTCGTAGGAAATGACTTGGGCGCGGATGAAGCCGCGTTCGAAGTCGGTGTGGATGACGCCGGCGGCTTGCGGGGCGGTGTCGCCTTTGTGGATGGTCCAGGCGCGGACTTCTTTGACGCCGGCGGTGAAGTAGGTTTGCAGGCCCAAGAGGTCGTAGCCGGCGCGGATCAGGCGGTTCAAGCCTGGCTCTTCCAAGCCCATTTCAGCGAGGAACTCGGCTTTTTCGTCGTCTTCCAACTCGGCGATTTCGCTCTCCATAGCGGCGCAAACGGCGACGACAGGGGCATTTTCTTTTTCAGCCAATTCTTTCAGGCGGTCGAGGTGCGGATTGTTTTCAAAACCGTCTTCGGCAACGTTGCCGACATACATGGCGGGTTTGGCGGTGAGTAGGAACAGCGGTTTGAGCATGGCGAGTTCTTCCGCGTCCAAACCGAAGGAGCGGACGGGTTTGCCTTCGTCCAGATGCGGCAGCAGTTTTTTGCACAGTTCGACCAGTTTTTGCGCGTCTTTGTCGCCTGAGCGGGCGCGTTTTTCTTCGCGGACGATGGCTTTTTCGACGCTGGCGAGGTCGGCAAGGGCTAGTTCGGTGCCGATGGTTTCGATGTCGGCAATCGGATCGACTTTGCCGGAAACGTGGACGATGTTGTCGTCGTCAAAGCAGCGCACGACGTTGACGATGGCGTCGGTTTCGCGGATGTTGGCGAGGAACTGGTTGCCCAAGCCTTCGCCTTTGCTCGCGCCTGCGACCAAACCGGCAATATCGACGAACTCGACGATGGCGGGCTGCATTTTTTGCGGATTGACGATTTTCGCCAGCTCCGCCATGCGCGGGTCGGGCACTTCGACGATGCCGACGTTGGGTTCGATGGTGCAGAAGGGATAGTTCGCCGCTTCGATGCCCGATTGGGTCAGCGCGTTAAAGAGGGTGGATTTGCCGACGTTGGGCAGGCCGACGATGCCGCATTTCAAGCTCATGGTTTTTCCTGAAAAGATAAAAGTTTAACGGCGGATTATAGCATATCGGGGAATGACTCAAAAACTGTAAAGGTCGTCTGAAAAGCGCGTTTTCCATGCGATGGGAACGGTTGGCGTTTTCAGACGACCTCGATGATGAAGGGAAGAGGTGGTATGGGCTTTGCCCGCGAGAAATATATCGGTCTATTTTGTTTGGGGCGAGTGGCAAAATATCCTGATTTTCGTGGGCGGAGCCCACGCTACGGCTGCGGCGGGTATTGTATTCAAACTCGCAATAGAAGGTCGTCTGAAAACGGGCATATCGGGTTTGCTTAGCCGCAATCCATGTTTTCAGACGACCTTGGTAACGAGTAGAAAAGTAGCGTGGGCTTTGCCCGCGAGAAATATATCGGTCTATTCTGTTTTTGGGCGATGGGCAAAATATCCTGATTTTCGTGGGCGGAGCCCACGCTACGGCTGCGGCGGGTATTGTATTCAAACTCGCAATAGAAGGTCGTCTGAAAACGGGCATATCGGGTTTGCTTAGCCGCAATCCATGTTTTCAGACGACCTTGGTAACGAGTAGAAAAGTAGCGTGGGCTTTGCCCGCGAGAAATTATGTTGGTCAATTTTGTTTGGGACGAGGGGCAAAATATCCAATTTTCGTGGGCGAAGCCCACGCTACGGTTGAGGTGCGCGTTTTATGCAAATTCATAATAAAAGGTCGTCTGAAAATGCGGATAGCGAGTTTTTCTAAAACCACTATTTCGTTTTCAGACGACCTTTTGTGTATATGGATTTTTAATCAAACAGCAAAATCAGCAGCAACACAATCGCAATCACGCCCAGCCACATGCTTTGCCGTTGCTGCACTTTGACCAAATGGATATAGGCATCGCGCATTTCCTGTTGGCGGTTTTCGTCAACCAGCGCGCTGATTTTGCGGGGCAGGGAAGGGATGATTTGCGCCCAGTCGGGGGCTTCGTTTTTGAGGTTGCGCAAAAAGGCTTTAGGACCGACCTGTTCGTTCATCCATTTCACCAAAAACGGTTTGGCGGTTTTCCACAGGT
>CAUSKT010000052.1:0-16825 GCA_963532335.1 uncultured Neisseria sp. | reverse complement strand
AAAAAACTGCACCTTGTGAGTTGGAGGGGATGTCCAACTTTTGGGGTGCAGTTCATCTCGCTAAAGCGTTTTCAGACGACCTTTTTTAATAGGGAGAACGTTACCGCCCGATTGCCAACTTGTTCAATATCTTGAAGGGGAAAAACAATTGCTGCCTAGACGGTACAGCGGCTTACAGGTTTCAACTTCATGCTCAATATTATAAAATCCATCACCTTCCCGACATCCGCACCGCCCCATGAACTACGCCCTAGATGCCCTATGGTGGAAACTCACCAACCCGTCCGTCCGCGCCCTCGCCACCCTGCTGACCGCTCCGCCGCTTTGGCAAAGCGGCTGCGAATTGAGCGTCCGCACACTATTGGGCGAACACGGCTTCCGCTATCTTTTGGATTTGGACGGCAATCCCTCCCCCTTAGACGACTATCTCGCCGAACACGCCCCCTTCGGCAACCGACTCGGCATCTACGCCGAACGCCTGCTCGTATTTTGGTTCGCCCATGCACCGCATACCGAATTGCACGCCTATAACCTGCCCGTGTTTTCAGACGACCTCACGCAAGGCGCCGCCGATTTCATCGCCTCCATCAACGGCAAACCCTATCATATCGAACTGACCTGCAAATATTACGGCAGCGGCAGCGGCAAATCCGCAGACCTGTGCGGACTCAATTCCAAAGACACCCTCGCCGCCAAAGCCGCCAAACTGCCCCGCCAACTCGCCCTGCTTCAATCCCCCGAAGGCAGCGAAACCCTACGGCAAAACCGCCTCCCCGACGCGCCGCAACCCGCCTCAATCATACGCGGCATCGGCTTTTTCCCCGTCGGCGCAGATTCCGCCGAAGCCCCGCTGAACCCATACTGCTGGCGCGGCGTCTTTATCCGAGATTGGTTGGCATATCCGACCACAGAGGACGCACACTACCACCTCATCGACCGCATGGCATACCTTGCCCCTGCCCGCGTCGCCGAGGCGCAAACCCTGTCCGACCATGACGTCCGCCAAATCGAAAGCTGCTTAATCGCCAAACTCGAATTGCGCCCCGACGGCTTTTGGCATGAAATCGAACGCATCATGAAGGTCGTCTGAAACCCGATTCAACGTTTTCAGACGACCTTTCCAGTATAATCCAAGCCTTTCTTCCGATTGCGAATCCACCATGACCCCGATCCAACTCGACCATACCACCAAAGTGCTGGCTGAAATGCTGACCTTCAAACAGCCTGCCGATGCCGTTTTGTCCGGCTACTTCCGCGAACACAAAAAACTCGGCCGCCAAGACCGCCACGAAATCGCCGAAACCGCCTTCGCCGCCCTGCGCCATTATCAAAAAATCAGTGCCGTCCTGCGCCGCCCGCATGCCCAGCCGCGCAAAGCCGCGCTTGCCGCGCTCGTTCTCGGCAGAAGCACCAACATCAGCCAAATCAAAGACCTGCTCGACGAAGAAGAAACCGAGTTCCTCAGCAGCCTCAAAGCACGCAAAACCGAATTTTCAGACGACCTCCATACCACCGCCGAATTGCCGCAATGGCTGGTGGAGCAACTGCAAAAACATAACAGCGACGAAGAAATCCTCGCCTTCGGCCGCAGCATCAACCAAGCCGCGCCGCTCGACATCCGCGTCAACACGCTCAAAGGCAGACGCGACAAAGTGCTGCCCTTGCTTCAAGCCGAAAGCCCCGACGCAGAAGCCACACCCTATTCCCCTTGGGGCATCCGTCTGAAAAACAAAATCGCCCTCAACAAACACGAATTGTTTTTAGACGGCACGCTTGAAGTCCAAGACGAAGGCAGCCAGCTCCTCGCCCTGCTCGTCGGTGCCAAACGCGGCGAAATCATCGTCGATTTCTGCGCCGGCGCAGGCGGCAAAACCCTCGCCGTTGGCGCGCAAATGGCAAACAAAGGCAGAATCTACGCCTTCGACATCGCCGAAAAACGCCTTGCCAACCTCAAGCCCCGCATGACCCGCGCCGGACTGACCAACATCCACCCCGAACGCATCAGTAGCGAACACGACAGCCGCATCGACCGCCTGACCGGCAAAGCCGACCGCGTTTTGGTCGATGCCCCCTGCTCCGGCTTAGGCACACTGCGCCGCAATCCCGACCTCAAATACCGCCAGTCGCCCGAAACCGTCGCCAAACTTTTGGAGCAGCAACACAGCATCCTCGATGCCGCCGCCAAACTGGTCAAACCGCAAGGCAGGCTGGTTTACGCCACTTGCAGCGTGTTGCCCGAAGAAAACGAAATGCAGGTCGAACGCTTTTTGGAAGAACACCCGGAATACGAACTCCTCGACTGCGCCGAGCTGCTCGCCGCTTTGAAAATCGATTTGAACACCGGCAAATACCTGCGTCTCGATTCGGCAAAACACCAAACCGACGGATTCTTCGCCGCCGTTTTGCAACGCAAGGAATAAATGTTCAAACAAGGCGTACATACACGAAAGGTCGTCTGAAAACCTGATACTAGGTTTTCAGACGACCTTTTTGGCGCAGATTAAAGCGAATTTAATCGGGCAATGCCCGTTTGCCGAAATCCTCGAACGATAAAGAAGAGAACAGGCAAAGCATCCCGTTTCCCTAAAATCCAAACATACAAAAAGGTCGTCTGAACATTTTCAGACGACCTTTTGCGCTGTTGAAACTTAAGCCAAAGAAGCGTTTACAAATGCAGTCAATTGACCTTTTGCCAAAGCGCCGACTTTGGTGGCGACGTTTTCGCCGTTTTTGAACACCATCAGCGTCGGGATACCGCGTACGCCGAATTTGGCGGGGGTGGCTTCGTTTTCGTCGATGTTGAGTTTGACGACTTTCAGACGACCTTCAAATTCGGCGGCGATGTCGTCCAAGATCGGAGCGATCATTTTGCAAGGGCCGCACCAAGGTGCCCAGAAATCCAGCAATACGGGGACGTCGGATTTCAAAACGTCTTGTTCGAAATTTGCATCGGTGGTGTGGATAATCAGTTCGCTGCTCATGAGTTTTTCCTTTTTGTGTCAAATTGAATCAGATGTTGTGCAGGATAGGGCTTGGGGCTGAAAATTTCAAGTGTCGCAAAAGTGTAATAGCTTTTTTGTAAGGTTGCCATCGGGATTGGCTAATGTTTTTCAGACGACCTGCCCGATCGGTCAGCCTGCTCTAAAGCTCATCAGATGGCGCGTGTAATCGCTGGAAGGGTTGGCAAATACGGTTTCGCAGCCGCCCTCTTCGACGATTTTGCCGTCTTTCAACACCATCACGCGGTGCGACAGGGCGCGGATGACGGCGAGGTCGTGGCTGATGATGATGAGGCTGAGGCCGTGTTGTTTTTGCAAATCGGCAAGCAGCTCCAGAATCTGTTGCTGCCATTGTACGTCGAGCGCGCTGGTAGGTTCGTCCAAAACGAGGATTTTCGGGCGGACGATGATGGCGCGGGCGATGGCGAGCCGCTGGCGTTGTCCGCCGGAAAAGGCGTGCGGATAGCGTTCGAGCGCGTCTTCGGGCAGCCCGACCTGCCGCAATACGTCTTGCACACGCTGCCGCATTTCTGCGCGGGACAAATCGGGTTCGTGAACGCGCAGGGCTTCGGAAACGATATTAAAGACGTTCATGCGCGGGTTGAATGCGCCGAACGGGTCTTGAAACACCATTTGGATGTCGCGCCTCGATTCGCGCGTCCAGGCTTCGCCGTTGATTTTCAGACGACCTTCCGCGTCGATAAGGTGCATCACGGCTTTTGCCAGCGTGGTTTTGCCGCAGCCGCTTTCGCCGATGATGCCCAGCGTTTCGCCCGCTTTCAAATTGAAGGAAACCGGCTCCAGCAGGATTTTGCTGCGTTTTTTGAACCAGCCCGCCGTTTCTTTGACGGCAACGGAAAGCTGCTCCGCCTGCAAGACGGTGGCGGGATTGCCCGCCAAAGGTTCGACCTTGCGCGCGGCACCGGCGTTCAACAGCATTTTCGTATATTCGTGTTGCGGACGGTCGAACACTTCCGCCGCTGCGCCCGTTTCGACAATGCGTCCGCCGCGCATCACGGCGACGTCGTCTGCAAAGCGGCGGACAAGGTTCAGGTCGTGGGTGATGTAGAGCATGGTCATGTTGTGCGCCTGCTGCAAACGCGCCAACAAATCGAGAATCTGCGCCTGCACGGCGACATCCAAGGCGGTGGTCGGTTCGTCGGCAATCAGGAGCTTGGGTTCGGCGGCAACCGCCATCGCAATCATCGCCCGCTGCCGCTGTCCGCCGGAAAGCTGGAAGGGATAGGCAAAGGCTTTCTGCTCCGGCTCGCGGATACCGGTTTCCGCCAAGAGTTCGACCGCCCTCGCCCATGCCTGTTTTTTGTCCAAACCCAGATGCAGGGTCAACACTTCGGCAATCTGCGCGCCGACGCGCATCACAGGGTTAAGCGCGGTCATCGGTTCTTGAAAAACCATGCCGATTTCCCGTCCGCGCAGCTTTTGCAGGGCGCGTTCGGATTGGGTCAGCAAATCGTTGCCGCAAAATTTCAGACAGCCTTCAAATGACACCAGCGGATTCAGCCGCATAATGCCCTGCGCCAACACGGTTTTACCGCTGCCGCTCTCGCCGACCAATGCCAGTTTCCTGCCAGTCTGTACGGTCAGGCTGACATCGTGCAGGACTTGCTTGCCGGGGAAAAAGGCGTTTAGGTTTTCAATTTCAAGAATGGGTTTCGTCATAGTATCGAGGTCGTCTGAAAACGGAAAACGGTTGGAATCAAATCGGCAATACCCGCCGCACGGGCAGAAATCTTTACAAAGCAATAAGCCAATATCTGAGATGAACAAGAAACACGCCCGGCAAACATCGGCTTTCTGCTTTTCAGACGACCTCTGATTCAAACCCGCAAACCGAGGTCGTCTGAACGCTTATTATTTCTGAAACTGCTCTTTCAACACCCGTTTCAACACTTTGCCCGTGGCGTTTTTCGGCAGTTCGTCTTTAAAGTAAATCTGTTTGGGGATTTTGAAATTCGCCAAATGTCCGCGCAAATGGGCGCGCACGTCGGCTTCGTCCAACGTTTCGCCGTCTTTGAGTTGGATAAAGGCGATGATTTCTTCATCGGCGTATTGGTCTTTCACGCCGATGACGGCTGCGGCTTCGACGGCATCGAGTTTGTAAATCGCCTCTTCGATTTCGCGCGGATAAACGTTTTGCCCTTTGGAAATAATCAGGTCTTTTTTGCGGTCGACGATAAAGATAAAGCCGTCTTCGTCTATCGTGACAAAATCGCCTGTTTTCAGCCAGCCGTTAACGATGGCTTCGTCCGTGGCATCGCGCATATTCAGGTAGCCCTGCATGACCGAACCGCCTTTGACGATGAGTTCGCCCACTTCACCCGTCGGCACTTCGACCAATTCGTCGTTGACGGCTTTGACTTCCAATCCGGGCAAGGCGATGCCGACGCTGCGGGCTTTTTGCCTTTCGGGCGTGTTGACGGCGACGACAGGCGAGCATTCGCTCAAACCGTAGCCTTCCAAAAGCTTGGCACGCGGGAACTTCGCTTTAAAATCAAGGATGGTTTGTTCCGCCAAAGGCGCGCCGCCGCTGATAAACAGACGGACGCGGTTGAACCATCTGAAATACCAAGGGATTTTCGCTTTGCTCATGGCGGTGTAAATCGCGGGTACACCCAAAAACACGGTCGCGCGTTTGAATAAAACCTGTTTCAAAACGTTGGAGAACGGGAAAACGGATTTCACCAAAATAATCGAACACGCCATATAAATCGGCAGCAATACCATAGCCGTCAGCGTAAAGCTGTGGAACATCGGCAGGAACACGACGAAGCGGTCGCGTTTGGTAATCTTAAAGATGCGCTCGATGCCTTCAAGGTTGGAAAACAGGTTGCCATAGCTGATCAATGCGCCTTTGGGGTGGCCTGTCGTGCCGGAAGTATAAATAATATGCGCCAAATCATTGATTTTCGGCTGGCGGCTCAAATCGGGCGTACCCGAAAAACGGCGCGCTTCTTCAAAACGCACATCGGCTTCGTCCGCCGCTTTCGCCTCGCCTATCCAAATGATTTTCTCGACGCGGGTCTGTTTTTTCAGCCCCTTCAATTCTTTCTGCAAACCTGCCGAAGCAAACATAAACCGCGCTTTGCAGTCGTTCAAAATATACGCGTATTCGTTGTTTTTCAAAAACGTATTCATCGGTACGGCAACCGCGCCGATGGCGGAGACGGCAAAATAGGCGCTGATAAATTCCGGCGAATTGGATACCGCCAAAGCCACTTTGTCGCCGAACTTGACGCCCATATTTTGCAGATATGCGGCTACGGCATCGACTTCCCGCTTGAGTGCATGGTAGGTGGTTTTTTCTTTGTCGTTGAACACCGCAGTACCTTTGCCGTTTTTACGGCAGGCAGCGGTCAGCATTTCGTAAAAGTTTGTGTTGTGTGTTTGATTCATTGAAATTCTTTAAAAAATAAGTGAGTAAAATATTATAGAGGTCGTCTGAAACTTCTAAAGGCGCGGGTCGCGCATTGATGTACGCCCGCAAAGACTCCGTGCTTATACTATCCCCTAGCGCGCACGTCAAACGCCTGACGCAAGCCCTCGCCTATCATCACCAGCAAAAGCAGCATAATCGTCAGCGTACCGACGGTGGACAAGCCTATCCACCAAGCGTCTAAGTTGTCCTTGCCCTGCGCCAAGAGTTCGCCCAAGCTCGCCTGCGACGCGGGAACGCCCAAACCGAGGAAATCCAAGCTGGTTAGCGCAAGCACCGCGCCGGAGATGCGGAAAGGCAGAAACGCCAATACGGGCGTCAGGCTGTTGGGCAGGATGTGCCGCCACATAATCGCGCGATTGCCCACGCCCATCGAACGCGCCGCCAAAACATAATCAGCCTGACGGTTTTTCAAAAACTCGGCACGGACGTAGTCGGACAATCCCATCCAGCCGAATAGCGACAGCAACACCAGCAAAATCAACAAACTGGGATTAAAAAACGAAGACAGGATAATCAGCAGGTAAAGTTCCGGCATCCCGCCCCAGATTTCGATAAAACGCTGCATCAAGAGGTCGGTCTTGCCGCCGAAATAACCCTGCACCGCGCCGGTAATCACGCCGATTACGGTCGTTACCAAAGTCAGGGCAAGGGCAAACAATAGGGAATCGCGGAATCCGTAAACCAAACGCGCCAAGACATCGCGACCGCGGTCGTCCGTGCCGAGCAAGTGCCTTTCGGACGGACTTGCAGGGTCGGGCTGCGTGTCGAAATCATTGAGCGTATCGGCGTCGTAGGGATTGGGCAGATAAACGGCGTAATTGCCGTTTGACGTGATGTTGCCGCGTATCAGCGGGTCGAGGTAATCGGCAGGCGTGTCGAAATCGCCGCCGAACACGGTTTCGTTGTATTCGTTTACCAGCGGAAAATAATATTCGCCCTGATAACGTATCAACAAGGGCTTGTCGTTGCTCCACAAAGGCGCAAGCAGCGCGACGGCGAACAAAACGGCTAAAACCCGCAACGCGAACCAGCCGCGTTTGTGTTGCTTGAAAGCCTGCCAAGTGGGGTTTGAGGTGTGTGTTTTCATAATTGGATTGCACAAAGGTCGTCTGAATATTCAACCATGGAGATTACTTATAAGCCAACTTTTCCAATTCTGACTTATGCGCAGCAATTACGCGCTTTGCGCTATGCATGACCAACCGTTTGATTGCTTCATCATCCTGCAATTCCATACGGACTACTTTTGCACCATCGTTTTTATGTTCGCGGCTTTCTTCAGAAATATCTTTTAAACGTTTAATCATATTTAACTCCATAATTCTTTAAGTTTTCAGACGACCTATTTCTGTCCGCCGAAATGAATGCGCGGATCGACCCACGAATAAGAAATATCCGACACCAATTTCGCCAGCAAACCCATCAGCGTGAACACATACAGCGTCCCCATCACCACCGGATAATCGCGCTTCATCACCGCCTCGTAGGAAAGCAGCCCCAGCCCGTCGAGCGAGAACAAGGTTTCAATCAGCAGGCTGCCAGTGAAAAACGCGCCGATAAAGGCAGCGGGAAAGCCGGTAATCAGCGGAATCATCGCGTTGCGGAAAACGTGTTTCCACAAAATCTGCTTTTCCGGCAATCCCTTGGCACGGGCGGTATAAACATATTGGCGGCGGATTTCTTCAAGAAACACGTTTTTCGTCAAAACCGTCGTTACCGCCAGACTGCCCGCCACCGAAGCCGTAATCGGCAGCGCCATGTGCCACAGATAATCCTTAATTTTGCCCGCCCACGACAACGTGTCGAAATCATCGCCGACCAAACCGCCCTGCGGGAACCACGCAAAAAAGCTGCCGCCGCCAAACAACACCAACAGCACCAAACCCAACACAAACGGCGGTATGGTATAACCGACCAGCACCACCATCCCCGTTACCGCATCAAAACGGCTGCCGTCGCGCACCGCCTTGGCAATGCCCAACGGGATACAAATCAGATAAGTCAGGAAAAACGTCCACAAACCCAAACTCATCGACACCGGCATTTTCTGTTTGACCAGCTCGAACACGGTTTCATGATGGAAAAAACTGTTGCCCAAATCAAAACGGGCAAACCGCCACACCATATCCGCAAACCGCGTCAGCGGCGGCTTGTCGAAACCGTACAGCGCATTCAACGCCGCCAAATCTTCCGGGCTGATGCGGTTGCCGTTTTTCATGATATTGCCCGCCGTCGCATTCGCCGTCTCGCCGCTGACCGCACCATGCGTCAACTGCTGCACCATCTGCTCCACCGGCCCGCCCGGCACGAATTGGATAACGGCAAAAGTAATCGCCAAAATCCCCAACAGCGTGGGGATTAAGAGTAATAGGCGGTGGAGGATGTAACGGTACATATTAATATCCCTCAAACACGACTTCGCATTTGTTTTTCCCATTCCGAACATAATTTTCGGAAAGAGCGACTGTTAGAAAAGGCTTGTTGTAAATTCATCTCTCGCACGAATGCTTGCTGCTCTGTTGTTTCCCCATAAGAATTTGTTGACATATGGTTTTTAATCCATCCTTTTGCGTTTCTGACTCGTTCGGCCTCTATAACCTCTTCAGGATTAAATTCAAAACCATGTTTCCCGTTTAATGATTCTGCAGAAGCTATGAACCAAGCTTCAAATTCCATATTTGCTAAAACAACAGAAATTGGGCGGTGAGGAATGCATTGTTTTGCACGTTGTAGAATTTTCGCTCCCAAATCCGCAGGACAATCATCGTCAGCATCTAACAATATTAAGATCCACCCCTCATTTCCACACTTTGCAGCAGCAAGTTGTAAATATCGCCTGAACTCATCATTTTTGTTGATAAATTGATCTCTTTTTACTCTAATAGGTTCTTCAATAATTGGATAAGATAAATCAGATGTTTTCCATGTATGTAATCTTTTTAATAGGACTGGTAAAGCTTTGACTTCACCTTGCCCTTCAACAATACAAGCAATTTTCATTCCATTATTTCTCCAAATAGATCATCTTGCTTACCATTAAATTGGTTTTCTAAATATTCACTATCTGGAGCTAGTTGATTCAATCTTAGCAATTCACCAGCAGAAAAAAGATGTTTTCTTATCATCTCCCTAGATGCCTGGTCAAGCGGAGCAATATATGTCTCACCACCTTTTGATGTAACAGTTAAAATTTGATTAGGAGAAATATTTGTATCATCAAGAAGATCAGGGCTATGGCTGGTTACTATAATTTGTGTTTTCTTTGCTGCCTCAAACAATGCTTCTCTCAAAGCCGTACTTGCTGCTGGATGTAGAGCAGTCTCTGGCTCTTCTATAGCAACTAAAGTAGGAGAATAATCATTGTTCCTTTGAAACAAAGCAGTAAGGATACCAAGTGCACGCAACGTCCCATCTGACATATTCTGAGCTAAAAAACGCCAAGGGTGTCTAGCTCCTGCCATTTCTTGTCTAAATTCCAATGTTTCCATAGGACCAATCTGCTTACGTTCTACGCCATGCACCATAGGCACTACGAGCTGTAAATATCTTTCAATGTTCTCTATCTGTGTTTTGTTTGATATTCGTTCTAAATGACCGATTACACTAGCAATATTTTCTCCTGAGAATTTCAGCAACTGCCCGTCTTGGGGTTTTTGTAATTCTTTCATCGTATCTGGGTTTAAACTGTAGAAACTCATTGAGGATAATGCGTCGAAAACGTCCCTAAATGCCCGCAATCCAGAAACAGCTACTAATGCCAATCTATCAGTGGTAATGGCTGGAAAAGTAGATTCACTAGTATCCTTAAGCTTGCCCCGATTAATTCTATAAAACGGTCCTTTACCTATTCCACTTATTACACATTCTTCGGTTTTTACCTCATAACCACGATCTTTTAATGCCCCCACGTCAAAAGCAAAATGACCTGTTTTCCCATCAGGCAAAACAAATTCTAAACGGATACCAAAGTGAGTAGGATGCCCACTTGAACGACGTCGCACTTCATTTAAACCACCTCGTTCATTCAATGCATTTTCAAGAGAACCATTTAATGCATCCCGTACTAGGTGTAAGGCATCTAAAAAATTACTTTTTCCTGAACCATTTCCACCTACCAAATAAGTCAAAGCCCCTAAGTTAACATTGCAATAGCCAATACTTTTGTAATTTCTTAGTATGACCTTTTTTAAAAAAATCGAATGACCCACAATCAAAATTCCTTTAAAAATAATGTAATAAAAACTATCTTATGAATTTATTTATATTACACTTTTGAATACTTTTCAGACGACCTCCCTTATTTCTCCAAAGCCTCTTGCAGTTTCTTTTCAATCAAATCTGCGTCAAACGACTTGGCAATCAGCTCGAAGCGCGAGTCGCGGCGCCATGAGACTTGGTTGGCGCCCCATTGCCCGTCCACCCAGTTGAGCCACACCCATGTGCCGAGCACTTGGAACACGCCTTTGGCGCGGACGAGGCCATCTGTGAACTTGGGCAGGTCGTTGAAGAAGTTGGTCAATTTTTCGCCGTCGAAATCGCGTCCGGCGGGGAATGTGAAACCTTGCGACTGAAAGCCCATAGTGTTGTCCGGTAGGGCTTTGAGGCGGTAGCGTGATTTTTCGATAACGGGAATGTCGAGCCATTGGATGTCGAGTTGTGCGTTTTGGACTTCGACCACTTTGGCTTTGGGCGGGAACAGTTTTGCCGCTTTGTCGTGAAATTCGGCAAGCTGTTCGGGGGTGCATAAATCGGTTTTGCTGGCGACCAATACGTCGCAGATGCCGATTTGGTCTTTATACAACGCCTGCTGCGCGTAATCGGGGTTGATGAACTGGCGCGGATCGACAACGGTAAAGACGGCGCCGATTTCCAAAAGGCTGTCCAGCGGTTTGGCTTTCAATTCGTCGATGACGCTGGCGGCGTGTGCCAGTCCGCTTGCCTCAATCATCAGGCGGTCGGGTTTGGCGTCGCGCAGCATTTTCTGTACGGTTACGCCCATTTGCGGACCGGCGGTGCAACACAAACAGCCGCCGGCGATTTCTGCCACGGGGATGCCGTTGTCGCTCAATACGGCGCCGTCAATACCGATTTCGCCAAACTCGTTGACGATGATGACCCATTTTTCGTTCGGGTCTTTTTGCTCCATCAGGCTTTTGAGCGCGGTGGTTTTGCCTGTTCCCAGAAAACCTGAAATCAGGTGGACTTTGGTTTTTTTCACTTCTGACATTTTTTACAGATTCCAGTTAAAACAACGTGTTCTTCTTTCAGCGCAAAGCCGCTTTCGGCAACGCCTGCGCGCAGTGCCGCCCATTCGTGGCTCAGGGTTTGCTCGTCCGCCGTGCCGCATTCGGTGCAGACCAAAATAAACGCGCTGTGGTGCGCTTCGGCTTCTTCGTGGTCGTGGCAATGGTCGTCGCACTCGTGCTGCGCATGGCTGCACAAAATATAGCCGTTGACCGCCGCCACTTTGTGCAAAACGCCCTGCTCCGCCCAAAAATCAAGGGCGCGGTAGGCCGTCGGCGGCGCAACCACGCCCTCGCTTTGCTGCTGCATCTGCGACAAGACGTTGTAGGCTTTAATCACGCCGCTTTGCTGCAAAACGATATCGAGCACCTGCTCGCGCAAAGCGGTTACCTGTACGCCGTCACGGCGTGCCTGTTCGAGGATTTTTTGTTTGATTGCGTGTTTCATAAAGGCTTTCAGACGACCTTAATATTCTGAACGGAGAGGATTACATTATAACGTGTTTATGTAAGATGCAGATATTCGGAGGTCGTCTGAAACCGAGTATCCCTATTCAGACGACCCTATCCTATCCAATCTGCCTATTTAAACCACGACTTAATCTTTGCAAACAAAGACATACTTTGTTTCTCGAAATTCTCGGTTAACACGGGTACGGGCGGCGCATTGCGGATCACTTTCATACCGGCAAACGTTTGGGCGACAGGCATGATTTCGATGGAATTGACGTTCATGTGCGCCGGACGCTGATAAAGCCACAAAGCCGTATCCGCAATGTCTTGCGGCCGGATGGATTCGACGTTCTCATAAACCTTTTCCGCCCGCTCGTCATCGCCCTTAAAGCGGACGTTGGAAAACTCGGTACCGCCGCACAAACCCGGCTCGATGTTGGTAACGCGGATGTTTTTATCCGCCAATTCCGCACGCAGGTTCATGCTGAACTGGCGCACAAACGCCTTGGTCGCGCCGTACACGTTGCTGCCCTCGTAGGCATAGCTGCCGGCAATCGAACCCAAATTCATGATATAGCCTTGTTTGCGCTCCGCCATTTGCGGCAGGATTTGGCGCGTCAGGAAAGTCAGACCGACGATATTCGTTTGAATCATGGTTTCCCAATCGCCGAAATCTGCTTTGTCCGCCGTTTCCAAACCCAACGCCAATCCGGCGTTGTTGATCAGGCAATCGATTTCGGCAAAATTTTCAGGCAAGCTGTCGAGCGCGTTGCGTATCGACTCGGTACGCGAAACGTCCATTTCCAAAGGATAAAACCGCTCGCCCAATTCGGCTGCCAATGCCTGCAGTTTCTCGCCGCGCCGTGCCGCGCCGATAACGGAATAACCGGCCTGTACAAACGTGCGGCACATCGCCTCGCCGAAACCGGCTGACGCGCCGGTAACCAAAATCGCCATAACTATTTCCTTTCTTTTCTCGTTTTGTAAACCCATTTCAGGTATGATTACGACTTTTCAGACGACCTCTTCAGACGTCGTCTGAAAAATATGAATAACAAAATACTATCACAGGACACCAAAGCCATGAATACCAAACTCTTCTCAGCGGCGCTGCTCGCTGCCCTGACCCTTGCCGCCTGCGGCGGCGGCGCACCCGCGCAACCCAAAGGTCCGATCTCCGAAGACCGTACCACCGCGTTCAAATCCATGATGCCCGAGTTCTCCAGCATGGGCAAAATGGTAAAAGGCGAAGAGCCTTACGACGTGGAAAAATTCAAGCAGGCTGCGGCAACTTTTGCCGAAACCAGCAAAAAACCTTTCACCTTCTTCCAATCTGACGACAAAGGCAACGGACGCGCCCTGCCTGCGGTTTGGTCTGATGCGGCCAAATTCAAAGCCGAAGAAGACAAATTCGCCGCAGCCGTTGAAAAACTGAACGCCGCCGCGCAAACCGGCAAGCTGGAAGAAATCAAAGCCGCTTACGGCGAAACCGGCGCAAGCTGCAAATCCTGCCACGACACCTTCCGCGCTCCGGAAGAATAAGCTGCTGCGCAGAAACGCAAAAAGGTCGTCTGAAATCCGGTTTCAGACGACCTTTTTTTGATTTTTAATGATTGCCGTGCTTAATAATCGGCTTCAACGGCAATCCAACCTGCACGCAAACGCTTTCATGTTCTGTAAACGTCAAGTTTGACGGTTTGCCTGTCAGTTATCCTTGTTTTCACAAAAACGCTAAAAAGAAAACCCGTCGGATAATCGACGGGTTTTCATATGGTGGCGGAGTAAGAGGGATTCGAACCCTCGATGCAGGTTGACCCCACATGCTTCCTTAGCAGGGAAGTGCCTTCAGCCTCTCAGCCATTACTCCTAAGGAAGTGCGTAATATACTGGTTTGGCTCGGGCGTGTCAAGCCGGGCTTCAGGGTATTTTTTAACCGTATGAAATCATTTGTATAAAATATAAAGAAGCGTGAAATTGTAGCCCGTATGCGGCGGCTGGTACAATTCATGCTTGGTTTCAGGATGTGATGAAAATGAATGATTTAATCGTATTGAACAAGCCTTATGGCGTGATTTGCCAGTTTTCGGCGCATGAAAAGTATGGGTGTTTGAAAGATTATGTGGCGCTGCCGGACTTTTATCCGGCGGGACGTTTGGATACGGACAGCGAGGGTTTGCTGCTGCTGACGAACGACGGGCGTTTGCAGGCGCGGATTGCGGATCCTAAGTTTAAGCTGGAGAAAACTTATTGGGCGCAGGTGGAAGGTTCGCCTGACGAGGCGAAGCTGGATATGCTGCGGCGCGGGGTGGATTTGGGGGATTTTGTCACGCGTCCGGCAAAGGTTCGCGTGTTGGAAGCGGGCGAAGCGGATGTTTTGTGGCCGCGCGTGCCGCCTATCCGCGTGCGCAAGTCCGTGCCTGATTTTTGGGTGGAAATTCGGATTTCGGAAGGGAAAAACCGACAGGTCAGGCGAATGACGGCTAAGGCGGGTTTTCCGTGCCTGCGCTTGGTCAGGGTGGCGATAGGTCGTCTGAACGTGTTTGATTTGGGCTTGACGCTTGGACAGTGGACGTTTGCGCCGCATAAGCCTTGATTAAGATCATTAAAATCAATATTAACAATAAAATACTAATTCATGAAATTGTCTGATAAAATATTAAATATTGTTATTTATATCAAATGTTTATTTATTTTTGTGAAATTTAAAATCACTACCTGAGGTCATGAAATGTCAGAACATACTACGCTGATTATTAATTGGAAAGGTCCATATTCATACGATGATATTACCGACAATCCAGAGTTGGGAAATGGATTGTATCTTGCGGCAGGAAAACAAAAATATGAAAGAGGTAATAATTCCATCCAATACTGTGGAATTACAGAAGGAAATTTTTCCTCAAGATTTAGAAATCATCACAAACTCTCACTTATTACAAGAGAACGGGAATTTTGGTTGGGAACGGTGATTGTGCCAGCAAATGCGAACCGTTATTATCTTGAAATGGCTGAAGCCCTAATTATTTATTTCTGGCAACCCTCTTTAAACGAAAAGAAAAAAATTTCTCCACCTAAATCAACAACAGTAATAAATTATTGGTTCACAAAAGACGGACAGCCTAGATTTAGACAACGAGCTATTTATAAAGATTTACCAGATGTTCTATCATGGGATACAGAACATTGGAGAACAGGTAACCTAACTGTTTACACAGATTACTAAAATTTTATTTCTCAAAAATATCTTAATTTTAAAATATAGATAAAAAGGTCGTCTGAAAACCCTGCAATACGGTTTTCAGACGACCTTTGTTATTAGATATTAATGATGCGTATGACCGATTTGGAAGGTCAGGGTGGTGTAGTTCGCCTGTTTTTGGCACACGCTTTGATCGGGGAAATCGGCTTTGTGTTCTACGCTGGCTTTCCAAAAGCCTTGACGCAGGGGGATGATGCTGACTTCGCCTTTGTCGTCCGTAGTATCGGAGAAGGCTTGGGCTTCGGTTTTGTGGGTTTTGCTGCGGTCGCTGGTGTCGAAACCGTCAAATGTGGCGGTAACGGTGGCGTTGGGCAGCGGCTCGCCGTTGAAAAGGACGCGGACTTTGAAGCGTTCGCCGACGTGGACGTTGGCGGGGTTGTCCAGCGGAACGATTTCCAGATGTTGTCCGACTTGCTTGGTGATGACGGCGGTGTCTGCGCTTTCGTGGCCGACGTTGACGATGTTTTTACCGAACATTCGGGTTTGTTCGCAATAGCTGGCGTCAGGCATTTCTTTGATGCTCGCCTGTTTCCAGCCTGCGCTGTTTTTAGACCAGAAGGTCGGTTGGTATTCGGCAGTAACGAGGTAGCTGCCGTCTTTGACAGGGAGTTTGCTGCGGTACTGGTAGTTGTACGTCCCTTTTTGAATCAGATTTTCTTTGCCTTTTTCGGTAATCAGCTGCATGGGCTTGCTGAAAATGTGCAGGCGGTCTTTGGCAATGGGTTCGAGTTCGGGGAACTCGCCGTAGCCCAATTCGGCTTGCAGGTATTCGCCGCCGTGTGTATGGGCGGTTTCGACCCAGACGCGGTGTGCTTGGGCGGTTGTGCTGAACAGGAGCGCGGATGCGATGAACAATGCGGTTTTTTTCATGGGTTCTCCAAATGTATCGGGTAGAAATTTGATTGGTTATAATATAACAATTTTATTTATAACAAAACGGTTTCATGAAAAAAGGGTCGTCTGAAAACAGGATTTCTGTTTTCAGACGACCTTTCGCTTAGCTGATGTTTAAGCGTTAACCGGCTTTAGAAGCAATCTGAGGTTTTCGTTTTTCACTTGCAACAGCAAATCGATATTGAGATGTTTGCCCGGATTGGCTTGCGCGTCGGCAACATGTTCGGCAAACCAATCCAAACCCTGTGCAGCGGCGGCGGCATCGAGTTTACCGCCGAAATTCAATGCCAAAGCGTTGTAGAGTTTGAGCGAGCCTTGCTTGCCGGGCGCGTTGGGGATGTGATGGACGGCTTTGCCTTGTGCATCGAGGATGTCGAGTCCGCTCAAATGACCGATGTCGGGCATGGCGGCGAGGTTGTCTTGGAAGCTCATGGGTGTCCTTTCTATAGTAGATTAAATTTAAACTAGTACGGCGTTGCCTCGCCTTAGCTCAAAGAGAACGATTCTCTAAGGTGCTGAA
>CAUSKT010000051.1:0-17019 GCA_963532335.1 uncultured Neisseria sp. | reverse complement strand
CCGATTCACTTGGTGCTTCAGCACCTTAGAGAATCGTTCTCTTTGAGCTAAGGCTAGGCAACGCCGTACTGGTTTAAAGTTAATCCACTATATTTTCGACAAATAAAAAAGGACGGAATGCAAACCCGTCCTTTTTATGTTTCATCACCTTATCCCTCATCCTCAAACAAAAAACCGCTTTGCGCCTCTCCACCGACTTCGGGCGCTGCCATGGCATCGAGCTGGCGGTTGCGGATTTTGGTTTTCCTCATACTGAGAAGACGCATGACCTGATGCTTTTGATCATCGGTCATTTTTTGCCAATACAGCCTTTCTTCGCGGCTGCGCAGACAGCCTTTGCAATAGCCTTTGGCATTGGCTTCACAGACGCCGATACAGGGGCTGGGGATGGGAAAAAAATCAGGTTGTTCCATATTTTTAAAGCGTTTGAGACAAAAGACCGGACAAACCAAAATTGCAGACTGCTTTCGCTTCCGTCTGAACATGATCAGTGCATCCGGCAGGATTCCTACCAATATCCAAGTGAGTTGGTCATTTCAATAAGTTTATATCTGCCACCCTAGGCATAAAAACCCTAAGAGAAACCATAAATATATCGCAGAAGAAATCAGTATCTTCCCTATCCTCAGATTTTTCCAATACAACCCAAGTGAAAGCACCGCAAAAATCAAAGGAAGTCCAATATAAATATAATATTTCAGCCGACCTAATTCACTGAATACGTTTATAGCAGAGTAGAGACCGACAAATCCACCTAACCAAAAAATAATTATTGTCGGACCTAAGAGACCGGCCGTTATTAAATGAGGGAAGAGTAAGATTTTTATCCATTCTTTATGTTTAATGTTCATTTTATATCCTGATACTGCGATGGTATCGTGTCGCTTCAAATAGAGGGGGAGCCATGTTTTATAGTGGATTAAAATTGCAATGATACGGCGTTGCCAACGCCCTTATGTACTACCCGTACACGGCGGGCGTTGCCGCCTTGTCTCATTTTTATTTTAATCCACTATACTAAATAACTAAAATTCCTCTATATTTTGATTTTCAGACGACCTATGCCCTACCCCAACCGTCTGGATTTTATGACTCAAGCAGTTTACGCAAAGACTGATTGTTGTATTTGATATCGGCAATCATTCGGTCGTATTGGTGCATTCTACGGAGCGATCGGGTTATCAGATAGACCGAGAAAAAAATCAAACTGATGTTCATCAAACTGACCAACACAAGCAAAGGCCAAACATCCACAGCCTCGTACCATTTCGATGTCGCAATCAAGGCACTGAAAATAGACAAAGGCAGCGCGAACACGGCAATACCCGTACGCATGACGGCAAGTGCCGTACGTTTTTCAGCAAGGAGAAGCTGCACTTGATTGATGCTGAGGATATCGTTTTGCTGTTCGGTAATCATAGGATACGCGCCCATACAAATTGACTTTGAATCACGGCAAACCGGCAAATATGGTTTTATGTTACCCGAAAGTATTGAAAATAAAAACAAAGGTCGTCTGAAAATTTTCAGACGACCCTTGCTATTCCTCTTTACACCGTTTGCGAATATTGGGCTTTGGTTTCCCTGTGGCGCAGGTGGTAGTCGAACACCATGGCGATATTGCGTATCAGGAAGCGGCCTTTGGGGGTAACGGTCAGTCCGTGCGGTTTCAGGCGGACGAGTCCGAGGGAGGCAAGTTGTTCCAAGTCGGCAAGTTCGTCTTTGAAATAGCGGTCGAACGGGATACCGAACACGCTTTCGTAGATTCGGTAATCCAAAGCGAAGCGGCACATCAAATCTTGGATGATATTGCGGCGCAAAAGGTCGTCCTGATTGAGCTGGTAGCCGCGCATGATGGGCAGGTGTCCTGAATCGAGCGCGGCATAGTAGGCGTCGATGTCGCGTTCGTTTTGGGAGTAGGTGCTGCCGATTTTGCCGATGGAGGATACGCCGATGGCAACTAAATCGCAGTCCGCGTAGGTCGAGTAGCCTTGGAAGTTGCGCTGGAGGAAGCCTTCTTTGAGGGCGATGGAAAGTTCGTCATCAGGTTTGGCGAAGTGGTCCATACCGATGAAGACGTAGCCGCGTTCGGTCAGGGTTTGAACGCAGTATTGCAGCATATCGAGTTTTTCTTCGCTGCCGGGAACGGCTTCGGTATCGATGCGGCGTTGCGGCTTGAAGATATGCGGCAGGTGGGCATAGTGATAAAGGGCAAGGCGGTCGGGATCGAGCGACAAGACAGTGTCAATGGTGGTTTTAATGCTTTCGGCGGTTTGGTGCGGCAGGCCGTAAATCAAATCGACGCTGACGGATTTGAATCCGGCTTCACGGGCAGCATCGATGACTTCTTTGGTTTCGTCATAGCTTTGGATGCGGTTGACTGCTGCCTGCACTTTGGGATCAAAGTCCTGAATGCCGACGCTCATGCGGTTGAAACCGAGCTTACCGAGCATGAGGACGGTTTCGCGGCTGACTTTGCGCGGGTCGATTTCGATGGAGTATTCGCCGCCGGGGATAAGTTGGAAATGTTTGCGTATCATGCGGAATACGCGTTCGATTTGGTCGTCGCTCAAGAAAGTCGGTGTACCGCCGCCGAAGTGCAGTTGGGCGAGCTGATGCCGTCCGCCCAGATGCGGGGCGAGCAGCTCCATTTCTTTTTCAAGGTATTCGATGTAGGCATCGGCGCGGCTTTTGTCTTTGGTGATGATTTTATTGCAGCCGCAGTAGTAACAGATGGTGTTGCAGAAGGGGATGTGGATATAAAGCGAAAGGGGCTTGTTCAAAGCCCCCATACTGCGCTGATTCAAGGCATTGATATATTCGGCTTCGCGAAATCCGTCATGAAAACGGTCGGCTGTCGGGTAGGAAGTGTAGCGCGGACCGCTGGAAGGAAGGCTGGCAATGAGTTCGCGGTCAAACTCAGGTTTGTCATTGTTTCTATTGTGATTATTTTGTATTGGTATTACTTTCATGGCGTGTGCGTGATTAGAGTAATGATGTTAGGCAATTTTCGGATAGTTTGGTAGAATGCCACAGTATGATAAACCTGTCTTGATATGTGTCAATAACTTACGTAATCATGACAGGATAAAAACCTTAATTTTAAGGGTGTTTTATGACCACACACAATGCTATGCATCAGATGAAAACCCTGTGTTCTTCCTGTTCGCTGCGTGAACTCTGCCTGCCTGTCGGGCTTTTGCCCAATGAGTTTGCACAATTGGACGCGGTCATCCGACAGAGCCGCCGCTTGAAGAAGGGTGAATATCTGTTCCGCACCGGTGAGCCTTTCGCGTCGCTGTTTGCCATCCGTGCCGGTTTTTTCAAAACCACGGTTGCCAGTCAGGACGGTCGCGATCAGGTTACCGGCTTTTTTATGTCCGGCGAACTCATCGGCATGGACGGCATTTGTTCCCATGTCCACAGCTGCGACGCGGTGGCTTTGGAAGACAGCGAAGTGTGTGAGCTGCCCTTCACCCACATCGAAGAGCTGGGACACAACATCCCCAGCCTGAGAAGCCATTTTTTCAGATTGATGAGCCGCGAAATCGTGCGCGACCAAGGCGTGATGCTGCTTTTGGGCAATATGCGCGCCGAAGAACGTCTGGCAGCGTTTTTGCTTAACCTGTCCCAACGCCTTTACTCGCGCGGATTTGCCGCCAACGATTTCATCCTGCGGATGTCGCGCGAAGAAATCGGCAGCTATCTGGGACTGAAACTCGAAACCGTCAGCCGCACGCTGTCCAAGTTCCACCACGAAGGCTTGATTTCGGTCGAACACAAGCACATCAAAATCCTCGACTCGCAAGCCCTCAAAAAAATGGTGTCTGGCTGTTCGCACGCCATCTGATGAATACCGAGACCATTTTCAAACAGAATCCAAGGTCGTCTGAAAAATTTTCAGACGACCTTCTTCATAAAACCCAATTATGAAACACAAGAAAAAACTCATTGCCTTGACCGCTGCCTGCGCCCTGCTCGCCTACTGGCTCTATCCTGACCAACATCCCGTTTACCCCGCAAGCGACCATTACGACCCGAAAACGCAAACTTTCTTCAACCCCGAACCGCAGCAGAAACCGACCGGCCTGACCGGCGCATTTTGGAAGATCCTGACCGACCCGCAGGCAACGCGCCCGCCCAAACCTCTGCCTACCGTCACACCCGATTGGCAAACCTTCCTCGCCGCACCCGAAGGAAAAAGCCGCTTCGTCTGGTTCGGACATTCCACCCTATTGATGCGGATCGGCGTGCAAACCGTCATTACCGACCCCGTTTTCGGCAATTCCGTCTCCCCCATTCCCATCACCATGAAACGCTTCCAGCCTGCCCCCTCAGAAATCGACGAACTGCCGCCCGTCGATGTCATCCTGATTTCACACAGCCACTACGACCACCTCGAAAAAGACAGCGTGCAGGCACTCAATTCAAAAGGCAACAGCCATTTCATCGTCTCACTCGGCATGGGCGTACTGCTGAAAAAATGGGGCGTGCCGCAAGAGCGCATTACCGAACTCGATTGGTGGCAAAGTACCGAACGCAACGGCATCCGCTACACCGCACTACCTGCCCGTCACGATTCATCCCGAACCCTGACCGACCACAACCAAGCCCTGTGGTCCAGCTTTGCCATCGAACACGGCGGCGAAAAATTCTATTTTCACGGCGACTCGGCACAAGGCAGCCATTTCGACAAAATCGCCGAAAAATTCAACGGGTTCGATATCGCGTTCATCGAAAACGGGCAATACAGCGAACATTGGCCCAACAATCACCTCTTCCCAGAGCAAACCGCCCGCTATGCCGCGCAGCTTGCTCCCAAACGCTTCATGCCCATCCACTGGGGAGCCTACGCCATGGCACTGCACGCTTGGAACGAACCCCTGCTGCAAAGCATCCCTCTGGCACGCAGCTTGGGCGTGAATCCGCTGACCCCGCTGATGGGGCAAGTCTTCGATGCCGATACCGCCACGCAAGACTGGTTTGCCGAACCTTTACAATAAAGCTGCCCAGGGGTCGTCTGAAAACAAATATGGCAAGTTCCATCAAGTCATAAATATAGTGGATTAACTTTAAACCGGTACGGCGTTGCCTCGCCTTAGCTCAAAGAGAACGATTCTCTAAGGTGCTGAAGCACCAAGTGAATCGGTTCCGTACTATCTGTACTGTCTGCGGCTTCGTTGCCTTGTCCTGATTTAAATTTAATCCACTATACCGACGAAGCGGAGGCTGTTTTCAGACGACCTTTTTTGAATTTACCTGTTGCAGCATTTCCAACACTCTTCCCCTTCTCCCATTTATCCGTTTTGCAATATTCTGATAATAAAAAACTAATTTCCCCTCAGCCTAAAACCTTATTTTGCAACGCGCGGTTCGCGTATAAATCACTTGACCGATTACATCGTATTACGTAAAGTATGCGGCATTCTTTTGAATTGGTATTACCAATTTATTTGGTAATTACTCTCAGATTAAGGTTCGGTATCTCTCCCGCATCCGACATCATGATAAAAATTGATAAACAACGCCGATTTAAGGATTCACCATGGCACTATTCCTCAGCATTTTTCCCATCATCCTGCTGATTTGGCTGATGGTTAAGAAAAACAGTATGCCTTCCTACATCGCGCTGCCGATTACCGCCGCGCTGATTTACGCCATCAAGCTGTTTTATTTCAAAGACGACGCTATGCTGCTCAACGCAACCGCAGCATCCGGCCTGGTTTCCACACTGACGCCGATTACCGTGATTTTCGGTGCGATCATGTTCAACCGTATGATGGAAACCACCGGCTGTATCGACATTATCCGCAAATGGCTGGCGACCATCAGCCCGAATCCTGTGGCGCAGCTGATGATTATCGGCTGGTCGTTCGCCTTTATGATTGAGGGTGCATCCGGCTTCGGTACGCCTGCTGCGATTGCCGCCCCGATTCTGATGAGTTTGGGTTTCAACCCGTTGAAAGTGGCGATTTTTACGCTGGTTATGAACTCCGTACCGGTATCTTTCGGCGCGGTGGGTACACCGACTTGGTTCGGTTTTGCGCCATTAAACCTGAGTCCCGAAAACATCCTTGCCATCGGCAGACAAACCGGCGTGATGCATTTCTTCGCAGGTTTCATCATCCCCGTCATCGGCTTGAGCTTCATCGTGCCTTGGTCTGAAATCCGTAAAAACTTGGGCTTCATCGGCATCGCCGTCTTCTCTTGTACCATTCCTTATGTTGCATTGGCGATGATTAACGAAGAATTCCCATCACTCGTTGCCGGCGCAATCGGCCTGATGGTATCCGTATTCGCCGCCAACCACGGCTGGGGCTTGAGCAAAGACCATCCGAAAGACCCGAATGCCGAAAAAGTACCTTTCGCCCAAGTCGCCAAAGCACTTGCCCCCCTGGGTATGCTTATCGGCATGCTGGTCGTTACCCGTATCAAACAGCTCGGCATCAAAGGCCTGCTGACCAGCAAAGAAGAATGGTTCAGCTTCCAACTGCCGTTTGATTTGAGCAAAATCACCGTCAGCGACTCTTTGACCATTACCTTCGGCAATATTTTCGGACAAGGCGTCAATGCGTCCTACCAAACCCTCTATGTTCCCGCATGGATTCCGTTTGTCTTTACCGTTTGGATTTGTATCCTGCTTTATAAAACCAAATTCAAAGACGCCTGGGCTTTCTACGCTGCAACGTTCAACCAAACCAAAAAACCGCTGCTTGCCTTGATGGGCGCGCTGATTATGGTTCAACTGATGATGGTCGGCGGCGACGACTCCATGGTGAAAATCATCGGTAAAGAGTTTGCCGCGATGGCAGGCGAACACTGGGTTTACTTCTCCCCTTACCTTGGCGCTATCGGTGCATTCTTCTCCGGTTCGAACACCGTATCCAACCTGACATTTGGTCCGATTCAGCAACAAATCGCCCTTGATACCGGCCTGTCCGTGACCCTCATCCTCGCCCTGCAATCCGTCGGCGGCGCAATGGGCAACATGGTCTGCATCAACAACATCATCGCCGTATGTACCGTACTGGACGTGAAAAACGCCGAAGGTGCGATTATCAAGAAAACCGTCATCCCCATGGCGATTTACGGTGTGATTGCTGTCGCCATAGCAATTATTTTCTTCCCTCTAAGGTAAGCACCTTGTAACGCAAAAGGTCGTCTGAAAAATGTTCAGACGACCTTTTTTATGAAGCAAACAGTTAGTCAATACTCCCCTTCCCTACCATCATATAGTGGATTAACTTTAAATCAGGACAAGGCGACGAAGCCGCAGACAGTACAGATAGTACGGAACCGATTCACTTGGTGCTTCAGCACCTTAGAGAATCGTTCTCTTTGAGCTAAGGCGAGGCAACGCCGTACTGGTTTAAAGTTAATCCACTATAAAAAAAGCAGATAAAAAAACGGGCCGCCAAAAGGCGACCCTAAGAAACTCTTGCAGCTGGGAGTAATAGCAAGAGATTACGACACTTTAACCTGGTTTATGCCGGAGAAACGACGCATCAGCTCTGGAATGGCTTCGGCATTTGAAGCAACAGTGATGCCCATTTTCCGCATTTGGTAGATAGTCTCGATGGTGCTTTCAGGCGCGTAGCCGTGGCAGGCACCGAGATTGACAATAATATGAAGATTATCGCTGTACCAAGACAATTGCTTGGCCGTATTGGCGACAGTTTCTTCGATGGCCAATCCGCCAATAATGACAGTATCGGCTTTTTGTTCGTGCAGCCATTCCAACAGGCCTGTGCTGTTTGCCTCATTGGCTTCATGAAAACAAGCACCGTGAACATGTTTACCGCTTAATTCGAGCGCATGATCGTAATCTGCCGGAGAGGGCAAGCCTTGGAGCAAATGCGTTCCGCGACAACCTCCGGCGCATTGGCTGAAAAAACCGGACGGTCGGCCGAACATAACACCGTTGCGATTGACGACGGTCGCACAAATGCTCTCCGGATCAATGCTCACATTCTCAATTAAAACCCTTTTATCTGCCAACGCTGCCTGGCGGTTAAGTTCATTAACCATATTTTCCGGACGCAACAAAAAATGGGTTGCATTAGCAGCCATACAGGTAAAGCGAAATTGCGGTTGGATGTCGATTGCAACGGTAGTCATAAGATATGGCTCTCTATATTTAATTCTGCAAACAGAATCAGGATTGCTCCGTTCAATCACTGACCAGACAAATGGTTTAATTTAACGATAATCGGTGTATTTATGATGAACGGTATAATATCAGGATAATCGTTGTATAGCTAGTAAATATTTTAAGATTTGTAACAATACTCGCAGTAAATATAATTTTTGTTGTATTTAAGGTTAACACTCTAATCAATTATCATTTTTAAGCGATTATTTTTATTCATTAATTTTTTATTAATTCCATGATTCCCCTGTATTTTCAAAATATGGGACACCATGAATGAAACTGTTGTTTAAAAGAAAAATATGCCTCTAGAAAGCAAAAATTGTTGGCAATATCCCTATCGCAAGCTGATTTTGCTCCCCAATGGTAAAAATAAACGGTACAAAAACCTTGCCGCATCCGACAAGCGCAGACTCAAACAAATAAAACGCGCAACACAGTTTCTACCCGTGTTGCGCGTTTTATAGTGGATTAACTTTAAACCAGTACGGCAAGGCGAGGCAACGCCGTACTGGTTTAAAGTTAATCCACTATATTATCGCCCCCGCTCATCGCGAACGGGACAAATCAACAAATCTCCACTTCCAAATCCAAGCGTCGTGCCGTTGCCTGTACTGCTTCGACATCATCCAGCCAAAAAATCGCAAACAGGTAACCATCATCACCGGTCGGTACGTCACACAACACCAAACCATCCCTCTCCAATGCCACTTGCACATAAGGAAACAGTTCTTCACTATAAGTCTCTTCAGGATACTCCCATTCCCACTCTTCCCAACCTAATAGATTCCGGACAATCGCTTCCATCTCTTCCGGTTCAAATTTCCAATCTGAATACCATGTTGCGCCATATCTGCGCAAGACGCAGAAGATATCCGCCCACTCTTCCCCGTACCCCAAGTCCTCCATTGACTCTTCATTTTCATCTACACGGATATAAAAATTCTTAACCTGTTCCAGCTCCGCACCGGAACCATCGCCATTTTCCCCTGAAGGCCACCCCCTCTTCCGCAACGTAGCCCAAAGGCTTTCTTGAATCTGATAAACCCATTCGCCCCGCTGCAAAACAGCCAAATCGTCTTCCGTCACTTCCAACCATTTAAACAATGCCCACAAATCCGCTTTTTGTTCAGGCGTAGCAGGATAAAAAATTGCTTCGTTCATGTCGTGTTCCTAATATCAAAATACAAAAACAGGTCGTCTGAAAACGATCAAACATTTTCAGACGACCTTTGCTTCAATCAAACTTGAATCAATGCCTAAAATGGCGAATACCCGTTACCACCATCGCAATGCCGTGTTCGTCTGCCGCATCGAAAACTTCCTGATCGCGCATCGAGCCTGCGGGGTGGATGATGGCTTTGATGCCTTGTTCGGCGATGACGTCCACGCCGTCGCGGAAGGGGAAGAAGGCGTCCGAAGCAGCACACGCGCCGTTTAAGTCCAAACCTGCGTCCTGCGCTTTGCGGGCGGCGATGCGGGTGCTGTCCACGCGGCTCATTTGGCCTGCGCCGATGCCGTAGGTTTGACCGCCTTTGCCGAACACGATGGCGTTGGATTTGACGTATTTTGCGACGTTCCAAACGAACAGCAAATCGTTCCATTCCTGCTCGGTCGGTTGGCGTTTGGAGACGACTTTCAAATCGGCGCGGCTGATGCGGTGGATGTCGGGCGTTTGTACCAACAGTCCGCCGCCGACGCGTTTGAGTTCGAAGCGGTTCGCGCCTGCTTCCAAAGGCACTTCCAATACGCGCACGTTTTTCTTGGCGGCGGCGATTTCGAGGGCTTCGGCGGTGAACTTCGGCGCCATCAGGACTTCCATAAACTGGTTGTCGGTAATCTGTTTCACGGTTTCACCGTCCACTTCGCGGTTGAAGGCGATGATGCCGCCGAACGCGCTGGTGGTGTCGGTGGCGTAGGCGAGTTTGTAGGCGGTCAATGTATTGGCTGCAACGGCGACGCCGCACGGATTGGCGTGTTTCACAATCACGCAGGCGGGCGCGTCGAAGGATTTGACGGCTTCCCAAGCGGCATCGGCATCGGCGATGTTGTTGTACGACAATTCTTTGCCTTGGAGCTGTTTGTAGGCGGCGAGGCTGCCTGCGGCGGGGTACACATCGCGGTAGAACGCGGCGCGTTGGTGCGGATTTTCGCCGTAGCGCATGTCTTGCACTTTAATCCAGCTTTGGTTGAACTGGCTTGGGAATTCGCCGATTTCGGGCGTGCCGCTTAAGACGTCGTCTGAAAGTGAGGTTAAGTAGTTGGAAATCATGCCGTCGTATTGGGCGGTGTGGCTGAACGCTTTGCGCGACAGATTGAAGCGGGTTTTGTCGCTCAACGCGCCGCCGTTGGCTTCCATTTCGGCGGCAATGGCGGGGAAGTCGGCGGTGTCGGTAACGATGGCAACGTGTTTCCAGTTTTTCGCGGCGGAGCGCACCATGGTCGGGCCGCCGATGTCGATGTTTTCAATCGCATCTTCCAGCGTACAGTTTGGCTTGGCGATGGTGGCGGCGAAGGGGTAAAGGTTGACGCACACGAGGTCGATGTTGCCGATGCCGTGCTCTTCCATCTTGGCGACGTGTTCGCCCAAATCGCGCCGCCCCAAAATACCGCCGTGGATTTTCGGATGCAGCGTTTTCACGCGGCCGTCGAGCATTTCGGGGAAACCGGTGTAGTCGGCGACTTCAATCACGGGAACGCCCGCATCGGCAAGCAGCTTCGCCGTGCCGCCGGTAGAGAGGATTTCGACACCGAGTTTGTGCAGGGTTTGGGCAAATTCGACTGCGCCGTTCTTGTCGGACAGGCTGATCAGGGCGCGTTTGATGGAAGGCATGGGGATTCCTTTTTTTGAAGGTTTAATCGATACACGCTGCTAGCGCAAAAATGAAACAAAATTTGATGAGATGTTTAGCTCCGATGGCGTTCTCTTGGGCAATTCAATAAATTTACGCCTTACGGCAAGCCATATCTTGTCTATCACCCTGCATACGGACGCTTAGGCTGTCATTCCCGATTTTTTTAACCTGCATTTGCGATTTATCTGATTTACCAATGTCGTTTCTCATCTGGGCAAACATTTCCTTATCCACTTTACGCCACAGAATGGTGCGAATTTTAGCTGTACTATGTTGTCTTTGAACATCGGTGATTTTAATATTCAAACCAATTTTTCCTCCGTCCAACGTCCAAGTACCATCTGCAAAATTCCGATAAACTAAGGTTTCATCATCAGGTGAAGGAAAATTCATATCCACAATCACGCTTACTTTTTGCCCACTGCCAAAAGTAAACGTCATCGGCGTTTTATCATTGGCAACGCACTGCCATTTACCGAGTAGTTGCGCTTCTTGAACAACAACAGGTTTTGCCAACACAGGCGCAGCAGCAAAGGCAGCAAGAAGAAAAATCAGGTGTTTTTTTTGCATAACAGTTTCTTTCTATAAAATCGGGAGTGAATAAGCTACTTTCTTAGTTTTCCAACTGCCTTATGCAAGTTTGAAGACACTGGCGGTCAGTTTGACAGAATACGTCTTCAATCTTGGCAAAACATTATGAGATGAATTTTCAGGGCGGTATTATCCCCTAGTTTCGGGTTTTTGGCAGCAGTTTTCTGGAAATATTGTTGACAATTTTTCTAGAAAAAAGGTCGTCTGAATTGATTTTCAGACGACCTTTCTGCCGTTCCCTTCCGTCATTATTGCCTGCATAAGGCTAACGATTCAGATATGCCCGTCCTGCGGCTGATAGCTCGGACAAAACCCGCGCCGACGGTTTTCAGACGACCCTTTTCCCCGCCCTGCTTATTCAAACCCCATTTTCCTTGCCGTTGCCACTGCACCCGCCATCGTCATGCACAAAGGCATCAGCAGGGCGGCGGGGGCGTAGGTGAGTTCGAGGATGAAGACTATGGCGGTTAGGGGCATTTTGAGGGAAACGCCGAGAAAAGCCGCCGCGCCGATGACGGCGGCACTTTCAGACGACATGGCGGGGAAGAAGGTGTTCCACGCGGCTGCGACAGCGAAGGCGATGGTGCTACCGAGCATCATGGACGGGGTAATCAGCCCGCCGTATGCGCCTGCGGCGAGTGCGAGCAGGACGACGAACCATTTGACGGCGGTCATTTCCAAGCTGTACCGCCAGTCGGTCATGCCGCCGAACGTAAGCTGGTTGCCCGCCTTGCCGTTGCCCAGTATTTCGGGAAACCAAACGGAAACGATGCCGATAAGGGTAAACAAGGCAATCGCCAAAGGAATAATTTTCGGGTCGTTGCGCTTGAGGAAGGGAAATTTTTTGGCACTGCGCTGAAACCATACCGCCGTTGCGCCCAAAACGGGGCCGATGGCGGCGGCAAACCACAGCAGCGGGATGTTCACATCGAGATGGGCGGGATGGTATTGCTGCACGTCGCCCAAACCGATGCGGGCGACGGCGGTGGCAGTGGCGGAAGTCAGCAATGCGGCGGCCACTGCCTGCTGCGTCCAAATGCCCAACATGGCTTCGAGGATGAAAAGTGTGGAGGCGAGCGGGACGTTATAGACCGCCGCCAAACCTGCACCCGACGCGCAGGCGAGCAGCAGGCGCGTGTCGTCTTCGTCCAAACCCAAACGCTTGCCACCGACGGATGCAAACGCGGCGGTCATTTCACGCGGGGCAACTTCGCGTCCGAGCGGGGAACCGAGTCCGACGGTGATGATTTGCAGCAGCGCATGGGAAACGGTGGTGAAAAACGGCAGCCCCTGCAAGGGCTGCTTCAAGGTTGCCTTGATTTCGATTTGCGGTCTGCCGAAACGTTTGAGCGACCACCAGCCGAACCCTACCGCGACGCCGCACAAAATCAATACGAGGATGCGGCGTTCAGACGACGTTTGAACCACGCCCTCCCGAAAGGAAACATGCCCGCCGCCCGTGCCGTAACTGTAAGCCGTGTGCTGGATAAAGTGCATAAGCTCCGTCAAGGCAATGCCGACCATGCCACCGACGATGCCGGTAAGGATGAGGGCTATCCAAAGTTTGTGCGTATGTTTCATGGGGATTTTGTTTTTGAGACAGGGTTCGGCGGTTTCGTTAAAAAATCAAACGGCCTCAATATTTAATATTGAGCGGATAGCTTTTCGGCGCAACGTGTGTCTTGCCGTTGTAAGGAATCGCATATTTCTGATTTTTATAACGTTTTTTGCCATCCACCCCCTTCACCGTTGCGCTTAATGCCCAAACGCCTGAGACTGAAGGACGGCTTTTGTCCAAGGTAATTTTCGCATCGATGCTGGCATAGCTGTTTTCACAATCGCGTTTTTCCCGCCCTTTGTATTCATCACAATTGCCATAATGTGCGCCATTATCTCTACCGTTGCTAATGAAGCTGTTACGGACACGGTTGCTGTTATCAGTAAACAGGAAATTTTCTCCGGTCGTCGTTTCGCCCTGACCCGTATAGCCTGATTCGACAGTGTAGCCCCAGTTTTGCTCACCCATTTGGACAAACCGCCAATCCTTATTCTCCGGCACATCCCCCCATGCGCCGATTTCATCGCTTCCATGTTGTTTGATTGCCCACTTTCCGTCTGTTTTTTCCAAAACAAACAATTCCGCCAGACCCGAAGAAGCATGCGCGTCCCGTTTGACTTTGAGCTTCATATCGTAGGCAAAACCCGTGTACAACACATAGCGCGTGGCTTTACCGTTGCGCGTTACGCTATGGTCGGCAACGGGTTTCATACAATACATAATATTGTCAGATGCTGTCTCACTGTCTTTCGGCGGCTCAGTAAGCTGACAGTTGTGCGCCGCAAGCGGTCGGTTGTAATACTGGGCAATAGCTGCTTGGACGGCAGCTTTGTCGTTATTGGGCGCAGCCGATGCCAAAACGGGGCAGGCGGCAAGCAGCAGGGCAATCATATATTTCATCGAAAATCTCCTGATATTTTTAAAACCACATTAAAACAAGATACTCGCGTACCTTCTCAGGTCGTCTGAAAACCTGATTCACACGTTTTCAGACGACCCCTTACGCATTCTTTCCTCTGTTCGACAGCCATCCTGCGACAAACGTCGCGGCGATGACGATGAACACGCCCAAAGTAGACACGGCGGACAAATGTTCGCCCAGAATCCATACCGCCATGATGACGCCGACGACGGGTTCGAGCGAAATCAAGAGGCCGGAGACATTGGCAGGAACTTTGTTCATGCCCTTGTTCCATAAGAGATAGGCAAGCCAACTGCATCCCACCCCCAAATACAAAACTGATAGCACGCCGCCCCACGACCAGTGGACTTCATAGCTCTGAGCCAACACCAGTGAAAACGGCAGGCACAACACCGCCGCCGCCGCCATGGAAGCAGAAGTAAATGCGGGCGCACCGATGCGGGCAATCATCTGCTGGCTCGGCCGTATCACGCCGGCGAAACCGAATCCGGCAAGCAGAATCAGCAAACAGCCGAACCAATCGACCGCGCCGCCCTCTTCCGCACCGCCCAGCACCATCATCCCGATACCGGCAAACGCCGCCGCCCCGCAAATCCAGTGGTAAATCTTGGCCTTATCGTTAAAAACGAAATGGCCGACAAACACTACTAACAAGGGTTCCAGTCCGACCATGGTAATCGCGCTGGCGGCGGACGTGTATTTCAAGCCGATAAACTGAAGCAGCAACACCACGACGTAGTTAATAAAGGCGATACACAACAAAGGCTTCCACTCGTGGCGCGGAATCTTGCCGAAATGGCGGTAACAGGAAGGCAGCACCATCAACGCGGCAATCAACAGCCGCGCCTCGACCATCAGCGCGGCATCAAGCATCTCGTAAGTATATTTGGCGGCGATAAACGAGCTGCCCCAAATCAATAAGGAGAGTATTTGGTAAATCATGGCTCAAGTCGTCGGATAAAAGGATGCACTGATGAAAGGCAGGACATCACGCCCCACCCTGCCCCGATTCGGTCAGCGAATCCAAAAAGGCAAAGAGTTTCGCGTTCATCTGCGTAAAATCGAAACGCTCGATTTCATCGGGATGCTGCACATAAGCCTGCGTCCTGCTTTGCGCCGCCAAGTTTTCGCGCCCGTCGGCGGCAATCAAGAGGCCGACGGCGGCGCGGTCGAATTCCAAATGCGCCTGAAACGCATAATGCTTGGGTGAGAAGCGGACAATCTGGCGCGGACAGCCTTTGCTCGCCGCCAATACTGCCGCCCCATCCGTCAGTCCGGGCATATCTCCGTGCCAATGCCCCGCAAGGAAAGACGCGCCCAGCAAGGCGGTATGCGGGTCGTTCAAACCTTCCTGCGTCAACTCGACCGGATATACGCCGATTTCGCGGTGCGGGCTGTGCCCGTGCCGTGCGCCGTAGGCGACGGACAAAAGCTGCGCGCCCAAGCACACACCGACAATGTACTTGTCCGCCGCCACCGCCTGACGCATCAGGCGCAGCTCGGCTTCAGGGTCGTAATACGGAAAAGCCTGCCTGTCTTCATCGGGCGACTGCGGTCCGCCCATGACAATCAGAAAATCGATACCGTCCGCGTTTTCGGGCAACGCTTCCGACTCATAAACCTTAGTCGACGCCGTACGATGCCCGCGCGACCGCGCCCAATCCCAATACGCGCCCGGCACTTCAAAATCCTCGTGCAGGATGAAATGGACGTTCAACGTTTTCCCCCGCGTACCGCCGTCATGGCGAAGTTCCTGCTTCATCAGTTTTCTCCCTTTGCAACAAGACCGATATTTACAGCAAACCGTGCTGCAACAGTTTCTTACGCAGTGTATTGCGGTTCAACCCCAAAATCACCGCCGCTTTGGACTGATTGCCGCCGCATTGTTCCATCACGCACGCAAGCATCGGCTTTTCCACTTGGTGCAACACCATATCGTACACACCGCAAGGCTCCGTACCGTTCAAGTCTTTGAAATACTGTTGCAAATTCTGTTCAACGCATTGCGCAATATCGGGGATGGGTTGTTTCATAACATATCCTCCTTCGTTGTTTTTAAAGATGACAGGTCGTCTTAAACGGGGTTCAGACGACGTTTGTTGAGTTTGAATTAAATAGATTGTTTTTTATTTCGATAAAACTGTGTTTTCAGACGACCTGATATTGCCGCCATTCCCGGATAAGAATCATTCTGTTGGCCCGACAACCCAAGCTACCCGCTGATAACCTTAATCCCCAGCAAAGCCAACGCCCCGCCGCAAAATCGGTCTATCCAATGACCGAAACGCTGAAAACGTTTGCTCACGGCAGGGGCGGACAACATCAGCGCGACAAGGCTGAACCAAACGAACAGCATCAGCACCATCCACACGCCGTAAACCCCCATCTGCCACATCGGCGTATCCGGCGACAATACGACGGTAAACAGCGACAGCATATACACGACCGCCTTCGGGTTCAGCACATTGCACAACACCCCGCGCCATATCGTTTTCCATGTCGGTTCATCCGCCATATGGTCCTTACGGATTTCGACCGTCCCGCCCGCAGCTTTCGCGCGCAAACCTTTATAGCCGATATACAGCAGATACAGGCCGCCGACGATTTTGACCGCGGTCAGAAGCGGGGCGGACTGAGCCACCAGCGTGACCAAGCCGAGTACGGAATAAATAATGTGGATACCGAATCCCAACGCAATGCCCAGCGCGGTCAACATTCCGGCAGCCCGCCCCCGGCTCAACGCCTGCTGCGAAACGAGTACAAAATCAGGGCCGGGCGACATGCACGCCAAAAAATGTACGCCGGTGATAATCCAAAAGCCATGCCAAAAAGTCATACTGAAGCCTTTTGTATAGTGGATTAAATTTAAATCAGGACAAGGCGACGAAGCCGCAGACAGTACAGACAGTACGGAACCGATTCACTTGGTGCTTCAGCACCTTAG
>CAUSKT010000050.1:0-17328 GCA_963532335.1 uncultured Neisseria sp. | reverse complement strand
TGGCGGTAACGTGTGCCGTGCCGCTGGCGAAAACGTAGTGGGCGTAGAGGTAGGCGAGTACCAGAAGGGCGCAGCCGGCTTCCCAGCCCAAGCCGAGATGGGAAATGCCGCCCTGCATGGATTCGGACAGCCATGCAATCAGTCCCAATTTGTTGAGGAAGTTCGCCATCATGACCAAGGCGGCAAACCAGACGATGGTGTCCCACGCGCCTTTTTCTTTCAGCGCGTCGTCCCATGTCAGTACGCCGGTGAGCAGACACAGGGAGAGGCCGAGGAAGGTGGTGGCGGTGGCATCGACTTTCACGCCGAACAGCATTTCGGGAACGCCCGCCCACAGAAGCAGCAGAATCACGAAAATGCCGAGCATGATTTTTTCGTCGCGCTTCATCGCGCCCATTTCTTTCAGTTTTTCTTTGGCAAGGGCGGTCGCGTTAGGCGTTTGTTTGATTTCGGGCGGATACAGGAAATACAGTACCAGCGGCATCAGGAGCATGGCGATCAGGCCGGGTACGACCATGGCGGCGAACCATGTGCCCCAAGAGAGGTGGATTTGCGAATCGGTGGCTTTGGCGACCAATTCGACGACCAGCGGGTTGGGCGCGGTCGCGGTAACGAAGATGCAGCAGGTGATGATGTTGGCGTGGTAGTTGACCAGCGCGAGGTATTTACCGATTTTGCCTTCCGTGCCTTTTTCGGGGTCGGAATCGAAACTCAGGGCGATGGAACGCATAATCGGATGCACGATGGCGCCGCCGCGCGCAGTGTTGCTCGGCGTTACCGGGCCGATGACCAAGTCGGCCAAAGCCAAGCTGTAACCTACGCCCAGCGTGCGTTTGCCGAAAAGGGAAATCAGAAGGTAGCCGATACGCATCCCTAAGCCGGTTTTCAACAAACCGCGCGAGATGATGATGGCGATACCGATCATCCAGATTAACGAGTTGTTGAGGCTGCTCAGAGCGTCTTTGGTTGCGTCGGCGGCTTTTTCGTTGGTCACGCCGGTCAGCGCGACCAAGGTAATGCCCAAAATCGCCATTGCGCCGATGGGCATGGCTTTGCCGATGATGCCGGCGATGATGCCGACGAACAACGCCAAAAGGTGCCATGCGTCGGGCGATACGCCCTGCGGCACGGGTATGACGAACCAGATAATCAGCGTCAGCGCGAGCGCAACCGCAGCAGGAATTGGCTTGAAGCCCATGTTGAGTCTCCTAGTTTGAGGTATCGGGGAAATCGGATTTCAGACGACGTGTGCCTGATTTTGGTGGGAACAGGTCGTCTGAAACGTATTTGGCAGCAGTTGTTTTTATGTTTTTCTTTTGATGGTTTGGGTAATGCGTATTTTTGTGTTGTCGTCTTTTTCAGACGACGTTTCTTGAGTTTTACGTTTTGCCCTCTCCCTAGCCCTCTCCCACGGGGAGAGGGGACAGATTGCAGAAAATCCGATAATGGTCGGTTTCAGCACCATCATTCCCTCTCCGTGGAAGAGGGGACAGATTGCAGAAAATCCGATAATAGTCGGCTTCAGCACTATCATTCCCTCTCCCCGTGGGAGAGGGCTAGGGAGAGGGCAAAACCCTAGGATGTCCGTATCGTTTTCTCTGATGGCAAATCTACCGGTAAGTTTTAGTCAGACGACGTGTGTCCGTTTGCGCGGGGAGAGGTCGTCTGAAACGTATTTGGCAGCAGTTGTTTTTTATGTTTTTCTTTTGGTGGTTTGGGTCATGCGTGTTTGTGTTGCCATCTTTTTCAGACGACGTTTTCTTGAGGTTATTGCGGTTTGCCCTCTCCCACAGGAGAGGGGACGGGTTGCGGAAAGTCTGATAATGGTCGATTTTTAGCACCATCATTCCCTCTCCCCGTGGGAGAGGGCTAGGGAGAGGGTAAAACCTCAGATTTAGCAGGTTCGGTTGTGAAACCCAACAAATACTTAAACCCTAATCATCATGTTGGGTCATGACCCAGCCTACAGGTATTTTTCAGACGACCTCCTATATACAAAAGGTCGTCTGAAATCCCGTATCAAATTAATCCTGCTCCGCCGGCAGGCCGTACTCTTCGGGGAAGGTACGCATCGAACTTTGCAACACGGTAACCGCGCCGTCAATCAGACCGCAGCGGCCGCTTCGGGGCAGCAATTGGCACAGGCTTTGCAAGGCGCGGAGGTCGTCTGAAGTGCCGATGCCGGTATCCACGCGGTTGAGCAGGCGTGAAAGTTGGAACGTGCCGCCTTTGCACGGCGGGCATTGTCCGCATGAGTTGGAGGCAAAAAATTCCACATACTCGGACACTTTACGCACCACGCTGGTTCCTTCGGAAATCACAATCATCGCGCCCGTACCGAGGCTGGATTTGCGTTCGCGCACGGACACGAAGTCCAAAGGCACATCCAAATCTTTCGCGGTCAGAAGCGTGTTTGACGGGCCGCCGGTGAAGACGGCTTTAAACGTGCGGCCCTCGAGCATACCGCCGCCGTGGTCGAAAATCAGCGATTGCAAGGTTGTGCCCATCGGCAGTTCGTACAGGCCCGGATTCAATACGTCGCCGGAAAGCGAGTAGAGTTTCGTGCCTGCGGCATCGCCCAAACCCAGCGATTTGTACCATTCCGCGCCTTTGGCAAGGATTTGCGGGATATTGGCGAAGGTTTCGGTGTTGTTGATTAAGGTCGGTTCACCTTCTACGCCGCTTTCGGCAGGGAACGGCGGCTTGCGGCGCGGGAACGGGAAACCGCCTTCCAACCATGAAATCACGGCGGTTTCTTCGCCGCCGATGTAGCGGCCTGAGGTTTCGACCAATTTCAGGTCTAAAGGTTTGCCCAGATAGTTTTCGATGCGGATGAACAAATCGCTTTTTTTCCATTGCTCGATGGCGGGCACGATGGCGGCGATGGATTCGGTCTGGTGCGGGTTGACATACATAATCGCTTTGTTGGCGCGGCAGGCGACGGCGGCAATCAGGACGCCTTCGATGACTTGGTGCGGCGTTTTCGCCAGCAGTACGCGGTCTTTGAACGTACCCGGTTCGTCTTCGTTGGCGTTACAGACGACGTATTTGTCGCCGTGTTTGCTTTGTGCGGCAACGGCAGCCTCCCATTTGCGCCAGGTCGGGAAACCTGCGCCGCCCATGCCGCAGAGGTTGGCGTCTTGCAGCTTGGAAACGATGCTTTGAGGATCGGCAAGCGCCGCCAGCAGGCCTTCGCCGCCGCCGACTTTGCGCCACGCGGCCAAATCCGCGCCGACTTGGCGGGACGGGTGCAGTAAGTTTTGATTGGCTTGGTTCATGATTGTTGCTCCTGCAAACCGGCGTGTTCGCGCAAATCGAATTTGCCGTAGTCGGGGTATAAAACGGGGGCTTTGATGTCGCTGGTCAGTCCGGCGCGGGTCATTTCGCGTTGCAGATCGTGGACGTGGCCGACACCGCCGCGCACTTTTTTCAGCGGCAGGCCGCAACCGGCGGCGGCTTTACCCGCGCGGCGGCCGAAGCTGATGATGTCCAAAAGCGCGTTGCCCATCAGGCGGTTGCGGCCGTGGATGCCGCCGGTTACTTCGCCAGCGCAATAGAGGCCTTCGACGCAGGTCGCGCCGTCACCGTTGATTTCGACGCCGCCGTTTTGGTAGTGCAGGGTCGGATGAATCATCACAGGTTCGACAGCGGGGTCGATGCCGCATTTGTGGGCAACGTGGCCGAGCGTAACCAAACGGTTCAATACGTCGGGATCGTTTTCAATCAGGCGCGGGGTGTCGAGGAACACGCCTACCTGTCCGTCGCGCACCACGCCGCGGCCTTCGCGGCACTCGCGCAAGATGGCGGCGGCAACGACGTCGCGCGGCTGCAATTCGTCAACGAAACGCTCGCCCAAACCATTGACCAGTTTGGTACCTGCGGAACGCACGGCTTCGGAAATCAGCGCGCCCGCCAAGTGCGGCGGATGGGCGACGCCGGTCGGATGGTATTGGAAGGAATCGATGTCGCGCAGTTTCGCGCCGATGCGGTATGCCATCACCAGACCGTCGGCGGTTGCGCCGTAGTGGTTGGAAGTGGCGAAACCCTGCAAATGCAGCCGTCCGCTGCCGCCGGTTGCCAAGACCACGGCTTTGGCGTGAACCAATACCAAAGAGCGTTTTTCCAAATCGTACAAAATCGCGCCGACGCAGCGTCCGTGTTCGTCCGACAATAATTCGATGGCGGGGTGGCGGTTGAGCTGGGTAATGTTTTCGTCGAGTTCGACCGCCTCGCGCAGTACGCGCATCATTTCGAGGCCGGTAAAGTCGCGGTAGCTCAGGATGCGCGGCACGGTCGTACCGCCTGCACGTTTGCGGCTCAACATGCCGTTGCTGTCTGCGCCTTTGGCAAGGTCGAAAGTCATGCCCAAGCCGATCAGCCAGCGGATGGCGGACGGCGCGTCGGTAACCATTTGCGCCACCAATTCTTTTTTGCCTGCGTTGTGGCCGCCTTTGATGGTGTCGTCAAAATGCTGCTGTAAGCTGTCTTCCGCGCCGACAGCAGCCTGAATGCCGCCTTCTGCCATTACGGTATTGCTGTCGCCGATACGCAGCTTGTTCGCCATAATCACGCGCGCGCCTGCTTCGGTCGCAGATAACGCTGCTGCCGCACCCGCACCGCCGCCGCCGATAACCAGCACGTCGGTGTTCAAATGTTCCGCGCCCGACAAATCATAGTCGTCAATCAGCGGATGACTGATCAGCAGTTTCGCCAAATCAGGATGGCAGTAATCGCCCGTGTTCGGGCCGATGGGCAGTTTGACGCGCGCATTGGCCTGATAGTCGGGGTGAAACTGACTCAACAATTCGTTTTTTTCCGGCAGGTCGCCGCGCAGTTCCAATGAGGAAGCGCGCAGGTTGGCAAGGGCGGTTTCATAGTCTATGCCTTGGATTTCGTTCGCCATTACATTGCCTCCTCTTCAAATTCGACTTTCATTTTGCCGCTGTCGATTTCGCGCAGGCGGCGCATCAAATCCACCGGACGCAGCGTGCGCGCCGCTTTCATACGGCGGGCGAACAAGCCTAAGTGGTTCGGACGGATGTGTTCGGGGCAGGAAAGGGTGCAGAGGTTGCACATCACGCATTGGTCGAAGGTCAGCGCAGCCGCGCCGAAATCGCCCGATACCACTTGCGCTACGCCGTTTTCCACTTCCAAACCTTTGGGGCAGGCGCGGTTGCAGCCGCCGCAATGACGACAGTGTTGCGCTTCAGGGAAGGCTTTGGCGGCGTCGTCCAGCCAGTTCCAGCCGTCGCCGACCTCGCTTACGTCGTAATACTGGATATGCTCGGGGATAAAGTAGTCCAAGAAGCTGACCTGCATCCCTTCTTCGACTTTGGTTTCACACGCCAACGCAGTCGTTACCTCGCGCTCGCCTTTCTTGCGGATCATGCAGCGGCACGAACCGCACACGCCTTGCCCCATACAGCCGACGTTGGCAGTAATCGCGCTGCCGGCACGGGCATAGGCCTGAATGATTGACGAGTCGGCAGAGGCTTTGACCTCGTGGCCGTCTATGGTCAGGGTTAACAAGTTTTCACTCATGGTAGTGTCCTGTGGAATGAGATAGGGGAAATCAGATGTGTGTATTTTTATTACAAATTTTTAAAAGTGCGGATATTTTTGGGAAATATCTTATAAATCAATGTCTGACTGTCTTTTATCAGTGTATCAGAATTTGGATTTTTTGATGATGGCGGAGTTTGAAAGACAGAGTAGGGGCGGATTGTGAACAAAAAACAGCAGTTTTCAGACGACTTTTACGTCATCTTGTTATTTTGTAGGATAAAATAAACGTACGATAAAGGAATAAGAGCTAAAAACTGTTTTGAAATACGAGTAAATATCATTATTAAGTAATTGATATAAAAGTATATATCTATGTATTTATTAGATAAATTTGCGAAGTGTAAGCAAATGCAAATGGTGTTATAAAATTTCAGAAAAATAACTAAGTTTGACTTCCATCAAAAATCATCATGGGTAGAATGACACGGCTTTTACATTTGTGTATGGTGGAAAAAAGAAAGAAGGGTTGTTTGAAAAGTAATTGTTTATTTTTGAATTTATCTTTTTAGTAGGTTTAGTCGCAGTAACGAAACCGAAGTTTTCAGACGACCCCTTAAGATTTGAATCATCGGTTTGCTTGTAGTTTTATTTCTGTCTGTGAAAATTGCCGACAATATCCGTTATCATCATCCGAGTGGAATGATAGGTTATTAAGTTCTATAAGAATCAATTAATTATAAAAATTATATTGTCGCTCATAGCGATTGACAGCACTATTACACCGATTAAGGTCGTCTGAAAAACGACATCTATAAAAAGTGAACAAACCCTCCCTACCATGAGAAAAGGAACACAATCATGACCGTCATCAAGCAAGAAGACTTTATCCAAAGTATCTGCGATGCCTTCCAATTCATCAGCTATTACCATCCGAAAGACTACATCGACGCGCTCTATAAAGCGTGGCAGAAGGAAGAAAATCCCGCCGCCAAAGATGCGATGACGCAGATTTTGGTCAACAGCCGCATGTGTGCGGAAAACAACCGCCCCATCTGCCAAGACACCGGTATCGCAACCGTTTTCCTCAAAGTCGGCATGAACGTCCAATGGGATGCGGACATGAGCGTGGAAGAGATGGTTAACGAAGGCGTACGCCGCGCCTACACTTGGGAAGGCAACACCCTGCGCGCGTCCGTTCTCGCCGACCCTGCCGGCAAGCGTCAAAACACCAAAGACAACACGCCTGCCGTCATCCATATGAGCATCGTGCCGGGCGATAAAGTCGAAGTAACCTGCGCGGCAAAAGGCGGCGGCTCTGAAAACAAATCCAAACTCGCCATGCTCAATCCTTCCGACAACATCGTCGATTGGGTGTTGAAAACCATCCCGACCATGGGCGCGGGCTGGTGTCCTCCCGGCATCTTGGGCATCGGCATCGGCGGTACGCCTGAAAAAGCCGTACTGATGGCAAAAGAATCCCTGATGAGCCACATCGACATTCAAGAGTTGCAAGAAAAAGCCGCGTCAGGCGCGGAATTGTCCACCACCGAAGCCCTGCGCCTTGAACTCTTTGAAAAAGTCAACGCGCTGGGCATCGGCGCACAAGGTTTGGGCGGGCTGACTACCGTGTTGGACGTCAAAATCCTCGATTACCCGACCCATGCCGCATCCAAACCGATTGCCATGATTCCGAACTGCGCCGCCACCCGCCACGTCGAATTCGAATTGGACGGATCAGGTCCGGTCGAACTGACCCCGCCACGCGTTGAAGACTGGCCCGATTTGACTTACAGCCCCGACAACGGCAAACGCATCGATGTCGATAAACTGACCAAAGAAGAAGTTGCCAGCTGGAAAACCGGCGACGTATTGCTGCTGAACGGTAAAATCCTCACCGGCCGCGATGCCGCGCACAAACGTCTCGTCGATATGCTCGACAAAGGCGAAGAGTTGCCCGTCGATTTCACCAACCGCCTGATTTACTACGTCGGTCCCGTCGATCCGGTCGGCGACGAAGTAGTCGGCCCGGCAGGCCCGACCACCGCCACCCGCATGGACAAATTCACCCGCCAAATGCTCGAACAAACCGGCCTCTTGGGCATGATCGGTAAATCCGAGCGCGGCGCAGCCACCTGCGAAGCCATCGCCGACAACAAAGCCGTGTACCTCATGGCAGTCGGCGGCGCGGCATACCTCGTGGCAAAAGCCATCAAATCCTCCAAAGTCTTGGCGTTCCCCGAATTGGGCATGGAAGCAGTTTACGAGTTTGAAGTCAAAGACATGCCCGTAACCGTCGCCGTGGACAGCAAAGGCGAGTCCATCCACGCCACCGCCCCGCGCAAATGGCAGGCAAAAATCGGCATCATCCCCGTCGAGTCTTAATGTCTTGATGCCAGGTTGAAAAGGTCGTCTGAAAACTTGAAACAGGGTTTTCAGACGACCTTTAATTTGTTTGGAGGCATTACGACTGCAAGGGTAGGGGAGTGGGCAGCAAAACAATACGCCGCAAGTCTTGATAAAGAACAAGCATAGTCCTGCCCCGACTGCAGAAGCAGCCGAAATATGTTATAAATAGCCCCTTCTACCGACCTCAAATTGGAGCATACGACATGGAATTGGTATTTATCCGCCACGGACAAAGCGAATGGAACGCGAAAAACCTGTTTACAGGCTGGCGCGATGTGAAACTGAGCGAGCAGGGGCTTGCCGAAGCCGCCGCCGCCGGTAAAAAACTGAAGGAAAAAGGCTACGAGTTCGACATCGCCTTCACTTCTGTCCTGACCCGCGCGATTAAAACCTGCAACATCGTTTTGGAAGAATCCGACCAACTGTTCGTGCCGCAAATCAAAAGCTGGAGGCTGAACGAACGCCACTACGGCCAACTGCAAGGTTTGGATAAAAAACAAACCGCCGAAAAATACGGTGACGAGCAAGTCCACATCTGGCGCCGCAGCTACGACACCCTGCCGCCGCTGCTCGATCCGAAAGACCCGTTCTCCGCGCACAACGACCGCCGCTATGCCAACCTGCCCGCCGATGTTATCCCCGACGGCGAAAACCTGAAAGTCACTTTGGAGCGCGTACTGCCGTTCTGGGAAGACCAAATCGCCCCCGCGCTTCTGAGCGGCAAACGCGTCCTGGTCGCCGCACACGGCAACTCCCTGCGCGCATTGGCCAAACACATCGAAGGCATTTCCGACGAAGACATCATGGGCTTGGAAATCCCGACCGGTCAGCCGCTGGTGTACAAATTGGACGACAATTTGAAAGTGGTTGAAAAATTCTATCTGTAAGCTTTGCGGATAATAAAAAGGTCGTCTGAAAACTCGGATTCGGGGTTTTCAGACGACCTTTTGATTGAAACGCTTGAGATATAAGATTTGAGACAGTCAAGGCAAAAAAACAGCCCGGTCAAAAATGACCGGGCTGTTGAATTTTTGGTCGGAGTGAAAGGATTCGAACCTTCGACCCCTTGCACCCCATGCAAGTGCGCTACCAGACTGCGCCACACTCCGACTCGAGAAGTTTGGGATTATAGTTTTCTTGCACGGCTTTGGCAAGGGTAAAGCCGGACGGTTTCGGCTATCTGCTTGAAGCGGCTTTGAATTTGTTTGGTGTCAGGGAGGGTAGGGCTGCGGAATGGCTCATACTTGATTGGAAGCTGCGATGTTTTTCAGACGACCCCGGGGGTAAACAGATGTGGCGGAATTTAATGGCTGCTATATAATCTCAGCTTTGATTTTTAATAAAAAACAGGGCGGATGGACAGTATTTTGCATGATTTGTTTGCGCGTCAGGCGTTTACATCGAGCTTGGTGGAGCGCAACTTCGGACAGGTTTCGGGCTGGATAGAGCTGGTCGGTGTCTTGATGCTGATGGTGGCGGCGTTTTGGCTGTCAAACCGCCTCAACGACCGTTATTTCTTTTCGGAACACGGCAGCTTCGCGCTTTTGCGGCATATCGGCAGACGGATTTTGTGGCCGGTGCTGATGATGATTTTCGGCGCGGCGGCTTTGTTTGTCTGCAATCTGACGGAATTTCGCGCGGTATGGCTGCATCTGCTGATTTTGGCGGCGCGCTGGATGATTCTGATTCGGGTCAGCGTGGCGGTGGTTCATGCTGCTTTGCCGCAAAACAAACTGACCGACTGGCTGGAGCGGGCGGTGTCCATGGTTTTGTGGATAGGGTTCGTGCTTTGGCTGTCGGGTTTGGACGATAAGATTTTGGAGGTACTGGACGGCATCAGTTTCTCGGTCGGTTCGGGCAGGCTCAGCCTGTTGACGATTCTGAACGGGATTTTGTGGGTCGGCCTCCTGATGATAGGCGCGTCATGGCTGGCTCGAGTTATCGGCGGACATTTGGAGAAGAGTAGCTTGGATACCAATCTGAGCATGATTTTGTCCAAAGTCGTCAAAACGGTGATGATGGTGTTGGCGGTATTGATTGCGTTGCCGCTGGTGGGGATTGATTTGACGGTATTGTCGGTGTTCGGCGGTGCGTTGGGTGTCGGTATCGGTTTCGGCCTGCAAAAAGTGGCGAGCAACTATATTTCCGGTTTTATCATTTTAGGCGACCGCTCCATCCGCATGAACGACCGTTTGACGGTCAACAACTTTACCGGTTATGTCACCAAAATCACCTCGCGTTTCGTTGTGCTGCGCAATGCCAACGGTACGGAGGCGCTGATTCCGAACGAGACGTTCGTTACCTCGATGGTGGTCAACGAATCCTATACCAGCCGCGAATTGCAGCAGGCGTTCAATATACAGGTTGCCTATCATTCCGATTTGATTAAGGCGCTCGACATCATCAAAAGCGCAGCCGCCGCGCAGCCGCGTGTTTCCAATAATCCCGCGCCTTTGGCGGTGGTGACCAATTTCGGCGACAACGGTATCGATTTGCGCGCGACTTATTGGGTGAAAGACCCGGAAAACGGTTTTGCCGCGCTGCAATCGGCGATTTTTCTGGATATTTGGCGGCAGTTTAACGAACATGGCATCGAGTTCCCTTATCCGCAGCGCGAAGTCCGCATCCTGAACGAAAGCCAGGCACCGAGCAGCATCGCCATGATTAAGGCGGGAATGCAGGCGCGCAGCGATACCAAATCCGATCCCGCGATGGATTCCGGCGGAGACGATTGATGGCAAAGCCCTTGAAGTATCCCGTGTCCGCGCTGGTTGTCCTGCATGATGCTGACGGCAATATCCTTTTAATCGAACGCACTTCGCCGCCAGGTTTTTGGCAGTCGGTAACCGGCAGCATCGAGCCGGACGAAACCATAGAGGAAACCGCCAAACGCGAAGTTTGGGAGGAAACCGGCATCCGCCTTGCGGACGGGCAGCTCTGCAACTGGTACGACAGCACAGTTTATGAAATCTACCACCACTGGCGGCACCGCTATCCGAAAGGCGTGTTCGAAAACCGCGAACACATCTTTTCCGCCGAAATTCCGCGCGATGCGGCTATTGTTTTGCAGCCCGACGAACACGTCGCTTACGGATGGTTCAGTATTGAAGAAGCGGCGGAAAAAGTGTTCTCCCCATCGAATAGAAGGGCGATTTTGGCATTGGGGAAAAGGTTGGGATTGGTTGTTTGATGAATGATGGCGGAGAGATGACCGACAACCGCATTTAAAGACCGATGGACAGCCTCTTTTATATCTAATAAAATAAACGATAATTGTTATTGGTTAATTTGGTAACATCAAACCGTAAAGGTCGTCTGAACGTTCGGCTTTCTGATTGGAAGCCTTTAAATTTTCTTGTTCAAACGGCCTTTTCCATATTTTCGTTTTATATCTGCTTGGAGAATCCATGTTACGTCTGACTGCTTTAGCCGTATGCTGCGCCCTTGCTTTGGGTGCGTGTTCGCCGAAAGATTCCGCTTCAAACCAAAACGCCCAAACCGCTTCCGCAGCCCAAACCGAAGGCGCGGGCTTGACCGTCAAAACGACGCGTGGTGACGCGAAAGTGCCGCAAAATCCCGAACGTATCGCCGTTTACGATTTGGGTATGCTCGACACTTTAAACAAATTGGGCGTGAAAACCGGTCTGTCCATCGACAAAAACCTGCTGCCTTATTTGGACGAATATTTCAAAACGACAAAACCTGCCGGTACGCTGTTCGAGCCGGATTACGAAGCGCTCAACGCCTACAAACCGCAGCTCATCATCATCGGCAGCCGCGCAGCCAAAGCGTTTGACAAGTTGAACGCCATTGCGCCGACCATCGAAATGACCGCCGATACCGCCAACCTCAAAGACAGTGCCAAAGAGCGTATCGACGCGCTGGCGCAAATCTTCGGCAAACAGGCGGAAGCCGACAAGCTGAAGGCGGAAATCGACGCATCTTTTGAAGCCGCGAAAACTGCAGCGCAAGGCAAAGGCAAAGGTTTGGTGATTTTGGTCAACGGCGGGAAACTGTCCGCCTTCGGACCATCTTCACGACTGGGCGGCTGGCTGCACAAAGACATCGGCGTTCCGGCCGTTGATGAAGCCATCAAAGAAGGCAGCCACGGTCAGCCCGTCAGCTTCGAATACTTGAAAGAGAAAAATCCCGACTGGCTGTTTGTCCTTGACAGGGGCGCAGCCATCGGCGAAGAAGGACAGGCGGCGAAAGATGTGTTGAACAATCCGCTGGTCGCCGAAACGACCGCATGGAAAAAAGGACAGGTGGTTTACCTCGTTCCCGAAACCTATTTGGCGGCTGGCGGCGCGCAAGAATTGCTGAACGCTTCCAAACAGGTTACCGACGCGTTTAAGGCTGCGAAATAATTTAACAAGTTGGTTTAAACAATCAAAAGGTCGTCTGAAAACAAGCATTGCGGGTTTTCAGACGACCTTTTGATTTCCAACTTTGTTTCTTAATCTGCCAACAGGTTTTCAAGCCCAAAAATCGCGCGGCGGATCGAGGACGGGTTTGACGATGCCGGTACGGACGGCAAAGTCGCCGAAGCCTTCGTCGTCGAGGCGGTTTTGCGCCCAGTTGCCGACCCAGCCGTCCACGATTTCGAGGATTTCGGGTTCGGTGATGTTTTCTTTAAACAGGCGCGGGATGCGGGTGCCTTCGCGGTTGCCGCCTGCGTAGAGGTTGTAGCGGCCGACGGCTTTGCCGACCAAGCCGATTTCGGCGAGCATGGCGCGGCCGCAACCGTTGGGGCAGCCGGTGACGCGCAGGACGATGTATTCGTCTTCCAAGCCGTATTTGGCGAACATTTCGTCGATTTTGTCGGAGAACGACGGCAGGAAGCGTTCGGCCTCCGCCATCGCCAGCGGACAGGTCGGCAGGGCGACGCACGCCATCGAGTTTTCGCGCTGGATGGTGATGGATTTGCTGATTAAGCCGTGTTCTTTGGCGATTTTGTCTATGGTGTCTTTCAGTTCGGGTGGAACGTTGGCAACGACGAGGTTTTGGTTGGCGGTCAGACGGAAGTCGCCGGGGTGGATTTTGGCGATTTCGCGCACGCCGGTTTTCAACGGCCTGCCGGGGTAGTCGAGCAGGCGGCCGTTTTCGATGAATAGGGTCAAGTGCCAGTTGCCTTCGAGGCCTTTAACCCAGCCGATGTGGTCTCCGCGATGGGTGAAGACATAGGGGCGGATGGGTTCGAACTTGATGCCCATGCGCTTTTCGACTTCTTCTTTGAACACTTCGACGCCGACGCGCTGGAGGGTATAGCGGGTGCGCGCGGCTTTGCGGTCGCTGCGGTTGCCCCAGTCGCGTTGGGTGCTGACGACGGCTTCGGCGGCGTTGAGGGTGTATTCGAGGGGGACGAAACCGAATTCGTAGGAGGTGTTGGGGTAGGTTTTGGTGTTGCCGTGTTCGCTGGACAATCCGCCACCGACAAGGACGTTGAAGCCGACAAGTTTGCCGTTTTCTTCGATGGCGACAAAGCCTAAATCATTGGAATGGATGTCCACATCGTTATCAGGCGGGATGACGACGGCGGTTTTGAATTTGCGCGGCAGGTAGGTTTTGCCCAAAATCGGTTCGACGTCGTCGGCAATTTCTTTGTTGCGCGGCTCGGTCGGTTCGGTGGTGAACACTTTTTCGCCGTCCAGCCAGACATCGGCATATGCCATAGTGCGCGGCAGAAGGTGCATACTGATGCGTTTTGCCCATTCGTAGGCTTCTTGGTGCAGCGGGCTTTGAACGGGATTGCTGGTGCAAAGTACGTTGCGGTTGACGTCGCTGGCGGTGGCGATGGAATCGAGGCCGAGTTTGTGCAGGGACTGGTGCGCCAGCTTCAAATCGGTTTTTAAAATGCCGTGGTATTGGAAGGTTTGACGGTTGGTCAGGCGGATGGAGCCGTAAATGGTGTGGTCGCCGGCAAATTCGTCTATGCCCAGCCACTGCGCCGGCGTGATGATGCCGCCGGGCAAGCGGCAGCGCAACATCATGTTTTTTAAGGGTTCGAGTTTTTGATCGGTACGCTCGGCACGAATGTCGCGGTTGTCCTGCTCGTACATGCCGTGGAAACGGATGAGCTGGAAATTGTCGGCGGTAAAGCCGCCGGTAAAGTCGTCGGTCAAATCGTCTTTGATGGTACCGTGCAGATAGTCGCTGCGGTCTTTCAGGGCTTCGTTGCCGGAAAGCGGGGTGTCGGGTAGCTTGGCGCGCGGGTCGGCGGTGGTAGTCATAGGGTGCTCCTTATTCTCAGTTTGGAGCTACTTTAATCAGGTCGTCTGAAAATGGGAAAGAATGGTTTGTTCGATTTAAAGATGATTTCGTTATATGAATCTGATGTTTTCAGACGACCCCGGGTAATCTAAATTTTGCCAATCGCACTGTTTGTTTGGAAGCCAACACATTCATTTCAAAGTCAAGTTAAGCTATAATACCCGCCGACACATACCATCTCTCCCCCCTATCCCATGCAACTTACCGCCGTCGGACTCAACCACCAAACTGCGCCTTTGAGTATACGCGAGAAGCTGGCATTCACCGCAGCAAGCCTGCCCGAAGCCGTCCGCAACCTTGCTCGAAGCAAAGCAGCGAAGGAGGCAGTAATTCTATCGACCTGCAACCGCACCGAGCTTTACTGCGTCGGCGAAACCGAGCAAATCATCGAATGGCTGGCGCAATACCACAACCTGCCTGCCGAAGAAATCCGCCCCTATCTTTATACCTTGGACAACAACGAAACCATCCGCCACGCTTTCCGCGTTGCCTGCGGATTGGATTCTATGGTATTGGGCGAGCCGCAGATTTTGGGACAGATTAAAGATGCCGTGCGTGTCGCCCAAGAACAAGAAAGCATCAATACCAACCTCAACGCATTGTTTCAAAAAACGTTTGCCGTTGCCAAAGAGGTGCGTACCGACACTGCCGTCGGCGAGAATTCCGTTTCGATGGCTTCCGCATCCGTCAAGCTTGCCGAACAGATTTTTCCCGATATCGGCGATCTGAACGTTCTATTTATCGGCGCGGGCGAAATGATTGAATTGGTCGCCACCTATTTCGCCGCCAAAAGTCCCAAACTCATTACTGTTGCCAACCGTACCCTGCCGCGCGCCCAAGAGTTGTGCGACAAACTCGGACTGAATGCCGAGCCTTGCCTGCTGACAGAGTTGCCCGACATTTTGCACGAATACGATGTCGTCGTTTCCTCTACCGCCAGCCAGCTCCCATTGGTCGGCAAAGGCATGGTGGAACGTGCATTGCGTCTACGTCTCAATATGCCCATGTTCCTGCTTGACCTTGCCGTTCCGCGCGATATCGAAGCCGAAGTGGGGGAACTGGGCGACGCTTATCTCTACACTGTTGATGACATGATGGGCATCGTCCAAAACGGCAAGGAGGCCCGCCAAAAAGCGGCTGCCGAAGCCGAAGCTATGGTGGAGAAAAAGGTCGGTGAGTTTGTCCGCCAACAACAAAGCCGCCAAAGCGTCCCCCTTATCCGCGCCCTGCGTGACGAAGGCGAACGCGCCCGCAGGCAGGTTTTGGAAAATGCGATGAAACAGCTTGCCAAAGGCGCATCGGCGGAAGAGGTATTGGAGCGGCTCTCCATCCAATTGACCAACAAACTCCTCCACTCTCCCACTCAAACCCTCAATAAGGCAGGCTCGGAAAACAGCAATCTGGTCGATGCCGTTGCCCAAATTTATCAATTGGATCAACACGATTAACGATTGGAAAGGTCGTCTGAAAATTTTCAGACGACCTTTCTGTATGCCTCTCTGCCTTATCGATTAAATCCCCAAAATCCGTATCTCAAATATCTGAAAACTTATGCAGACACTTTATCTTGCCTCCGGCAGCCCGCGCCGCCGCGAAATCCTTGAAAACTTAGGCTACCAAATTCGGCGTATTCCCGCCGATATCGATGAAACGCCATTTCCTGACGAAAATGCCGCCGATTATGTTCAGCGTATGGCGAACGAAAAGAACGCTGCCGCCGTCGCCCAATGGTTTGCACAACATGATACGCCGCCCGAATTTCCCATTCTGACCGCCGATACTACCGTTGCCTATCAAAACCATATCCTCGGCAAACCCGAAACCCAAGAGCATGCCGCCGCAATGCTTGAGCAGTTGTCAGGACAAACCCATCAAGTGCTGACCGCCGTATGCGTTTATTGGCAAGGCAAAGCGCGCAGCGTCTTACAAACCAGCGATGTGCGTTTCAAAACCTTATCCCCTGACGAAATCTCCGCCTACATCCAAAGCGGCGAACCGATGGATAAAGCAGGAGCCTACGGAATCCAAGGCTTGGGCGGCGTGTTTGTCGAACATTTGCAGGGCAGCTTTACCGGCGTGATGGGACTGCCCGTTTACGAAACCGTCGGTTTATTGAAGCAATTTGATTTGTCTGTTCCGCCTTTTTCCTGAGATTCGGGCTGCTCAGTTGCAGTAAAAACCATCAATCTTCTTTGTTTGTCTTTATTGCTGTATTTTGTGGATTTAGAAAGAGTAAAAGAAAATGAAAAAAATCGGTTTGTATTTATTCATATTGTTGTTTTCTGTGTCAGTAAACGCCAATAATTACGAACCAATTGGAGATAAAAAGCAATCGATTGAAATAAATAATTTTTTTAGTGACGTAAAGAAGGAAAATATTACGTCTTATGAGGAGGGCGATTTTATTGTCGTTACGGTTGATGATTTTGGCGGAAGGTTTTATGAAGAATATTACATAAAAAGAAATGGGGAGTTATTAATTTTAGATAAATTAAAAACGATTAGTCTGTATAAGGAAGATTTTGACGTTAAATCTTTAGAGTGCAGAAAAAATATCCATAAACCCATAAAAGATTATGATAGACAGACTGTTTTAAAGATGCATGGTGAGAAATGTAGAACTTTTTATGCACTTGAAAATACATTGGACGATTTAGAAGAATATGTCAAAGACCACTCGGGTTTTGATATAGATAAAAGTAGAATGGATTGGTATCTTGGCAGATACCCGATTAATCAAAAAAATATTACAACTTACAATAATATAGCATTTTATCTTAATAATCAGGAGTATCATCAGTCTGCAATATATCTCTTACATAAAATTATTAAGGCATTTCCAGATAGAACTGTTGCATACTTAAATCTTGCAGATGCGTATTGGGATTCAAAAGATAAACGGAATGCGAAAATATTTTATAAAAAATACCTCTCCCAAATAAATAAAACAGGGGAGAAAGTCTCTATTCCTTCTCGAGTATCCAAAAGGATAGCTCAATAAATCTTATGACGGATTGAGGTTTTGTATTTGAAACAGCCGTAGATTTGGATAATGCTCAGTAATGATAAAAGGTCGTCTGAAAACGCCGACTTGGTTTGAACTGGCCCCCAAATCTTGGACACTCATAAAAGCCTATTCAGGCGCTC
>CAUSKT010000049.1:0-17450 GCA_963532335.1 uncultured Neisseria sp. | reverse complement strand
GGTGTGGCCTTCGCGGCCGTAAACGGCGCATTGTTTGAGGTCGCGGCCGAGCGCGTCGGCGATGACTTCGCCCATGCGCAGGGCGGTGCCGCTGGGGGCGTCGACTTTGTGGCGGTGGTGGCCTTCGATGATTTCGATATCGTAGCCTTCGTTGAGGACGCGGGCGACGGTGTCGAGGATGTGGAAGGTGAGGTTGACGCCGACGCTGAAGTTGGCGGCGAAGACGATGCCTGTTTTTTCGCCTGCGGCTCGGATGGCGGCTTTGCCTGCGTCGTCGAAACCGGTGGTGCCGATGATGATGTTGACGCCTTTTTCAACGCATTTTTGCAGGTGTTTGAGGGTCGGCTCGGGGCGGGTGAAGTCGATGAGTACGTCGCTTTGGGCGAGGACGGTATCAACGTCGTCTGAAATGGCGATGCCGGTTTTGATGCCGGAGGCGAAGCCTGCATCCAAGCCTAAGACTTCAGAGCCTGAATGTTCGAGTGCGCCGGAGAGGACGGTGTCGGGATGGTTGTTGACGGCTTCAACCAATACGCGCCCCATGCGGCCGTTGACGCCGGCGATGGCGATTTTCAATGCGCTCATGCGGTTTCCTTAATGATTATTGTGCAGTTTGGGCTGCTTTTTGTTCGGCTTGGAGGGTTTCGATGGATTTTTGGATGGCATCGCCTTCTGCGCGGACAAGGACGTCGTTTTCAAAATAAACGGTGAGGTTGCTGCGGTCTTTGATGATGCCGTTGCGGCTGGTATTGAAGGTGTAGTCCCAGCGGTCGGCATGGAATGCGTCGCGCAGCAGCGGGGTGCCGAGCAGGAGTTGGACTTGGTCGCGGCTCATGCCTGCTTGGAGGGAGACGACGGCGCGGGGATCAAGCTCGTTGCCTTGGATGACTTTGAGTTTGTAAGAGGGGAACAGGGAAACGCGTTCGGCGCTGCATGCGGAAAGTCCGATGAGGGCGGCGAGGGCAAGACAGAGGGGTTTGTTCACGGATATGCCTTTCTGTTCGAATTCGGGTGGAAGGGTATCATTGCTTGAATTTTTTGAAAAAGCAAACGATAATCATCTCTTTGATTATAATTTCAGCCGGCTATCGTTTGTATGCAAACAAAACTTGTGGTTTTATTGCAAACCGCTATGGCGTAATAGTGGGCAAGCGGGCTGAAATTGCGTATTATAACGTCTATTACTTCACAGGGATATTGAATATTATGGAAAAATTCAGCAATATTGCGCAATTGAAAGACAGCGGTTTGAAGGTTACCGGTCCGCGTTTGAAAATCTTGGATTTGTTCGAGTCGCATGCTGAAGAGCATTTGAGTGCCGAAGATGTGTACCGTATTTTGCTGGAAGAGGGTGTGGAAATCGGCGTAGCGACGATTTACCGCGTGTTGACCCAGTTCGAGCAGGCAGGCATTTTGCAGCGCCACCATTTTGAAACCGGCAAGGCGGTTTACGAATTGGACAAAGGCGACCACCACGACCATATCGTCTGCGTGAAATGCGGCGAGGTAACGGAATTCCACAATCCCGAAATCGAGGCCTTGCAAGACAAAATCGCGGAAGAAAACGGCTACCGCATCGTTGACCATGCGCTTTATATGTACGGCGTGTGCGGCGAGTGCCAAGCGAAGAGCAAACGCTGATTCCCGTTTTAAAAGATGTTTGATGTTCAGACGACCTCGGATGAGAATTTGGGGTCGTCTGAAATTTTTTGCGAAACATGAACATCATGCCGCTGCAAATCAGAATAATATAGTGGATTAAATTTAAATCAGGACAAGGCGAGGTAACGTCGTACCGGTTTAAAGTGAATCCACTATACCTTAGGATTTTTAATGAGTATCCCCTTGCTTTACCCTAATGATTACACTTTCCCCGATCCGTTTTACGCGCTGGAAGAGTGCGACGGCGTAGTCGGTATCAGCCGCGATTTGGACACGGGACGGCTGCTGTCGGCGTATCGGCAGGGGATTTTCCCGTGGTTCAGCGAAGACGGCTGGTTTTTTTGGCATACCATAGATCCGCGCGCCGTCATCGTGCCTGAAAATCTGCATATCGGGCGTTCGTTGGCGAAAACCTTGCGCAACAAACCCTATCTGGTAACGGTCAACCAATGTTTCGAAACTGTCATTGCGCATTGCGCCGCCTTTCCGCGCCCCGGTCAGGACGGCACATGGATTGTTCCCGAATTCCAAGCCGCTTATACCGAGCTGCACCGCTTGGGGCACGCGCATTCGTTTGAATGTTTCTATCCCGATGAAACAGGTCGTCTGAAACTGGCGGGCGGCTTTTACGGCGTACAAATCGGACGGGTGTTTTACGGAGAATCCATGTTCGCCCTTGAGCCGGATGCCTCCAAAATCGCCTTCGCGCGAGCCGTCCCGTTTCTTGCCGGATTGGGCATCGAGTTGATTGACTGTCAGCAAGATACCCTGCATATGCATCGTTTCGGTTCGGAACCGATACCGTTCGCCGAATTTCAGACGACCTTGCAACGCTTGAACGCTTTGCCTTTGAAAGAAGCGTTGAGTGCGCGGATAGTGGGTGGAACGTTGGAATAGCAGCAAGCTATAGTGGATTAACTTTAAACCAGTACGGCGTTGCTATCTGTACTGTCTGCGGCTTTGTCGCCTTGTCCTGATTTAAAGTTAATCCACTATAGAGTCGGCTTCGAGTCAGAAGCGAATAGCAAAAGGTCGTCTGAAAACCTAAAAATGAAGTTTTCAGACGACCTTTTTTAAAGATTGCGCCTTACAAATCAAATTCAGCCACGACCGGCGCATGGTCGCTGGGGCGTTCTTGCGCGCGCGCGTCCAAATCGACATAAACGTCTTTCAATACGGCAGACAGGGCGGGGCTGATGAGCTGGTGGTCGATGCGCAGTCCGAGTTTGCGTTGGAACATTGCGCCGCGATAGTCAAACCAAGTGTAAAACGCGCCTTCAGGGTGGATTTGGCGCAGGCTGTCGGTCAAGCCCAGATTCAACAGATTTTTGAACCACTGTCTCTCGATGGATGAGCAGTGGATTTTTTCATGCCATTTTTCAGGATCGTAGCAGTCGGCATCGGCAGGCGCGATATTGAAGTCGCCGAGCAAGACCAGTTTTTCGTGGTGGGTCATTTCGTCGCGGACAAATTCAGTCAATGCGGCAAACCATTGTTCTTTATATTGGAATTTCGGGCTGTCGAGGGCTTCGCCGTTGACGCAATAGACATTGATGACGCGCACGCCGTTGACGGTTGCGGAGATGACGCGGCGTTGTGGGTCGTCGGGCAGGGTAGGCAGGCCGACGTGCACGTCTTGCGGTTCGCTGCGGCTGATGATGGCGACGCCGTTGTAGGTTTTTTGTCCGCTCCAAACGCTGTGCCAGCCCATCATTTGCAGGGCGGCAGCAGGAAATTTGTCTTGGTCGAGCTTGAGTTCTTGCAAGACGAGGATATCGGGCTGATGGTCGGCAAGCCAGTTTTGCACCTGCGGCAGGCGCACGTTGAGGGAATTGACGTTCCAAGTGGTGATTTTCATGCGGATTCCGTGTGTGAGGGTCGTCTGAAAAGCGTTTTGGGCTTTTCGGGCAAAATAAGGACAAAACAAAAGCGGTTCATGAAAACCGCTTTTGTTGGGTAAACGGGACGCTATTGTAACATCAGGGGATTTTGGCGGCTGCCGGTTTTGAAACAAAAATCCGTTTGAGAAAACAAGGCTCAACAGCCTTTAGGCGGCTTTACGGTTTTCCAAATTGCGCAACGTATCGAGGATGACGGCGGCTTCTTCGGATACCAGCCGGTATTCGATGATGCGGTGGTAGCGGGTGAAATCGATCAGACCTTCGGAACGCAGGCGCGCGAGATGGTTGGAAACGGCGGTCGCAGGCTGTCCGAGCGCTTCGGATAATTCGGCGATGCTGCGTTCGCTGTCCATCAGCATGAACAAAATGGTCATGCGGTCGGGGTTGGCGATGAGTTTGAGAAGGGAAGAGAGACGTTTGGTTTCCATAGTGAGGCTTTCTTTATCAGTAAGATTGGTTTTTAGGGGCTGAAACGGTAGGGCAAAATGAGTTTGATTCTTTTTGCGTTTATCCGTAAATTCAACCGTTTATATCGGGTAAGTATAAAGCAAGCAGCGTGAAAAAGGAGTATGTCCGTTAAAATTTATCGTAAATAATTGTTGTTTCGCCGTCTTTTGAGACAGTAACCGAATCGGGTAAATATGTTTTTGGAATGTGGATAAAGGTTCTCATTTTATTTTTGTGTTTATAAAAACTAAAGAAACTATTTCTATACAAAGTGTTATCGGCGGTGTCGTATTTGGGAACTGTGTCGGGAGGTTCGAAATATTATTGGGGTCGTCTGAAAACAGAGGCAGGGAAGGGCTGTCGGGGAGTGTGATATTTTGCCGACACTTAAAGAGGTGTGGCGGATTGATGTCACAGATTATTTTTGTAGCGGGATTGGGTTTTTGGAGATTTGCGCGTCGGTTTCGGATTAATTTATGATGAATGCTTGAGATTGAATAATCAGGAGATTTTTTGGATTTGGAAAGTGAAGGGATGGAAACGGTCAGGCAATGTCAGTCTGAAGAATGACTGATTCAAAAAATGATAAGCGGTGTAAATTTTATACAAACGGTATTTTTTATTGTAAATAATATAAATTGCGTTATAATCATAAAAAAATTACATTAGCATTATAAATAAGCTAATACATTATAAAAAATAACATTTTTGCCGTCTGTATGGGGTATGGGGAGTGCTGTTCATGCAGGAGCGGCAGTATTTGCGGGAAAATATCATTTATGGATACCGACTTTCTGTCTTCGGGCGGTCTTGTGCTGACGGGCTGTGCAGCGGCATTTGTGCTGGCAACCTGCCTGTCTAAAAATACGCCTGTCAAACAATTTATCAGCCGTTTCGCCGTCAATGTCCGTGCGGATTGCAGCTTGGACGAATCTGTCTATCATGAGTTTCGCGGCTTGGATATTTATCGGGACGGGCAGCATGAACAGATCGATTATGTTTATGTGTCCTGTTTCGGGATTTTCGTGGTTGCCACGCCGAATTATCAGGGCAGGATTTGGGGCGACGACGGCAATGGGATGTGGACGCAGAAGTTTCACAAAAGCAAGACGCTGTTCCCCAACCCTTTGTTGAAAAACCAGCAATACATTCGGATTTTGTCCGAGAAGCTCCACCTGCCGACGCGGGCGTTTTCTTCGGTGGTGGTTTTTCCGGGTAATTGCCAATTTCAAACCATGATGCCGGACAATGTTACGGAAGACTCTGATTTTGCCGAATATATTTCACAATATACAGAAGTCGTGCTGATGCCTGAAGAAGTCAAGCAAATCAGGGAAGTGCTGGAAGGCTATGAATTTGATTTGGTTTTCAACCGGCAGAGGTTTGAATCGCATGTATGAATAGGGTGGGGCGGATTGGGCATAATCGGTTTTTATGTATTGCAGATTGCCCACTTTATAAACCTTCCCAAAAAAACGTCGTCTGAATCGTTTTCAGACGACGTTTTTCTTCAGATGTTTTTAAGGTTCCGAATGCCCCAAAACCATCGCGTCCCCATAGCTGAAAAACCGGTATTCATGTTCGACCGCATGGCGGTACACCGCGCGGATGTGTTCCATGCCCGAAAACGCGCTGACGAGCATCAGAAGCGTGGATTTGGGCAGGTGGAAATTGGTAATCAGGCGGTCGATGACGCGGAAGCGGTAGCCCGGCGTGATGAAAATATCGGTGTCACCCTGTCCCGCTTTCAGACGACCTGTTTCGCGCGCGGCGGATTCGAGGGCGCGCATGGAAGTGGTGCCGACTGCCCAAACTTTGTTTCCGCGCGCATGGGCGGCTTCGATGGTGGCGACGGTTTTGGGTGGTACGTCAAACCATTCGCTGTGCATTTTGTGTTCTTCGATTTTGTCCACGCGCACGGGCTGGAACGTTCCCGCGCCGACGTGCAGGGTGACTTCCGCTGTTTCCACGCCTTTGGCTTTCAGACGACCTAAAAGCTCGTCCGTAAAATGCAAACCTGCCGTCGGCGCCGCGACCGCGCCCTGATGTTTGGCATAGACGGTTTGATAGCGCGTGTCATCATCCGCGCCGGCAGCGCGTTCGATATAAGGCGGCAGCGGCAAATGGCCGTTTTGCTCCAGAAGCTCGTAAACGGTTTGCCCGCCTTCAAAGCGCAGGCAAAACAGTTCGTCCGCACGCTCCACCATGACGGCACAAATATCGCCTTCAAAAATCAGCTTCGTGCCGGGTTTGGGCGATTTGGACGAGCGGATGTGCGCCAGCGCGGTGTGGTTGTCCAAAACGCGCTCTATCAATGCCTCGATTTTTCCGCCGCTCTCTTTTTGCCCGAACAGCCGCGCTTTCATGACTTTGGTGTTGTTGAACACTAAAACGTCGCCCGCCTCAATATAATCAGGCAAATCGCCGAACACGCGGTCTTGCAGCGGCATATCGGGCAGCGCGACCAAAAGACGGCTGCTGCCGCGCACTTCGGGCGGATGCTGGGCAATTAATCGGTCGGGCAGGGTAAAATCGAAATCGGAAATGTCCATAATCTTATTTTGATGCTTACAAATTTTGTCAGGCGGTCATTATACGCACTTTGGCTTTTTTCAGACGACCTTTTCCCTTCATAAACCAACAAATTAGAATAAACACTCATTGAAAAAATACGCATTCGGGCGAAATCTCCGAATTTGCCCGTTTTGTTCAAAAACCGCCTTTTTTCGAGATTTTGCTAGACATTTGTCGGCAAGTTCGGGAAAATAGTCAAATTCATTTACGGGGTTTCTGCTCCTGAGAATGCCCTTTATGCAACCCAATACCGTCCGGCTTGCGCCGTTGCCGCAGGCCGGTTGTTTTCTGAAATATCACGCAACAAACACGGCCGCTTCACGACATTTTGGCCGTATCGTAAAGGAACGAAAATGGATTTGCGCAAGTTAAAAAAACTGATTGATTTAGTAGAAGAATCAGGTATCGCCGAAATCGAAGTGACCGAAGGCGAGGAAAAAGTCCGCATCACCCGCGCCACCGCCGCTCCGGCTCCCGTTTATGCAGCACCCGCCCAAGTTGCGGTGCCTGCCCCTGCACCCGCCGCCGCGCCTGCCGCAGCAGCAGCTCCCGCAGCCCCAGCCGCCCGCGACCTGTCCAACGCGCAAAAATCGCCTATGGTCGGTACGTTCTACCGCGCGCCCGGCCCGAATGCCGCCGCCTTCGTCGAAGTTGGTCAGCAAGTCAAAGCCGGCGATACGCTGTGTATCATCGAAGCGATGAAGTTGATGAACGAAATCGAAGCCGAGAAATCCGGCACGGTTAAAGAAATTCTGGTGGAAAACGGTACGCCTGTGGAATTTGGCGAGCCGCTCTTCATCATCGAATAATTCGTTTTCAGACGACCTTCCGGATTGCGTGGAGGTCGTCTGAAATGCTTTCCAACTCAGGATTTCCACCATGCGCCTGCTGTTAGCCATCTTCCTGCCCTTTGCTGTATTCTTCACCATCGGCCGTCCGATTGCGGGCATCATCTGCCTGATTCTCCAATTCACCTTAATCGGCTGGATTCCTGCCGCCATGTGGGCGGTGTACGCGTTGAGCCAATACAAGACCGATGAAAAAATCCGCAATGCATTGGGCAAAAGGTAACAAGCAGGTCGTCTGAAACCACAGGAAAGGTCATCATGCTGAAAAAAGTATTAATCGCCAACCGAGGCGAAATCGCGCTGCGCGTCCTGCGTGCCTGCCGTGAAATGGGCATCGCCACCGTCGCCGTGCATTCCGAAGCCGATAAAGACAGTCTGCACGTCAAACTTGCCGACGAATCCGTGTGCATCGGTCCTGCCGCTTCCGCACAAAGCTATCTCAATATTCCCGCCATCATTGCCGCTGCTGAAGTAACCGGCGCGGATGCCATCCACCCGGGCTACGGCTTCCTTGCCGAAAACGCCAATTTTGCCGAACAAGTCGAACAATCCGGCTTCATCTTCATCGGCCCACGCGCCGAAACCATCCGCCTGATGGGCGACAAAGTTTCCGCGAAACACGCGATGATTGAAGCGGGCGTGCCTTGCGTTCCCGGTTCGGACGGCGCTCTGTCGGACGATCCCGCCGAAATTCTCAAAACCGCCGATAAAGTCGGTTATCCCGTGATTATCAAAGCATCGGGCGGCGGCGGCGGACGCGGTATGCGCGTGGTCGAGAAAAAAGAAGACCTCATCAAATCCGTCGAAATGACTAAAGCCGAAGCAGGCGCGGCGTTCGGCAACCCGATGGTCTATATGGAACGTTACCTGCAACGCCCGCGCCACGTCGAAATTCAAGTGCTCGCCGACGAACACGGCAACGCTATCTACCTTGCCGAGCGCGATTGCTCCATGCAGCGCCGCCACCAAAAAGTCATCGAAGAAGCACCCGCTCCCTTCATCGACGAAAAAGCCCGCGAAAAAATCGGCAAAGCCTGTACCGACGCCTGCAAACGTATCGGCTACCGTGGCGCAGGTACGTTTGAATTCCTGTATGAAAACGGCGAGTTCTTCTTTATCGAAATGAACACCCGCGTCCAAGTCGAACATCCCGTTACCGAACTGATTACCGGCGTGGACATCGTACAGGAACAAATCCGCATTGCCGGCGGCCTGCCTTTGCAATACAAGCAAAAAGACATCCACATCGAAGGCCATGCTTTCGAGTGCCGCATCAATGCCGAAGACCCGTACAACTTCATCCCCAGCCCAGGCCTGATTGAAAGCTGCCACCTGCCCGGCGGCTTCGGCATCCGCGTGGACAGCCATATTTACCAAGGCTACCGCATCCCGCCATACTACGACAGCCTGATCGGCAAAGTCTGCGTCATCGGTAAAACCCGCGAGCAGGCAATGGCAAAAATGCGCGTCGCCCTCGCCGAACTTGCCGTAACCGGCATCAAAACCAATACACCGCTGCACCGCGATTTGTTCAGCGACCCCGGTTTTGAAAAAGGCGGCGTCAGCATCCACTATCTGGAACACTGGCTGGAAGAACGCAAAGCCAAACAGGACAAATAAAACCGTCCCGCTTGGATAGTCGAAGGTCGTCTGAAAAACCGCATGGCTTTCAGACGACCTTTTTTCAGACAGATTGCAACCTGACTTCGGGGGTACAGCCGCGATTGCCGACAAGCCTAGAATATAGCTAAATGACTTTATTTTCGATACGCAACTTACCGATTGCCGTCATTCCCACCCCCGCCTACGCGAGGACAGGCTACGGCAGGAATCCATTTTTGAAATTCAGAAACTGTTTTTCAAATCAAGGTTTCTCAAGTTTTACGATGGATTCCCGCCTGCGCGGGAATGACGGAATTTGATGACATGCTGTGTTTAAAGTTAAGTATGTTTGCTATATGATTGAATCAACCTATCTGCCGCCATTTCGGTGCAATAAAGAATCCGTGTTCAGGCAGAAAAACGATTCAATCCGAAGTAAGTGGTCCGCTGTTACACCCATAGTCCAAACATACCGCAACCGACCAACATCGCGTATTTGACCGCCATTTCCTAATTTCAGACGACCCCACCGAGAAAGCCCACCATGTCCTATCAACAAATCACCATCAACGTCAACGACGCCGTCGCCGAACGCCTCGCTGACGCCCTGATGGAACACGGCGCACTCTCCGCCGCCATCGAAGACGCCTACGCAGGCACCGAAAACGAACAAGCCATCTTCGGCGAACCCGGTATGCCGACCGAGCAAATCTGGCAGCAAAGCAAAGTCATCGCCTTGTTCGGCGAAAACGACGATGCCGCAGCCATGATTCAAGCCGCCAGCCAAGCATGCGGACTGAAAGACTTGGCATACACCAGCGAAATTCTCGCCGACCAAGACTGGGTGCGCCTGACCCAAGCGCAGTTCGACCCCATCCAAATTTCCGAACGCCTGTGGATTACCCCCTCTTGGCACGAAGCGCCCAACAGCAACGCCGTCAACCTCCAGCTCGACCCCGGCCTTGCCTTCGGTACTGGCAGCCATCCGACCACCCGCCTCTGCCTCAAGTGGCTGGACACACAACTCAAAGGCGGCGAAAGCGTCCTCGACTACGGCTGCGGCTCAGGCATCCTGACCATCGCCGCCCTCAAGCTCGGCGCAGGTTCTGCCGTCGGCGTCGATATTGACGAACAAGCCATCCGCGCCAGCAAGGACAACGCCGCACAAAACCACGTCGATGCACAGTTCTACCTGCCCGACGGTTTGCCGCAAGGACAATTCGACATCGTCGTCGCAAACATCCTCGCCAACCCCCTGCGCATGCTCGGCGAAATGCTCGCCGCCCGCACCAAACAAGGCGGCCGCATCGTGTTGTCCGGTTTGCTGGACGAACAAGTCGAAGAACTCAGCGGCATTTACCGTCAATGGTTCGACATCGAACCCGCCGAAATCGACGAAGGCTGGGCAAGGCTCAGCGGCGTCAAACGCTAATAACGATACGCTCAAACAAAAGGTCGTTGAAAACCGATTCAGGTTTCAGACGACCTTTTTCATGCCAATCCTGTATTAATAATTGGTCGAACAGAATTGTTCACGCTTGTCCGCATCGGCGGCATAACACGTCAAGCCCATGCCCGCCGCGTTGCTGTTGCTCGCCTTCGCTCCCGGTTTTTTGTTCACCAAAACCTTGCCGTTTTTCCCGATTTCCACGGTTACGCCTTTACCGTTTTTCAGCTTCCATTTCAACACCTGCGCATCGGCATTCTGACACTTGTTGACCGTACAGCCGCCTTCAGCCGCGACATTACCGTTTTTATAAATCACACACTGCTGCTGGCTGTCGGTACAGGCCGCATAGGCAGCAACGGAAAAACAGGAAATCAGCGCGGCAAACAAAACAGGTCTCATGGTTTGGACTCCTTGGATGGTGATGATGAGTTTGCAATATCTCAAACTATACGCCTGTTTATATCGGCAAGCCATCGGCTATGACGGTTGGTTGCAATTGCATTGCCATTAAAGCATAATGTCATAATCGACACTGTTGTATGATAAAAGGAATAATAAATGAAGAAGTTGTTTTTGGCTGCCCTTGTTTCCGTCACATTGGCAGGCTGTTTCGGTAATAATTTCAGCTGGAACAATGCCCGACAAATCAGGCAGGGCATGAGTGAAAGAGAAGTAATTGCATTGATGGGCAAACCGACCAGAATTCAACCCTCTCCGATAGGGCTGGTCTATATATGGGGACACCTCAATGCCGTCACCGGCTCCGTCAAGACTACATCAGTCATTGTCAATGATGGTATTGTGGCTGCCGATCCTATCATTCTGGGTGATCGCAGCCTACCGCTCAATATTTATTGATGGTTTAAAAAATAACGATATGAACCGCCTGTTTGGGGCGGTTTTTGCATTTTCAGGTCGTCTGAATTGGCGTTTCTCTTTGGCAGAAGGGTTTGAACTTTGGGCATGTTCATCAAATATAGTGGATTCGATTTAAAAAAAGAGCCGCAAATCATTTTGCAGCTCTTTTTGATACCCGCCTTACCGCTTCAACTTCGCAAACGCATCCGCCATTGCCGAATTGGTTGGGGCGCGGTCGTTGCGTTGGGGTTTGCGGTCGCGGCGTTCCTGATGTCGGGTTTCAGACGACCTGTTGCCTTTGGTTGCGCCGCCCGCTTCGTCATCCAAGCGCATAGTCAGCGCGATGCGTTTTCTGGTAGCATCGACTTCCAGCACTTTCACTTTCACCACATCGCCCGCTTTCACCACTTCGCGCGGGTCTTGGACGAATTTATTGGACAGGGCGGAGATGTGCACCAAGCCGTCCTGATGGACGCCGATGTCCACGAACGCGCCGAAGTTGGCGACGTTGGAAACCACGCCTTCGAGTATCATGCCGACTTGCAAGTCGCTGATTTCGTGGATGCCTTCGGCGAAGGAGGCCGTCTGAAACTCGCCGCGCGGGTCGCGGCCGGGTTTTTCCAGCTCGGACAGGATGTCCAGAATGGTCGGCAGGCCGAAGCGTTCGTCGGTGAAGTCGGACGCTTTGATTTGCTTCACGCGCTCGCGGTTGCCGATGAGTTCGGCGGCGGTAATGCCTTGTTGCGCCAGCATTTTGGCGACGACGGGATAGGCTTCGGGGTGGACGGCGCTCGCGTCCAGCGGCTCTTTGCCGCCGTTAATCCGCAAAAAGCCCGCCGCCTGCTCGAAGGTTTTTTCGCCCAAACGCGGCACTTTCAGCAATTTTTTGCGGCTGTCGAACGCGCCGTTTTCATCGCGGTAGGCGACGATGTTTTGGGCAAGGGTTTGATTCAAACCGGAAATCCGCGCCAAGAGCGGGGCGGAAGCGGTGTTCACGTCCACGCCGACGGCGTTCACGCAGTCTTCGACCACTGCGTCCAGCGATTTGGCGAGCTGGCTTTGGTTCACGTCGTGCTGATACTGCCCCACGCCGATGGATTTGGGGTCGATTTTGACCAACTCGGCGAGCGGGTCTTGCAGCCTGCGGGCGATGGACACCGCGCCGCGCAGGGAAACGTCCAAGTCGGGGAACTCGCGCGCCGCCAGTTCGGACGCGGAATAAATCGACGCGCCGGCTTCGGAAACGACGATTTTGTGCAGCCCCATTTCCGGCATTCCGCGCACCAGTTCGCCCGCGATTTTGTCGGTTTCGCGGCTGGCAGTGCCGTTGCCGATGGCGATGAGCTTCACGCCGTGCTGTTTAATCAGGCGCGACAGCGTTGCCAACATATTGTTTTCTTGGTGCAAATAGACAATAACGGTATCCAGCAGCTTGCCCGTGTCGTCCACCACGGCGCATTTCACGCCGTTGCGGTAGCCGGGGTCAAGACCCAAAGTGGTCAGCCGTCCGGCGGGCGCGGCGAGCAGCAAGTCTTTGAGATTGCGGGCGAACACGGTAATCGCGTCGGTGTCGGCGGCTTCTTTCAGACGACCTAAGGCTTCGAGTTCCAGCGACAAAAAGATTTTCGCGCGCCAAGTCAGGCGCACGGTGTCGCGCAGCCATTTGTGGCCGTCTGAAACCTTGAAGCGGCGGGCGATGATTTGCTCGTATTCGCTTTGCTGGGTAATCGGCGTGTCGTCGGGCTGGTATTTGAGCGCGATGTTCAACACGCCTTCGTTGCGGCCGCGCAAAACCGCCAGCGCGCGGTGGCTGGGCATGGCGCGGACGGGTTCGCGGTGGTCGAAATAATCGCTGAATTTTTCGCCTTCGGTTTCTTTGCCTTCAACGACTTGCGCGTGGATTTCGGCTTCGTTCCACAGCTTGTCGCGCAGCGTGCCGATGAGTTCTGCGTCTTCGGCAAACTGTTCCATCAGAATCGCACGCGCGCCGTCCAGTGCGGCTTTGGCGTCGGGGACGTTTTCGTTCAGGTAGCCTTGCGTGGCGGCTTCCACGTCCTGCGGCTGTTCGGCAAGCAACATATCCGCCAGCGGCTGCAAACCGTGTTCGCGCGCGATTTGCGCTTTGGTGCGGCGTTTGGGCTTGTAGGGCAGATACAGGTCTTCCAGCGCGGTTTTGTTGTCGGCGGCTTCGATTTGCGCCCTGAGGTCGTCTGAAAGCTTGCCTTGCTCTTCAATGCTTTTTAAAACAACGGCTTTGCGCTCTTCCAACTCGCGCAGGTATTGCAGCCGCTCGGCAAGCTGGCGCAGCTGCGTATCGTCCAGCCCGCCCGTGGCTTCCTTGCGGTAGCGGGCGATAAACGGCACGGTCGCGCCGTCGTCCAAAAGCTCGACGGCGGCGGTGATTTGCGCGGCGGTGGCGGAGAGTTCTTGAGAGAGGATTTGGGTGATGTTCATAAAGTTCCTTGTGTGAAGGGTGCAGGCTGCCTGAAAGGCAAATGCGATATATTGAGCAATGAATGTTTTGTTTTGAAATAGGGAAGTCTGATTCAAAAATCCAGCCGCACTTTGGCTACTCCATTTTTTCCATTATGGAAGACAGCCTATATTTTGCTGTTCTAATATGTTCATTGATTTTGTTGGCTATGATTACAAGTTCAGTCATTTTACTGTGCTTCAGTTCTTGGACAGCTTGCGTTTCCAGAAAGTAGAGATAGCTTTTAAAAGTCCCCCAAAACATATTCATTTCGCCACATATATCATATATATTGCGCGATAAATCTGGAAAAAATAAATCACAATATGCATTGATTAAATCACACGATGTGCATATTTCTGAATACGTTGCATCGTATTGTTCTGCAGTTATTTGTGCTTCCCTTTTTATATTGATGCCGGTTGAAGAAAACTCACGGGAAATTTTACTTAATAATTGATGAATTTCCAGCAACATTCTTTTTTGTTCTGTTAATTTCTTTTCAATTTGTTCTCTTTGATGTTTTTGATGTTCCATTTCTAATTGGAAATTTTGATTGGATTTGGTGATTTTATAGGTAACAAATGCATTGATAGATGTACTGATTACAGCACCTACTGCACTGCCTCCTAAGAAGGTAAAAATTTCAATACTCATGGTGTTTCAAAAATTTATTTGTTAAAAAATGTTCTGGAATTGGTTTCTAGGCTACCTGAAACTACCGTTTCAACGCTTCCAATTCGGCAATATCTTCCACTTCCGCCTGCCGCGCCATGTGTGACAAACGATTTTGTCTGAACAAATCGTATTGTTCGCCGGCAAATGCTTCCATTTGTTTGTGGCTGCGCGTGCCTTTGCCTTCCAATACGGTGAAGCCGTTGTCGGCGATGATGCTGTCTATGCGGCTTTGCCAAAACGAAAGCGTCAGGCCTTGCCGGTTTTTGGCGCGCAGTTCCGCACTTTCCAGAAAGATGACGGTCAGGCGGTTGAGCGTGTCAATTTCGTCGGCGGTCAGATAGTTTTTGGCGATGACGATGTCGGCTTTGCGCACGCGTTCGCCGCTCCATGATGTCAGCCCCATATTGGGGGCGTTGCCGTCGGCGCGGTGGCAGACGAGTTCGGCGGCGGTTTGCTGCGTTACGGCGTAAATCAGTTTGTTTTGCGCTTGGGCGAAAAACATCTGTGTGGCTTTGTCGGTGGGGTCGTAGTCGGCAGAGAGTTTGAACAGTTCGCGCACCTTTTGATAAAACCGCATTTCGCTGGCGCGGATGTCGCGGATTCTTTCCAGCAGTTCGTCAAAGTAATCCACGCGTCCGTTGGGATTTTTCAGGCGTTTGTCGTCCAGCACGAAGCCTTTTTCCAAATAGCCCGTCAAAACCTCGTTCGCCCAACGGCGGAATTGCACGCCGCGTTTGCTGCGCACTCGGAAGCCGATCGCCAAAATCATTTCCAAAGCATAATGTTTGACTTGGTATTGCTTGCCGTCTGCGGCAGTTATTAAGAAATCCTTAATAACTGAATCCTCAACCAACTCTTTGTCTTCCAATATATTTTTGATATGCATTGCGATGTTTGGCACGGAGGTGTCAAAAAGTTCGGCAAGTTGGCTTTGATTGAGCCAAACGGTGTGTTCCTGCACCAGCAGGTTTACTTGGGTGCGGCCGTCTTCAGTTTGGTAAATCAGGATGTCGGACATGGGTTTTCCCCGTTTGCAGGTAAAGGTCGTCTGAAAAATATCGCCGGTTTATTCATCATCACATTCTTCGTCATCTTCATCGTCGTAGGAGGTGTAGAGCCAATTGTCCCAGCCGAACAGTTCGAGCAGTGTGTCAAAGCGGTCTTGGTCGGCAGTGCCGATGAATACGCCGCTTGTGTTGCCGTTTTCGGCGAAGCAAAGCAGGATGATTTCGTGAAAACCGTCGGTGTAGAAGCGTTGGTTTTTTTGGCGGAGTTCTATGATTTCGGTGCGGTTTTGTTGGATAAACTGTACGGCTTGGGCATCTGTCGATTCTTCGTCCATGATGTTGGCGCAGTAGTGCAGACCGCCCATGGCGGCGTTGGTGTAAGCCAATTCCAGCAGTAGGGTGCGGGTGTCGAGCAGGTGCGGCTGCCATTTGTAGCTTTCGGTTTCATCGGTGTAAAAGCCGATATGGACAGGCGGGTTGTCTTGCGCTAAATCGGCTCTGGCAATGCCGCACAGAAACACGCCTTGGTTTTCTTCCATCAGTACCAGATAATCGCCGTCAAAATCCATCTTTTCCAATGGCAACAATCGGTTAAACGATTGATTGACCGCCTCGCTGCCGCCCAATGTACGCAGATATTCGCGCAACATGGCGGGGAAGCGGATGCCTAGGCGTTGTTCGGCAGCGGTGATTTCGGATTCGGGCAGACCGCAGGGTAGGGGGTCAAGTTGATAGAGGGTGGCGATATTTTGCAGATAATTCATGGAGTAATCTGGTGCAGGGGTCGTCTGAAAAACACGCTATTATAAAGGATTAACTTGGTGCTGAACGTCCTTTCAGACGACCCCTTCCTACATTTTCAGCTAAAATACGCGCCATTAAAGGACAAAGCCATGATGACGCCCGAAACCCAGAAACAGCTCAAAATCACCGACGTTTCCGCCAAGAAGCTCGACAAACTCAACCTCAACACCGCATGGGATTTGGTTTTGCATCTGCCGCTGCGTTATGAGGACGAGACGCACATCATGCCGATTAAGGATGCGCCGATCGGTGTGCCGTGTCAGGTTGAGGGCGAAGTCATCCATCAGGAAGTAACGTTCAAACCGCGCAAGCAGCTGATTGTCCAAATCGCCGACGATTCCGGCAGCGTCCTTTTTCTGCGCTTCATCCACTTTTACGCCAGCCATCAGAAACAGATGGCGGCCGGCAAACGCATCCGCGCCGTGGGCGAAATCAAACACGGGTTTTACGGCGACGAGATGATTCATCCCAAAATCCGCGATGCCGAGAGCAGCGGTTTGGCGGAAAGCCTCACGCCGATTTATCCGACCGTAAACGGTTTAAATCAACCCACTTTACGTCGCATCATTCAGACGGCGTTGGACGTTACACCGCTGCACGACACGTTGCCCGATGCCTTATTGGGTCGTCTGAAACTGCCGCACCTCGCCGAAAGCCTGCGCCTTTTGCATTCGCCGCCGCCGAGTTTTACCATCCACCAGCTTTCCGACGGCGCGCTGCCCGCATGGCAGCGGCTCAAATTCGACGAACTTTTGGCGCAACAGCTTTCCATGCGCTTGGCGCGGCAGAAGCGTGTCAGCGGCACGGCGGCGGCATTGGGCGGCGACGGCACATTGACCCAAGCCCTGCGCCACGCCTTACCGTTTGCCCTGACCGATGCACAAGAACGAGTCGTGTCCGAAATCCGCCGCGATATGGCGCAAACCCACCCCATGCACCGCCTGCTGCAAGGCGATGTCGGCAGCGGCAAAACCATCGTCGCCGCCTTGTCCGCGCTGACCGCCATCGAATCCGGCGCGCAGGCGGCTGTGATGGCGCCGACCGAAATCCTTGCCGAACAGCATTTCATCAAGTTCAAACAATGGCTTGAACCTTTAGGACTCGAAGTCGTCTGGCTCTCCGGCAGCCAGCGTAAAAAAGCCAAAG
>CAUSKT010000048.1:0-18170 GCA_963532335.1 uncultured Neisseria sp. | reverse complement strand
TGGAATTGGCGGAACAACTGGATGCCGAGTTTATCGCCAAAACCGCCGTGTACGCCCGTCAAAAAGGTTTTATGAAAGACATGCCTGCGCTGTTGCTTGCCGTGTTGGCGCAGAAAGATGTGAACATGCTTGCCCGCGTATTCGACCAAGTGGCGGACAACGGTAAAATGTTGCGCAACTTCGCGCAAATCATCCGCAGCGGCGCAGTCGGCAGAAAATCCTTCGGCAACCGTCCGAAAAAACTGATGCAAACCTGGCTTTTGACCGCTACCGAAAAACAACTGTTGAACGCCGCTATCGGCAATGCTCCGTCGCTGGCGGATGTGGTCAAAATGGTGCATCCCAAACCGCGTGAAGCATGGCGTGCCGCCTGGTTTGCGTGGCTTATCGGCAAACCGTACGACCGCGAAGCATTGCCGCCCATCACCCGCGCCTTTGAAGACTACAAACAAAGCCGCCAAGGCGCATTGCCCGACGTTCCCTTCCAAATGCTCACTGCCTTGGAATTGAATAGCGGCGACTGGACGCAAATCGCCCGCAACGGCTCATGGCAGCAGGTTCGCCAAAACCTGAACACTTTCCTGCGCCACGATGTGTTTGTGAAAAGCAAAAACATCAAAATGGTGGCAGAAAAACTGCGCGACCAAACCGCCATCCGCCGCGCCCGCGTCCTGCCTTACCAATTGCTGACCGCGTATCAGGCAACATCCGAAAAGATGCCGTTTGAAATCCGCGAAGCCCTGCAAGATGCGATGGAAACCGCCGTACAAAACGTACCGGCAATCCGAGGCAAAGTCGTGGTTTGCCCGGACGTCTCCGGCTCCATGCACAGCCCGGCCACCGGCTATCGCGGCAGCGCGACCAGCAGAACCCGCTGTATCGACATCGCCGCGCTCGTGTCCGCCGCCATGTTGCGCACCAACCCGAAAGCCCGCGTGATACCGTTTGAACAAATCACGGTAAACGTGCAGCTCAACCCGCGAGACAGCATCATGACCAACGCCCAAAAACTCGCCAATATCGGCGGCGGCGGAACGGCATGCAGCGCACCGCTCGCCCTGTTGAACCGCGAAAAAGCCGATGTGGATTTGGTCGTCATCGTGTCTGATAACGAAAGCTGGGCAGACCTCGGACAATGGGGCGGCAAAACCGGCCTGATGAAAGAATGGGACATCCTGAAACAACGCTGCCCCGAAGCCAAACTCGTCTGCTTGGACATCCAACCCTACACCACCGCACAGGCGCAAAACCGCCGCGACATCTTGAACATTGGGGGCTTCTCCGACCAAGTGTTCACGCTCATCGGCTCGTTCGCCGAGCAAGGTATGGGCGCGGATTTCTGGGTGGAAGAGATTGAGAAAACCGAGCTGGCGGCGGTAAATTAGCCAAGGGGTCGTCTGAAAATAAGGTGGCAACGTTTTCAGACGACCTTACTGGTAAAAGATTAAGTGGCAAACATGAATGCTGACGAACTAGCCCTGTGCGAAACCTTTCCCGCGACCTTGCGGCATGAGGCAGAAACGCTGATTTTGCGGCAGCCCTACCGCAGCCGCTTGTCCGTCCTCCAAGGGGAAACCGTTGTTTCAGACGGACGGACAATCCGCCTCATCAGACGCCAATATTCGGCTTTCCATGCGAAAGGGGACGAGGTTCGGCAACTGATGGCACACTGTCTGAATACCCGCCATCACGACGGTCATGTTCGCGAACGGCATTTCAAACCGCTGCTCGCCGCCGGACAGCCTGCGTTCGTCCTGCCTTTTGCCGCACAGTTGCTCGGCGAATATGTTTTGCCGATACAATTTGACGTTGCCGTATTTTTCCAAAACAACGCTGCGACTTTGGCACGTTTTTTCGCTGACAACCCGCTTTATTGGCAAAAGCAGAAAAACCGCATCCGCAGCTATTGGCATTGTTATCACAGCAGCCGTTATCCCGATTGGCAAAGTTATCCCGTCCGTTTGCTGGCGGAAAAAATCGATAAGGAAATCGCCCGTATTGTTTTCAGACGACCCCTCACACCAAACGTCGTCTGAAAACCCAAATAAGGAAATCAAACACTATGCAAAAATTCATCTTAATCCGCGGTCATCAAGGTTCGGGAAAATCGACTTTCGCCGAACAAAAAGCCGCCGAGTTTAAAGCGAAGTACCGTGATGCGGAAATCGTCCGTATTGAAAACGACTTACTCATGACCGACGAAAACGGCGTGTACCGCTGGTCGGGCGAGGCGTTGGATAAGGCTCAGAAACGCGGTAATGCCTTGATGACCGAAACCTTAAAAATCGGACGCCAAAATCCGAACCGCAACATTTTAATCATCCATTCCAACACCAACCAAAAGGCTTCGCGTTGCCGCCATTTGTTGGATTTGGCGAAAAAAAGCGGTTTCGAAACAGAAATCTACCGTATGCACAATTTCTATCCCAACCTGCACGGCGTGAAAGAGCATGACGTGTTGGCGGCGTATATCAAGCTGAACCAAAACCGCGTGGCAAACGAAATCCACGTTGAAGCCGTACAGCCCGCCAGCGCGGAACAGCTGGAAAAAATCAAGCAAATGCAGGCTTTCGAGCGGCAACCCTTGTCGTTTGACGAAGCGCAGCAAACCTTCGTCACCGAAAATTATCTGCAACACGGCAGCCGCAACTTTACCGCCAAAGCATCCAAGCGTTACCCCGAATTGCGCGTGTTGAAATACGCCCGCAGCGTGTTCTACGACAACCGCTTCGACGATGCGCTGCTGGAAATGCGCGGCTTGATTATCGACGCGCACAACCGCATCATCGTGCGCCCGTTTAAAAAAGTGTTCAATTATTCGGAGCGTATTGCCAAAGGCAGCCGTTACCCGATCCGTGTCGGCGACGAGCGATTGGTGGATGCGGTCGTAAAAGTGAACGGCTTCCTCGGCTGCTGCACTTTCGTCTCGCTTTCAGACGACCACCCGTCCCACGGCGCGGCGTTTGACGGCAAAGTGCTGTATTCGACCACCGGTTCGCTCGATAGCGCGTTTGCAGACATGACCGCCGCACACTGCGCGCAATACGAAACCCTGTTCCGCGCTTATCCGAACCACACTTTTTTGTTTGAAATCACAGACGCGAAAGACGTGCACATCATCCGCGAAGAATTGGGTGAAACCTTAATCGGCTGCATCGACGTGGCGACAGGCCGTCAGTTTAGCGAAGCCGAATTGGACGAAATCGGCAAACAATACGGCATCCGCCGTCCCGAAATGCTGAAAAACATCACGTTCGGCGAACTGAAAGGCCGTCTGAAAAACGTGGAACACGAAGGCTTTATGGTATTTGATGCGCAAAACGGCGAAATGCTGTTCAAACTCAAATCGCCGTATTACCTGATTTCAAAGTTTTTAGGACGAAGCAACGAGGGCAATATCGGCCGCAAACTGGATAAACGCCATGTTGATGAAGAATTTTATCCTTTAATCGACTATATCCACGACCATCAGGAAGCGTTCAACGCTATGCCGGAATTGGATAAAATCGCGTTCATTCAGGCGTTTTTAAGACAACTGTAAGGTCGTCTGAAAACGCTAGACGCTTGTGATAATATGACGGCGGCGGATGCTTTGTGTCATCCGCTCCATCATTATTACAAAAGGAAAAACGATGAAAAAAACCAATCTTGTCAAAAAATTGATGCTTGCCGCCGTAATGCTCCCGTTGGCGGCACAGGTGGCGCAAGCTGCGGAGATGGCGTTCTTCGGTGAACTGCCCAAAGACTTCAAAATCGGCTATCAAACCAAACAAAACGGCATGGCAATGGTCAAGCTGGTACCGCAAAAGCAGACACTCGACAACTGGACAAAAATGATCACCCTGCAATCCATAGCAGGCGCAAACCTTGGTGCAGAGGAATTCCGGAACAATACTGCAAACTTATGGCAGAATGCCTGTCCGAAAAGCAGCTTCAATCCCATAACTGAAGGTGAAGCAAACGGCTATTCCGCCGCAGTGTGGCAGCTTACCTGCGAATACAACCCGCAAACCGGCAAACCCGAATACACTTGGTTCAAGGCCATACAAGGCGATGACAGCCTGTATGTGACACAATATACCTTCCGCTACGCGCCGAACAAGAAAGAAAAACACAACGCTTGGGATCAGCTGCGCAAATTTACCGTTTGCGACAGCAGCGAACAACATCTTTGCAGCGAAAGCGGAAAATAAGCGTTTAAACGTTTTCAGATGACCTTGATGGCAAGGATAACAAGGTCGTCTGTTTAAAACCAAAATAATAATGCGCTTACGCCCCGCACTCAAATGCCTCGATTTCACCAACCTTAGGCGCATAACTGCTGCTTGTGTCGTGGCGTAAATCCAACCAAATATCCACCAGCGCCCAAGCGGCAGGCGCGGCAATGACGTTCTGCCCCATGCACAACACCTGCGCGTCGTAGTTTTCCACCGAACCGCGGACGGTAAGCAAATCGTGCGCCGTCGCCGCCCGTATGCCGCGTACCTTATTGGCGGCAATCGCCGTACCCACGCCCGTACCGCAAATCAACAGCGCGCGGTCAGCACGTCCCGCCGCCACTTCCTGCGCTGCCGCAAACGAAAGCTGCGGATACGTTCCGTCCGACGAGGATAAATCAACCAAACTGCCGACACGCGGATCGTTTTGCAAATGCGCTTTGAGCGCGTCTTTTAATAGTGCGCCGTTGGCAGGCGCGGCAATAACCAAACGCATACATACTCCTTAACCACATAATAAACATAACCAGCATACGCCCGCTTGCAAGACGGTTCAAGCTGATAGCCGCACTTCCTCACCATAAACCGCATCAAAAAATCACAGGAAACGCAACATGAGCAAAATTTTTTTCACATCCGACCTACATTTTTCGCACAAAAACATCGCCAAATTCTGCCCGCAGTTCCGCCCGTTCGACAACATCGCCGACATGGACGAATACCTGATCAGAACATGGAACGAAACCGTTTCCCCTGACGACGACGTATACAACTTGGGCGATTTGTCTTTCGCCCACGACATCAAAAAAATCGCCGCCGTCCTATCGCGCCTCAACGGCAAACACCACCTGATTTACGGCAACCACGACGACATCGTCCGCCGTCACAACAAATACCTGTTTGAAACCGTCAAACACGACGGCCACCCGTTACTGTCATCCGCCCGAACCTACCGAAAACTGCAATTGGACGAAATAGACAACACGCTGATTTTGTTCCACTACCCGATTAACGAATGGGACGGCTGCCACAAAGGCTGGTATCACTTATACGGCCATTTGCACGACCGTCTGGCAGAAATCCCCGGCCGTGCCTTAAACGTCGGCTTCGACCTGCACGGCCGTTTCCTCACCCCGCAAGACATCGACAGCTTCCTCAGCCCGCTGCCGAAAATCTCATATTTCGGGGAAAACCCGACTGTTCCGTCCCAAGTGGAGGCTGCCAAGGATTTCGTAGCACACCAGTTACGTTCACTCAACAATAAAGCCAATCAGAAGGCGCAAAAATAAAAATCAAACTGATGCGGGTAGCCATGTTCAAATACGGATAGCGTGACTCCATCCAATAACGAAAAGGTCGTCTGAAAAACATTTTCAGACGACCCCAAGCGTCAAACAAACCATGCCGCCTCCTTTTCAATCTTGTATTGTCAAAAACAAATTTACAGTCAGAATGTTATACAGTATCATCTCGAAACTCATTTACTTTCTTTCAGACGACCTATCCCCCTCTTAGAGCAAACCAATCATTCGGTAGCGCATTACTTTAGTTTCATAGCAAAATCAAAATTTGTTATATGCCGCCGATGTTCTTATCTGCTTGCGCCAACTCATCACCTTAAGGTCGTCTGAATGCTTTACGACTTATGAATTCTATTCTCTTAACCGGCCTATTCCAACGGCTGCTGATTGCCCTTCTTGCAATTGCAGCATTATGGGCAATATATTTTTGGGCAGTCGCATCATGAGCATCAAGGTAGAAAATCTAACAGTCAGCTACCAACGCCGCCCTGCCATCCACCATATCGATATTACTTTTGAAGACCACAGCATGTGGGCAATTTTCGGTCCCAACGGGGCGGGAAAATCCACGCTGCTCAAAGCCATTATGGGACTTCAAAACATCGATACGGGCAAAGTGTCCCTTGAAGGATTGCAGCGTAAAGATATCGCCTATCTGCCCCAGCAGTCGGACATTGACCGCAGCCAGCCCATGACTGTCTTTGAGCTTGCCGCGATGGGTTTATGGTACGAAATAGGCTTTTTTGGCCGCGTGAACGTCCAACAACACCAACGGGTGATGGCTGCATTGGAGCGCGTCGGCGTTCAGGATCTTGCCGACCGTCAAATCGCCCACCTTTCCAACGGGCAATTCCAACGTGTCCTATTTGCGCGGATGCTGGCTCAAAACGCCAACTTCTTGCTTTTGGACGAACCTTTTAACGCGGTAGATGCTCGGACAACTTACGCATTGCTAGACGTATTGAAACAATGCCATGAAGAAGGCCAAGCCATCATTGCCGTTTTGCATGATTACAAACAAGTCCGAACCTATTTTCCCCATACCATTCTGATTGCACGGGAAAAAGTTGCCTCAGGCGCAACCCATACTGTACTGACCGACGCCAATTTAAGCCAAGCCAATGCACTGATGCAAAGGCAAGAATCGGCAGATTGGTGCGAGGTATAGTGGATTAACTTTAAACCAGTACGGCGTTGCCTCGCCTTAGCTCAAAGAGAACGATTCTCTAAGGTGCTGAAGCACCAAGTGAATCGGTTCCGTACTATCTGTACTGTCTGCGGCTTCGTCGCCTTGTCCTGATTTAAATTTAATCCACTATATAACAAAAAAGCATTGCAAATTTCCATTGCAATGCTTTTTTATTAAAATCCTATCAAGCAATTAGCTTACGGCTGCAAAATAAAAACTGCACTATTACTAGTGCAGTTTTTTCAAATCATCCTTGAAACGATGATTAGCGTTTTTTACCGGTAACGGTAGCAACCGCCAGATTTTCGTTACGTTTCAGAGAAACGCTTTCTACACCTTCAGGCAGTTGGATGTCAGACAGGTGAAGGATGTCGCCGGCAACGACTTTAGTACAGTCCAAATCCAAGTATGCAGGGATGTTGGCAGGCAAAGCAACCACTTCAACAGTAGTGTTCAACAGGGATACGCGACCGCCTTGCAGTTTAACGGCTTGAGAGTTTTCAGCGTTAACAATGTGCAGGGGAACGCGGATGCGTACAGGTTGGTCGGCTTTAACAGCTTGGAAGTCGATATGTTGAACTTCGCGACGGAACGGGTGCATTTGGAAATCACGGACGATAACGTCTTTGGTTTCACCGTTCAGGGACAGTTTGATCAGTGCAGTGTGGAAAGATTCTTTTTCCAATGCGTAGAATACAGTTTTGTGATCCACGGCAATTGCAACGGGCTCTTGACCTTCACCGTACAAAATGCCGGGGATTTGGCCTTCGCGACGCAGGCGGCGGCTCGCACCAGTGCCTTGTGCTTCACGAACAGAGGCTTGAATTTCATAAGTCATGTTAAATACTCCAAATTAAATAAAACTACCGTCATCGGCCGCGACCAGCTTAAGACGGCTTCGGGGTTATGGCAACAACATGCTGCCTGTCATCACTTCTTCATTGAAAAGATATGAGACGGATTCTTCATTGCTGATGCGGCGGACCGTTTCAGCCAAAAGGCCGGCAATCGTCACTTGACGGATACGGTCACATTGTTTAGCCGCTTCAGACAAAGGGATGGTGTCGGTAACGACAACTTGGTCGATTTCAGACGAGGCAATACGGCTGACTGCCTCTCCCGAGAATACGGCGTGGCTGGCATATGCTAAGACACGTTCTGCTCCGCGCTCTTTCAAAGCGACGGCAGCTTTACACAGCGTATTCGCGGTATCAATCATGTCGTCCACAATTAGACAGGTACGGCCTTGAATGTCGCCGATGATGTTCATGACTTCCGCCACATTGGCTTTCGGACGGCGTTTGTCAATAATCGCCAAATCGGCATTTAATGATTTCGCCACAGCGCGGGCACGGACTACGCCGCCAATATCAGGGCTGACTACGGTCAGGTTTTCAATCCGCTGCTGTTTGATGTCATTCAACAAAATAGGAGTGGCATAGATGTTGTCAACAGGGATATCAAAGAAACCCTGAATCTGGTCAGCATGCAAATCGACAGTCAAAACGCGGTCGATACCTGCAGAATACAACATATTGGCCACCAGTTTGGCGGAAATCGGAACGCGCACAGAACGCGGACGGCGATCTTGGCGTGCATAGCCGAAATAGGGAATTGCTGCGGTAATACGACCGGCGGAAGCGCGTTTCAGCGCATCGGCCATCGTCAGGATTTCCATCAGGTTGTCATTGGTTGGGGCGCAGGTGGGCTGCAGGATAAATACATCACGACCACGGACGTTTTCCATCAATTCGATGGCAATTTCGCCGTCTGAGAATTTGGATACGGAGGCTTCGCCTAACGAAATATCCAAGTGTTTGACAACGCGTTGCGCCAACTCCGGATTTGCGTTGCCGGTAAATACCATCAAACTGTCGTATGCAGCCATATTTTCACCTGATTTTATGTTTAACTTCCGCTCAGAAAACGTCATGCTTCCCTCTGCCTATGTCCAAGACATTACGAGCGGTATTATACGCACAATGAACGGCATAGTGAATTAAATTTGCAGCGTTATATCACTGTCACGCCTCATTTCAATCCAAATTTATCACTATAAAACAAAGTTTTTCAGCGTTATCATTGATTTTCAACATAAAAGAGCGTGTAAGGAAACTTACACGCTCTTATTTGGCTGGGGAGGAAGGATTCGAACCTTCGCATGCTGGAATCAAAATCCAGTGTCTTAACCGCTTGACGACTCCCCAATAAAGGGTGCTGGCTGGGGAGGAAGGATTCGAACCTTCGCATGCTGGAATCAAAATCCAGTGTCTTAACCGCTTGACGACTCCCCAACAAAGGGATTTGGCTGGGGAGGAAGGATTCGAACCTTCGCATGCTGGAATCAAAATCCAGTGTCTTAACCGCTTGACGACTCCCCAACTTTATCAAATCATTTGAAACAAAGGATGAACGTCTAAACCTTCAACACAATATGCTTCATATGATTGTGAAACTTGTTGGTATATACTGTTTGCTTCTTGCTGGCTATCCGTAGAGAGAAATATACACGCTCCAGATCCTGTCATTAGTGCAGAACCATATTTGGATAATTCACAATAAGCTTTCCAAACTTCAGGATATTCCTGAAAAACAACAGCCTGCATATCATTTCTAAACGGCTGCAAAGATTGGAAAGTCGGCATTATGCTTGGTTTGGAATTTCGTGTCAAGCTCTCATGCGAGAAAATTTTAGCAGTAGAAACATGTACCGACGGTTTGACTATCACATACCATTGTTTAGGAATTTCTATTTTGACTAATTGCTCACCGATTCCTCGTGCAAAAGCACTTTGCCCAAAAAGGAAAAACGGCACATCCGCACCCAAACCGACCGCCAAATCAATAAGCTGTTGCCTTGTCAGCCGACATTGCCACCATTGATTCAACACGGTTAACACGGTTGCCGCATCGGAGCTGCCTCCGCCCAATCCTCCCCCTGTCGGAATCTTTTTCTCCAACCAGATTTCCACACCACGACAGGAACCGGTATGTTGCTGCAAAGAAAGTGCGGCACGATAAGCTAAATCTTGTTCGTAGGGAATACCTTCAGTGGGATTATGCAGAATAATCTTTTTATCGTCTCGTGGCTTCAGGCAGACGGTATCATATAGCCCGATAAGGCAGAAAATACTTTCTAAATTATGGTATCCGTCATCCCTTCTGCCCGTAATACGCAAATCGAGATTCAACTTAGCAGGCGCGGGAAAGGCTTGAGCGTTGGAAGGAATGTCCATATCAAGCTCTTTTTTTATTTTTTAAGGCGGGCTGCACATTGCGTCTGATCGCTGGCAGCAGGTTCGTGGTTAACTTCGTCAAATACCAGACGGACATTTAATTTGGCATTTTCCAATTGAAGGATTTTCGGTTTGCCTTCGCTATTGGTGCTGCGTGTAATAGTCCAATTAAATTGTTCCAAACGACCATCGGGCAACAATCGATATGGCGCATTGGCAACGCGTTTGCCATCCGCCCAAATATGCAGATATTGAACAGGCAATTCATAGCCCAAAAGTTTGTTGCTGAGCTCTTCTGCTGTTTCTGCCTGATAGACTCGGCCTTTACTGTCTACTGCCAATACACCTTGATTGTCTTTACATAACTGTCCGACTGTACTGCCCAAAGGCGTATTGACGCTAATCGTTTGGACTTGATTTTGATAGGACCAATCAAAATTGGCGTAAGAGCCTTTTTCTTCAACTTTTACTGCCAATCTTCCGTCCGCAGTGAAATTATTGACATTCTCCGCCGGCTTCCAATCATTTTGCTGAGACAAATTAGGGTGCACACAAGCGGCAAGCAAAGTCAGTGTTGCAACAGATACTAAGGTTTGTAATTTCATAAATACTCCCAAAGGTCGTCTGAAAACGGTCTATCATCCCAGCTTCTTCCAAGGTCTTGTTTTCAGACGACCTCTTTCATTATTTCGATTTTACGGAACGCCCCGATTGGGCTTTTTTCGTTGGTTTAGGAGCAGCCTCCACGCCGAAACGCTTCATGGTTTCCCGCAATATTTTCATATCGCCTTCACCCTTCAGGCTGTCCGTCCATATTTTTTTGGCTTTTTCCTGCTCTCCGGATGCCCACAATGCTTCGCCCAAGTGTGCGGCAACTTCTGCATCAGGATATTTTTCAAACGCATATTGCAAATAAGGCAATGCGGTTTGTACATCGTCTTTCAGGAAATACGCCCAACCCAAACTGTCATTGATGGCGGGGTTTTCCGGCTCGATTTGATAAGCAGCCTGAATCAGTTTAAAGGCCTCGTCTAAATTTTTCTTGGTTGGGGACAGCAAAATATAGCCCAACGCATTCAAACCATTGGCGTTATCCGGTGCCAATTCGACTACGCGGCGCAAATCGGCAATTGCCTTGCCCTGATCGCCCATACGGTCATAAATCATGGCTCGTTGGTACAAAACATCAGGCAACTGCTCCATGGCATCCGGCTGCCGGCTTATCTTGGGCAACATTTTATTCAGCTCAGACAATGCTTCTTGCAAATTATCGTGTTTGGACAAAGCAAACAGGGTAACCCGTTGCAATTCCTTACTGCCGAAATAACGCCCTTCCTGCTCGGGCAGGCTTTGCGCCCGACGTGCTTCTGCCAAGGCTGCCTTACCGTTTCCTTGCTCGGCCTCTAATGAAGCACCGAAAACTGCTTTATCAAAAACATAACTGGGGGAAACAACTTTGGCAAGCCATTGTTTGGCTTTGGGATAGTCTTTAACATCGGCATAAGCCATCGCACCAATCAGGGCGGCACGGCTTTGTTGTTCGCTTGTTCCGATGTTATACGCTTTATCCAAATAATTGATAATCGTCGAAATATCGTCTTTACGATTGCTTGCCAACAACGCTGCCTGAATATACAGGTCTGGATTCGGGTTATTTTCCAACAGCGTACGCAGGCGCGCATAGGCTTTGTCGTTTTGTTTATTGGAAATCAGGTTGACGATTTCCAACTCCTGCCATACGGGCGAAAGATTGCGCGTATCGGTTTGCTCGAAGAAGCCGTTTAATATCTCGGGACTGCGTTGCGCCATCAGCCGCAAAGTCAGTAAAGTCGGCGGCAGCATCTCTGCATCCAGCCCTGCCAAACGCTGCAATGCCGCAATGGCATGTTTCTTTTTGCCGCCTTGTGCGCTGAAAATCACATCGGCAATCGCAGCTTCCGGCAAATCTTTATATTTCAAAGCTTCCTTATGGACTTGTGACGAAGCTTTCTCTGCCAACCCCGGTTGCTGAATCGCCGCCTGAGCCAACAGCAGGAAAATACGCTGATTCTGTTCTTCGCTGGCATTGGCCAAAATATCATCCAAACCATTCAAGGTCTTATCGCCCTGCCCCAGCAAGATATTGCGCAACCAGGTCATACGTTTTTGCGCATTACCCGGAACAGGTTCGATTTCACGCCATTTTTGATAAATCATTTCCGCCTGTTGGAACGCATTGAGCGAAACCGCCATTTCTAAAGCGCGTTCCGCCACCTCCGGCGATTTGGTATTGTTCAACATCATCATGTATGTTGCCAACGCCGTACCGGCATCACCTTTCTGCAACAGTATTTCGCCGCTCAACAAGGTAAATATCTGATTTGCACGGTTTTGTATATTCACACGGCGAGCCTGCTCGACCTTGAATTCGTCAGGCGTAAAGCGGTTTCTCTTTTGAATAATCTGTTTCACGTCTTTCGGTGTTTTCACCTCGACGGCATTATCCTGTCTGGCGGCGGAAACTTGCACCGCAAACAACATCATGACCGCAGCGGCAATCGTGCGGGCGCGGGTTGGGGACAGCAACATAACAATCCTTTGTGTACAAAAAAGCCGCATCAGAATTCATACGGCCATAATCAAACGTAACTTTATCACAAGCGGCCAACTTTGTAGATTTAAGCAACCGTAAACCTATTGTAATATTCCTCCTTTTCAGACGACCCCTTGTCCTGAATTTGAGCAGGTTCCCGACTATCTCTTCACGCTTAACCATCGTAATCAAATATAAGCAGACTACGACCATCAACAATTCGGCTTGAAATCAAAAAAGCTGAGTTCTGTCATTTACAGAACCCAGCTTACATCAACCGCCTGAACAAGCTTTATCAATACTGAAATATAAGGCAGTTTAAAGTTTTCAGACGACCTTACGCACCATTACAACAAATTGCTGACGAAAATCAGCAAAATCACCAACGGCACGAGGTATTTCACATAGGCAAACCAAATATTGACCGTCGTATGGTTGCCTTTATAAAGTAATTCGTCCTTCGCTTCGTCCTTCATCACGAAACCGACAAACAATGCGGAGCCGAGCGCGGTCAGCATAAACAAGATGTTGCCGCTGATGTAGTCAAAAGCATCGAAAATATTTTTGCCGAACACGGAAACGTCTTTCCACGGACCATAGCTCAGAATGGACGGAATATTGCCGAAGATGAAGATGGCAGCCAATACAATCGTAATTGCGGCGGTACGGCGGATTTTGGTTTTTTCCTGAATCGTCGTAATCAACACTTCATAAATCGTCAGCGAAGTCGTCAGCGCGGCAATCAGGAGCAGCGAGAAGAAAATCACGGCGAACACAGGTCCCGCCCACATATTCGAGAACACAATCGGCAGGCTTTGGAATACCAAAGTCGGGCCGGAATTGGGCGCGACGCCGAAACTGAAGAGCGACGGGAAAATCATAAAGCCCGCAAGTACGGCGATGATGGTATTGGTAATTGCGGTAATGACTGCGGTTTGCACCAAATTTTCGTTTTTATCCAGATAGCTGGACAAAGTAATCATCACGCCGAAACCCAAGCTCAAGGCGAAAAATACCTGTCCCAAGACAAAGACGAAAAGTTCTGCGGTAATCTTGCTGAAGTCAGGCTTCAGATAGAAAGTAATCCCTTCCATCGCGCCCGGCAGGGTAACGTTGCGCACGACCATGGCAATCAGGAATAAAAACAGCAGCGGCATTAGGTATTTTGCCGCTTTTTCAATGCCGCCGATGACGCCTTTGACCAAAATCCATTGGTTCACAACAACAAACAAGAAAGTGTAGAACGCAATTTCCCAAGGGCTGTTTTCGATGTGTTCGGTAAAGAAGCTTTTCGTTATTTCGCCGCTGACAGGGCTGGAAATATTCAGGTTTCCGCTAATAATATTAACGATATAGCTGATCACCCAGCCGCCGAGCACCATGTAATACGCCATAATGCCGAACGCGCCAAGTAAGCCCATCCAGCCAACCAGTTTCCAAATTTTAGCGACAGGTTTGCCGTTCAACGAGCCGCCGAACGCGTCCAGCGCGTTCACACCTTTGCGCCGTCCGATGACGTTTTCCACCAAAATCATCGGAATACCGATAATAAACATGGCGATACAGAATAAAAACACATACGCGCCACCGCCGTTTTCACCGACCAAATACGGGAAACGCCACGTCGCGCCGAAGCCGACAGTCGCGCCGGCAACGGTAAGGATATAAGTCAAACGGTTGGACCAAGTTTGACGGGGTTGGTTGGAAGACATAAAACACCATCTGCCTTGTTGGGAAAACTTGAAATTATACGCGAACGGATTAACGGTTCTTAACTGAATATCAAAAAGCAGTATAGTGAAAACATCTGGGAATTTTGCATTTTTTAGGGGAAAGCCATAAAGACAAAGGTCGTCTGGAAACAAAACAGGGGATATAGCTGGATACACTAGGAAACCATTGTCATTTTCCACCCTATTAAAATGTCAGGATTCAGACTTGAAACCACGATATGAAAAAACCTGCTTTGATCATGCAATCAAAGCAGGTTTTTATATTTGGTCGGAATGAGAGGATTCGAACCTCCGACCCCTTCGTCCCGAACGAAGTGCGCTACCGGGCTGCGCTACATTCCGAATGAGCAGGCATTATAGAGGAATTTTCGGCAGGATGCACGGATTTTGTTCACAATCTAAAATAAAAATAGATGAATTGCCTTCAATCTGCCCCTGTTTTCAATTAACATAACCTATCTTTAAAATTTATTTTATAAATAATCCTCAGACTTGATTTGAATCAAAGCTCCAAATTGAGTTTCATTTATAATCGCCGACATTGGAACTGAGACGACATTTCTCAAAGTCCTCAAGATTTTCTGATTAGTAGATAATACATCTGCTTTGATTTAATACTCTCTATCTCTTTCCTCTTGATGTGTGTGTGTTTGGGTGTGGCAGTTGCCACCCCTTTTTTTTGGCTTTTATGTGAAGTAAAATCCGTAACAGCAAATTCTTAACTTCAACCATTTATCCGGAAACAAAATCATGAGCAATAAATTGACTCCGCCTGCCGAACTGCCTGACGAGCAGGATTTACGGGCGGTCTTGGCGTACAACATGCGACTTTTCCGCGTGAATAAGGGCTGGTCTCAGGAAGAGCTGGCGCGGCAATGCGGTTTGGATAGGACTTATGTATCGGCTGTGGAGCGCAAACGCTGGAACATTGCGTTGTCGAATATTGAAAAAATGGCGACGGCTTTGGGTGTAGCGGCGTATCAGTTGCTGATGCCGCCGCAGGAGCTGCTAAACCTGATGACCAATCCCTCTGATGCCCAACAGAGGTCGTCTGAAAACGATATTTGACCGCCGAATCATCCACCTCCCCTCTCCCCATAACTCGAAAGAATAAAAAATGTCTGCAAACCTGTCTTCAGCATTGGAAACCTTCAAACAGCAGCGCGCTGCCGCCGAAGCGCATTATTTGAAAGCCAACCGCGTGTCGGTATTTTTCAGGGAATACGCGGCGGCAGTCGAAACCTTGCTGGCGGCATTGTGGGCAGAGCATTTTCAAAACAGCGCGTTATGCCTGATGGCGACCGGCGGCTTCGGACGCGGCGAACTGTATCCTTATTCTGATTTAGATTTGGCAGTCGTGTCGTCTGAAACCGTTTCAGACGACCTTCAGGAAAAAATTGCGGCTTTCGTGCAGGCTTTGTGGGATATGAAACTTTCGCCGTCGGTCAAAAGCGGCAGCGTTGACGAACTGTGCGAAAGCGTGCGTGATGATATTACGGGGGACACCGCGTTTTTAGAGGCTCGTTTTTTGTTCGGCAACCGCCAAACAGCGGACGAGTTGACGGAAAAAATGAACGCGCAACGCAATGTAGCGGCGTTTATCGAAGCAAAACTGGTGGAGATGGAACACCGCCATGCCAAATCGCAAGGTTCGGGAGCGGTATTGGAGCCGAACATCAAAAGCTGTCCGGGAGGTCTGCGCGATATCCATACCCTGCTTTGGATAGCGAAGGCGCAAGGCTTGGCGGCCAACCTGCCTGCGCTGGTCAAACAAGGCATTCTGACGCGCACCGAAGCCGGCATGCTTTCACACGGCTACCGCCGCCTCGCCCACATCCGCATCCATCTGCATTTAAACGCCAAGCGCGCCGAAGACCGCCTGCTGTTCGATTTGCAGCCGCAAGTCGCCGAAAGCATGGGCTATAAGGGTGTGAACCTCCGCCGCCAAAGCGAAGAATTGATGCGCGTGTTTTACCGCGCGATTAAAACCGTCAAACAATTAAGCGGCATCCTCACGCCCATGCTGCAAAGCCGCGTTTCTTCGACGCCGATGCGCGTTACCCTGCGGATTGACGACGACTACATCCAAGTGAACAACCAAATCGCCGCGCGGCACACCGATATTTTTTTCAGACGACCCGAACACATTTTCAAAATCGTTGAAATCATGCAGCAGCGCAACGACATTACCGCGCTCGAACCGCAAACCCTGCGCGCCTGGTGGGGCGCGACGCGTAAAATCAACCGCAGCTTCTACCAAAATCCCGAAAACCGCCGCCGCTTCGCCGGCTTTTTCCGCCGCGGCAACGGACTGACCCAAACCCTGCGCTTTCTCAACCTCTACGGCGTGTTGGGCCGCTACCTGCCCGCGTGGGAAAAAATCGTCGGCCTGCTCCAGCATGACCTGTTCCACATCTATCCTGTGGACGACCACATCCTCGCCGTCGTCCGCAACGTCCGCCGTCTTGCCCTAGACATGCACAGCCACGAGCTGCCCTACGCCTCCGCGCTGATGCAGTCCTTTGAAAAACAAGACATCCTCTATCTCGCCGCCTTCTTCCACGACATCGCCAAAGGACGCGGCGGCGACCACGCCGTACAAGGCATCGCAGACGCGCGCCAATTTGCAACCGACCACTTCCTCACTGAAGAAGAAAGCGACCTGCTCGCCTGGCTGGTCGAAAACCACCTGCTCATGTCCACCGTCGCCCAAAAAGAAGACATCCAAGACCCCGACGTACTCGATGCCTTCTGCAAACGCGTACAAACCCACGAACGCCTCAGCGCACTCTACCTCCTGACCATTTCCGACATACGCGGCACCAATCCCAAACTGTGGAACGCATGGCGCGCCAGCCTGCTGGAAAGCCTGTTTCACGCCGCCGGACGCTACCTCGCAGGCAACGGCGGCAATCCGCACGCCCTCTTCGGCCGCCGCCAGCAAGAAGCCGCCGATTTACTCACCCGCGCCGCCGTCCCCGAAAAACAGCAGAAAAAACTATGGAACGCGCTCGGTTCCGCCTATTTCGCCCGCCATCAGTCCCGCGAAATCCTGTGGCACGCCGCCAACCTCGTACACGACTTTGAAACCCCCATCGTCCGCAGCCGCATCCTGCCCAAAAGCGACAGCTTTCAAGTCATGGTCTTCATGCCCAACGGCCCGCGCCTGTTCGCCCGCCTCTGCCGCATCTTCAGCCGCCACGGCTTCGACATCCTCGCCGCCCGCGCCTTCATCACCGAACACGACTACATCCTCGACACCTTCATCGTGCAAATCCCCTCGCAACACGCCCCCGAAGACTACCCCGACATCCAAAGCGCGCTCGAAGCCGAACTCAACAGCTTTATCCACGGACACACCGTTGCCGAAACCCAAAGCCGCAGCCGCCGCATCAGCCGCCGCAGCCGCTACATGCCGATTGCGCCAAGCATCACCATTACCCCCGAAGAAGACTACCCCGACTGGTACTCCGTCGAAATCACCGCCGTCAACCGCCCTTTTCTGCTCGCCGACATGGCGGAAGTCTTCTTCGCCCACAACGTCAGCCTGCGCTACGCCAAAATTTCCACGCTGGACGAACGCGTCGAAGACAGCTTCATCGTCTTCAGCCCCGATTTGAAAAACCCGAAAACGCAGTCGTCGTTGAAACAGGCTTTGTTGGAACAATTGTCGGTGTGACGGTTGGATTTAAAGGAAAAGTATGAGGTCGTCTGAAAACCTGTTTTCGATTTTCAGACGACCTCTGTTTCTGATTTAAGATGGTTTTAAATAAAAAATTCTGCTTGTCGATGTGAATCCAGCTTAGACAGCAAGCAGATGCTGATACTGCTTTCACTTGTATAGTGGATTAAATTTAAATCAGGACAAGGGCGACGAAGCCGCAGACAGTACAGATAGTACGGAACCGATTCACTTGGTGCT
>CAUSKT010000047.1:0-18969 GCA_963532335.1 uncultured Neisseria sp. | reverse complement strand
GTACTGTCTGCGGCTTCGTCGCCTTGTCCTGATTTAAATTTAATCCGCTATATTTGCAGTTAATCGTCAAAAAAGGTCGTCTGAAAACCTAATTTGGTTTTCAGACGACCTTTTAGTTTTGGCAAATCAAGCCTGACGGCTTATCGTTTGCCACACGCCGTAAGCGTTTATTTGAACCACCGCGACAGCGCCGGAATCCGCGACAGCAAAGCCGTATCCAAGAGCCAAATCACGGCGATGGCGGCGATGGCGGTCGGGAACAATACCGCCACAATCAAAAGCGGCACAGCCATTGCCCACCATACCGGCAACTCGATTTTCTGCGCCGGAGGAACCAGTCCGCCCGCATTGGCAGGGCGGCGTTTCCACCACATCACGCAGCCGCTGATGCAGATGAAAATAACCGCCAGGCAGAACAAGACGTTCGCCAGCACGCTCCACCAGCCCAGCGTTCCCATGTGCAGCGCGATGCTCGCCGCCATGAATTTGCCGAAGAAGTTGTAATCGTCGAAATGGATGTCGGCCAGAATTTTGCCGCTGTATTGGTCGATGTGCACCGTGCGGTCGGCGGTCGGGCTGATCATGTCGTAGCTCATCGAATCCTGCGACAGCGTCCACACGCCCGTTTCGCCTTTGGGCAGGTTGAGCTGGTAGCGGCCTTTGAAACCGATTTCGCGGGCGAAGCGGTCAACCGTTTCCAAGGTCATCGGTTCGCTTGGATTGATGCCGTTTTCGCCCTTCGTCGTACCGGAAACAGGCATGGGCGTGAGTTCCAGAATCCACGGTACTTCTTTGGTTTTGCCGTCGTTCAACACATCGCCGTGGGTCGGCACGACGGATACGGGGTTCGGTTCGACCCCCCATTTGCCGGCGGGGAACTGGCTCCAAGATTGAACGAACTTACCGCCCCAAATGCCCGCCCAAGCAACACCCGACAGGCAGAACAACAATAAAATCAAAGAAACCCAAGTACCGAATGCGCCGTGCATGCTGCGCCACCACGAGCGTCCTTTGCCCGCTTGCGGCACAAGCATGGATTTCAGGCTGCGCTGTTTCGCCCACCACAGATAAATCCCCGTAATCATCATCAGGATGGTCAGCGACGCGGCAGTTTCTATCAGATAATCGCCCGCCGTGCCGAGCATCATATCGCCGTGGATTCCGTCCATCGTGTGATACCAGCCCTCATTGCGCGGCATGGAATTGACGACTTTCGCCGTGTAAGGATCGACGGCGACCATGGTCGCTTTGTCGTCGTTGTTCACGCGGAACACGGCAACCATATCGTCGGCGCGCGGCGCGATATATTGCACCACCGAAGCGGTTTCAGGGTTCACAGACTGCCGCGCCGCTTCCGCCTGCGCCGACAAAGGCTGCACCTGCGCCTGCGGGGTAACGTGTATGCGCTCGCCCTCTTTACCGGTGATGTTGGCGAATAGAAGCATGCCCAGACCTGTTACGGCAAGCAGGGTCAGAAAGGGCGCGACCAATAGCCCGAAATAAAAATGCCACCGCCACACGGTCAGGTAGCGGCGGTTGGCCTGTTGGTCGGGATGGGGAGTAGGTTTGGTTGTGTCCATAAATTCTCTCTTTTGTTTTGAGTGGATGGAGATAAAGCGCCAAGTTCCTGCCTTGCATTTTTATATTGGATTAACTTTAAACCAGTACGGCGTTGCCTCGCCTTGCCCTGATTTAAAGTTAATCCACTATATTCCAATCCACCGAGAAAAATAGCAATCGAAAAGACGCATCGCCGCCATTCTTCGCATAACGGTCTTAAATTGGATATTGGCAGATTCAGAATCAGATTGAACCTGACAACAATAATAGACCAAATGAACTAATACTTTATAAGTATAATCAATTTTTCGGATATTAACAATTTTTGAAAATAAAGCCGTAGTGAAAGACAATACCTTAGAAAGAGACCATCGAGAAGAAAAATAGTTTGAAATAAGGACAAGCCTATAACGGACTTTCACACAGCAAAAATCATCTCCAAGCATCAAGTCCGCTCAAAAACACGCCAAATTTCCATCTATATCCAATAAATACCGCCAAACCCGTTTTATGACAAAGGTCGTCTGAATAAACTATACTTTCAGACGACCCCTATTCATCACGGAGCTTATCCATGTCCATCCGTCTGACCACGCTGTCTTTAATAGTTGCCGCCACAGCCTGCACGCCCACCGTTTCCCCATCGGCAGAAACCTCGCCGACCGTTACCCAATCCGCCATTGATACCGCCTATTGGACCGCACAGCCCTATTGCAGCGGCCGCTATCAATTACGCCTGCCGTCCCAACGTCATCACGGCAGTACATCCATTGATTACAATGGCTGGAGCGTGATGGTTATGTTTAATGACTGGAATAGGAATTTTAAGAATATTGATAGATTTAAACGTAGTGGACAATTTGGAACCGATATTGTCGTCGATACCCGTACCCTGATTCCGGGACAGGCGATGATGCAGGTAACGCGAAAAGGATTTGGTTGGGAGGATATCGTTGGGGATGACGGCATGCCCTATGATGCCTATTTATATTTCAAGTTGGCTGATAACGACGCCTATATCGTGCGTAGCTATTTCTACATCCACGCCGAAAACAGTAAAGCCCCTGCCAACTGGAAAGCCCAAGAAAAAGAAGCGATAAACAGCATAGAGAAAAAATTCCGTCAAGATTTCATCAACGGTTTGAAGACAAGACAGGAGTTTGAAGTACCGAACCGACACGGAATTTGCCTGATAGGCGGTTTTATCGCGGACGACGGCAAAAAACCGTTTGAAGTTCATAGCACCGTCGAATTTGCCAAGCAACACGATATGAGTCTGGAAATCATGCACGGCGACGTACTGGAGGCAGGCGAACCGACGCTGCTTCAACGTAAGGTAAATCTGGGGAAAGGTGCAATGGTTAAAGCCTTAACCCGCACTATCCGCCAAGGCAAACGCACCATCAACGGCATGTCGGGTGAGGAAAAATTGGTGAAATGGGGCGGCAACAAATATATGTTCTTTTGGGAACGCGACGGCGGCGATCCGCGCATCATGATGCAGTTCGGCGCAGAGAAAAAAGACGGAACGAAGCGCAGCGAAGCCGAAGTCCTTGCGATTTGGGATACGGTTTTGCCGACTTTGAAGCCTGTGAAGCAATAGCGATGGAAAGGTCGTCTGAAAATGCAGCTTCCATGGTATTAAACCTCGAACCTAGCTTTCAGACGACCTTTCCTCACACTTTTCTCTCGATAGCCTTTCATCCTTCCAAACAACACAAGACCGCAAGACAAAATTTTCAGACGACCTCCAAACATAATCATTGTCATTCGGACTGGAAAATATCCAACCCGCCCTTCCCTCGCAAACGGTATCAAAACTATTCCACAAACCGCATGATGCCAAGCAGCCGGCAAACGAAAGGTCGTCTGAAAACCTGAAACAAGATTTTTCAGACGACCTTTTGATTTGGACTTGTTATAGTGGATTAACTTTAAACCAGTACGGCGTTGCCTCGCCTTAGCTCAAAGAGAACGATTCTCTAAGGTGCTGAAGCACCAAGTGAATCGGTTCCGTACTATCTGTACTGTCTGCGGCTTCGTCGCCTTGTCCTGATTTAAAGTTAATCCACTATAGAATGTTCTTCCCTATTTGAACTTATTCCAGCAAATTTTTCATATTTTCCAGTCAATCCAAAAAATAAAAAGCACGGTAATCAACCGTGCTTTTTGTAAAGCAAATCTGCTTATTTGTTTTTGTGCGAACGAAGATAATCCAAGGTTTTGAGCTGGGCAATCGCTGCGGCCAAGGCTTTGTGTGCTTCAGCCAGCGATTTATCGTCTTTGGCTTGAGAAATGCCGGTTTCCGCCGCCTTCTTGGCAGCTTCCGCCCGCTCCCGATCCATCTCGGAACTGCGTACGGCAACATCCGCCAACACAGTAAGTTGATTGGGCTGCACTTCCAGCACTCCGCCGGAAACGGCAACAAGCACTTCTTCGGCTTCGCCCGGCACGGTCAAACGCAATGCACCGGGACGTACCAAACTCATAATCGGCTCGTGTCGCGGATAAATACCGAGCTCACCTTGAACAGTCGGAACCACTACAAAACTGGCTTCGCCTGAATAGATGTTCTGCTCGCTACTTACCACTTCAACTCGCATGATGCTCATGCCGACCTCCTTAGTTTAAGGTTTTCGCTTTCTCGACCGCTTCTTCGATACCGCCTACCATGTAGAAAGCTTGCTCAGGCAGATGGTCGTATTCACCGCTCAAGATAGCTTTAAAGCCGGCAATGGTGTCACGCAGCGATACATATTTGCCGGGAGAGCCGGTAAATACTTCGGCAACGTGGAACGGTTGCGACAGGAAGCGTTGAATCTTACGCGCACGCATCACGGTCAGTTTATCTTCGTCTGACAATTCGTCCATACCCAGAATGGCAATAATATCGCGCAATTCTTTGTATTTTTGCAGGGTAGATTGTACGCCGCGGGCTACATCATAGTGTTCTTGACCCAATACCATCGGATCCAGTTGGCGCGAAGTGGAATCGAGCGGGTCAACTGCGGGGTAAATACCCAAAGAGGCGATATCACGGCTCAATACGACAGTGGCGTCCAAGTGGGCAAATGTCGTTGCAGGAGACGGGTCAGTCAAGTCATCCGCAGGCACATATACGGCTTGAATAGAAGTAATGGAGCCTGTTTGGGTAGAGGTAATACGCTCTTGCAAACGACCCATTTCTTCAGCCAATGTCGGTTGATAACCTACTGCTGAAGGCATACGACCCAACAATGCGGATACTTCGGTACCGGCCAGGGTGTAACGGTAAATATTGTCCACGAAGAACAATACGTCACGGCCTTTGCCGCTTTCGTCTTTTTCATCACGGAAGTATTCGGCCATCGTCAAACCGGTCAAGGCTACACGCAGACGGTTACCCGGGGGTTCGTTCATCTGACCGTAAACCATCGCTACTTTGTCCAATACGTTGGAATCTTTCATCTCGTGGTAGAAGTCATTACCTTCACGGGTACGCTCACCCACACCTGCGAACACGGACAAACCGCTATGCGCTTTGGCGATGTTGTTAATTAATTCCATCATGTTGACAGTTTTGCCTACACCGGCACCACCGAACAGACCTACTTTACCGCCTTTGGCAAACGGACACAGCAAGTCAATCACTTTAATGCCGGTTTCCAGCAGCTCAGTAGTCGCAGACAGTTCATCAAATTTCGGAGCTGTCTGATGGATGGCACGGTGTTTGTCGGTATCAATCGGACCTGCTTCATCAACAGGCGTACCCAATACATCGACAATACGTCCCAAAGTACCTTTACCTACCGGTACTGTAATCGGCGCACCTGTATTGCTTACAGTCATGCCGCGTTTCAAACCATCCGAACTACCCATTGCAATAGTACGAACTACGCCGTCACCCAGAAGCTGTTGCACTTCCAAAGTCAGGCCGTTTGCATCCAATTTCAGGGCGTCGTAAACACGCGGAATGGCATCACGCGGAAACTCCACGTCAACTACCGCACCAATAATTTGTACGATTTTGCCTTGGCTCATTATCGTATCCTAATTTCCTGTTCAGGTTTCAGACGACATTAAACTGCCGCTGCACCTGCTACAATTTCTGACAATTCCGTGGTAATCGCAGCTTGACGCGATTTGTTATATACCAAACGCAACTCTTTAATGGCATTGCCTGCATTGTCGGTGGCCGCTTTCATTGCCACCATACGCGCAGCTTGCTCAGATGCCATATTGTCACTCAATGCTTGGTAAACCACAGACTCTAAATAGCGGCGAACCAGATATTCCAACACAGCGACAGGACTTGGCTCATAACGGTATTCCCAACTGAATGAAGAATAACTCTCCTCGTCTTCTATCACATTTTCGCCGATAGGCAGCAGAACCTCCAATCGTGGTTCTTGACGCATGGTATTCACAAAACACGAATATACCAGATGTATTTTATCTAACTCATGCTTCTCGTAACGTTGGAAGATTTCAGTCAATGGACCAAGCAGCAATTCCATTTTTGGGGTATCACCCAAATTAATCGCACTGGCAATAACGTTCAAACCGATATTTTGACAAGCTGCCAAACCTTTACTACCTAAACAGACGACATCAACTTCAATGCCTTGTTCTTGGTATTCTTGGACTTGCGCTAAGAATTTCTTCAAAACATTCGCGTTCAAACCACCGCAAAGACCTTTATCAGAGGTGATTAAAATGAAACCTACCCGACGTGTTTCACGATGAGGTGCCAATAATTTAATACCGTGATCTTCATGGGTTCGCGCCAAATGACTCATAACTGTCCGTACTTTTTCGGCATACGGACGCGCCAAGCGCATCCGTTCCTGAGTCTTCCGCATTTTAGAGGTTGACACCATCTGCATCGCTTTAGTGATCTTTTGGGTATTTTGAACACTACGGATTTTGGTGAGAATCTCTTTTCCGACTGCCATTTCAGACTCCTTTCATTTCAGCTCTTAGGCTTGGTAAGCATAAGAAGATTTGAAAGAATTCATGGCTTCGGTCAATGCTTTTTCACTTTCATCGGACATCGCACCTGATGCGTTGATTGCTTCTAAAACACCAGGATGCTGAGTGCGTACAAAGCTCAAAAATTCTGCTTCGAAAGCCAATGCCTTGGATACCGGTACATCTTCGTAAGAACCATTATTAATGGCCCACAAGGTCAAAGCCATTTCGGCTGTATCCAACGTGCTGAATTGTTTTTGCTTCATCAATTCAGTAACCACTTCACCGTGTTGCAGCTGTTTGCGTGTAGCTTCATCCAAATCGGAAGCAAATTGCGAGAAGGCTGCCAACTCACGATATTGGGCAAGTGCCAAACGGATACCGCCACCCAGTTTTTTAATTACTTTGGTTTGCGCAGCACCACCTACGCGCGATACCGAAATACCAGCATTAATCGCAGGACGGATACCAGCGTTAAACAAGTCGGTTTCCAAGAAAATCTGACCGTCGGTAATCGAAATTACGTTTGTCGGTACGAATGCAGAGACGTCACCGGCTTGCGTTTCAATAATCGGCAATGCAGTCAGAGAGCCTGTTTTGCCCTTCACTTCGCCATTAGTCAGTTTTTCAACCTCGTGCTCATTTACACGGGCAGCGCGCTCCAACAAACGGGAGTGCAGATAGAAAACGTCGCCAGGATATGCTTCACGACCGGGAGGACGGCGCAGCAACAGGGAAATTTGACGGTAAGCAACAGCCTGTTTGGACAAGTCATCATATACAATCAATGCGTCTTCACCGCGGTCGCGGAAAAACTCGCCCATCGTACAACCTGCATAAGGTGCGATATATTGCAAAGCCGCAGCTTCAGAAGCAGTCGCCGCAACCACAATAGTGTGCTCCATTGCGCCATGCTCTTCCAATTTGCGTACTACGTTGGCAATAGAAGATGCTTTTTGACCGATTGCAACATAAATACAGATAACGCCCGTACCTTTTTGGTTGACAATAGCATCCAATGCTACGGCTGTTTTACCTGTTTGACGGTCACCAATGATCAGCTCACGTTGACCGCGACCAATCGGAACCATTGAGTCAATGGCCTTCAGACCGGTTTGCATAGGCTGGTCAACTGATTTACGGGCAATTACACCCGGTGCAATTTTTTCGATTGGCGCTGTAGAAGATGTGTTGATCGGGCCTTTGCCATCAATCGGGCGACCCAGCGCATCTACAACGCGACCAACCAACTCACGGCCGACAGGTACTTCCAAAATACGACCGGTACAAGTAACTGTGTCGCCTTCTTTAATATGTTCGTATTCACCCAACACTACGGCGCCGACGAAGTCGCGCTCCAAGTTCATCGCCAAACCGAAAGTGTTACCCGGGAATTCGAGCATCTCACCTTGCATTGCGTCTGACAAGCCATGAATACGAACAATACCGTCTGTTACAGAAATAACCGTACCACGGGTACGTACTTCTGTATTTCCAGACAGATTTTCAATTTTAGCTTTAATCAAATCGCTAATTTCAGCAGGATTAAGCTGCATGAAAACTCTCCTAATTTGTCATAGTCGCATACAGGGCATTCAATTTACCCTGCACCGACAAATCCAAGACCTGGTCACCCACTTCAACTTTGACACCGCCAATTAATTCAGGCGCGACTTTAGTTGTAATCTGCAACTTACTGTCAAAGCGTTTTTTCAATATTTCAGCCAACTCAGCCAATTGATCTTCAGTCAATGGATAAGCACTGTAAATTACAGCGGACTTAGTATGATTGAATGACAAGGTTAAAGCTTGATATTGAGCATAGACTTCAGGCAATACAGGCAAACGTTTTTGCTCTGCCAGAACAGTAATGAAATTCTTCAATTCATCACTTTTTAATTCAACGAGTTCGGCAAGTACATTTACCTTTTCAGAAGTATTGATTTCAGGTTGCTCAAGAAAAGAAATTACTTTCTGATTTTGAACAACCGCGGCTAATTCTTCCAGTCCGCCCAACCAAGACTCAATTTGGTTTTTTTCCTGCGCCAGATTAAACAATGCTTTCGCATAAGGTCTGGCAATCGTTGCGAACTCAGCCATAAGATTACAGCTCCTGTTTTAAAGCACTGAGCAGCTGCGCATGTTTTGAAGTATCTACTTCACTGCGCAAAATAGACTCTGCACCTTTAACCGCCAACGCAGCAACCTGTTCACGCAAAACTTCGCGTGCACGATTCATTTCTTGCTGGGCATCAGCTTTAGCTTGTGCTGTAATCCGCACTGCCTCGACAGTAGCTTGCTCTTTCGCTTCTTCTACGATTTTGGCGGCACGTTTTTCGGCGTTTGCTACCATTTCGGAAACTTGGTTACGCCCTTCAGCCAAGAGTTCTGCAACTTTCTTCTCTGCCTGTTCAAAATCGCTCTTACCGCGCTCGGCAGCAGCCAAGCCTTCGGCAATTTTTGCGGCACGCTCATCCAATGCTTTTGCGATTGGCGGCCACACGAATTTCATGGTAAACCAAACCAAACCGAAAAAGACGATGATTTGAGCGAATAAGGTTGCATTAATATTCACGTTAGTTAACCTTCGTACTAGTGTTAATCAAACAGACCGAAGTCTGTACCTAGACGGATCACGCCGTTTGATTATGCACCAAATGGTTTAACGAAGGCGAACAACAGTGCAATAGCCACACCAATCAGGAATGCGGCATCAATCAGACCAGCAATCAGGAACAATTTAGTTTGCAGCGGACCAATCAATTCAGGTTGACGAGCAGAAGACTCCAGATATTTGGAACCGACCATTGCGATACCGATAGAGGCACCCAATGCACCCAATGCTACGATCAAACCACATGCAATTGCTACCAAACCCATTTTTTACTCCTTGAGAAAACAAAGAAAGTTAATGAAAAACTACCTAATAAATTAATGTGCATCATGAGCTTGTCCGATATAGACAAACGCCAAGGCCATAAAGATAAATGCCTGCAGGGTAATCACCAAAATATGGAAAATCGCCCATGCCAATCCGGCAAGGATGTGGAAACCAAACAGAATCGGATCCAACACTTCAACGCTTCCAGATGTCGCCCAAGCGCCACCCAGCAAAGCAATCAGAAGGAACACCAGCTCGCCGGCATACATGTTACCGAACAACCGCATACCGTGAGAAACTGTTTTAGAGAGGAATTCAACCAGATTCAAAAGGAAGTTGGCGGGAGCAAGTTTGGCGCCGAACGGAGCGCTGAACAACTCATGAATCCAACCACGGATACCTTTGATTTTGATATTGTAATAAATACAAATCACCAAGACACCGATAGCCAACGCTAATGTGGTATTCAAATCTGCGGTCGGTACAATACGCAACAATGCATGATGGTTACCGGTAATAATGTTTTGCCATAGCCACGGGAACAAATCGACCGGCAGCATATCCATGGCATTCATCAGGAAAATCCATACAAACAGCGTCAAGCCTAACGGGGCAATGGCTTTTCGAGATTGCTCGTTGTGAATAATGCTTTTACACATATCATCCACAAACTCAAACAGAATCTCGACGGCAGCCTGAAAACGTCCGGGCACACCCGCCGTCGCCTTCCTGGCCCCACGCAAAAGTAGGAAACTTCCGATTACACCCAACAATACAGAGAAAAATATTGCATCAATATTAATAAAAGAAAAATCAGCAATATTATCCAAGCCTTGTCCTTTAGCGACATCGGAAAGGCTGGTCAAACTTTGCAAGTGGTGCGTGATGTAATCAGTAGCAGTAATTTTGTCACCTGCCATAATGCTTCACTCTCAACAATACTAAAAAAACCAAATGGCTGACACCGAGCAATCCGAACAAGAACGGAAAGAATATCAAAGACTGATGCCAAACTGCGAATACGGCAAGCATCATTACCAGCGACAGCACTACTTTTAAAACTTCCCCAATAATGAACGCTTTACCATGATACAAAGGGTTACACTTGGAAAGTTTTAAAAGTAAAACTGCGAAAGCGGAGGGAATAAGATAGGAAAACCCGCCTGCGACAGCAGACCAAAATCCTGCCAAACCTGAAAATGCGGCGCTAATCAGCGCAACCGCTGTCAAAACCAGAATTTGTAAGATGAGAATCTGCTTCATAAAAACGGGAAATCCCGACAGTAATGCGAGGCTAAATATAATCAAGAAGCCTATGAACGTCAAGCAATATGTTAATCTTTGTGAGTTCATATCCGACTTTGCCTTAACGTAAGGCAAAGAGTTCGCATTATATCACGCATTACATACAATTACAGACATTAGATTGCAGAATTTTCAATATTTTCATCTTAAATTTTAAAAGCAGGTCGTCTGAACGTTTCAGACGACCTTCGACATCAGGCTTTATGAGGGTTTCTGTTTTATTTCGTTTAAAATAAAACGATATAAATCAGACAAGTCTTTGGCAGATTTTCTTTTCGCAGAATATTCTGTGGTTCAGGACATAACCCATGTTAATACCATCATCATTCAACAACCGTCCTTCCCTCTTTTTCAGACGACCTTCCACCTTCAAACGTCGTCTGAAACCCGTTTCCACTCCAACGCCAAATCATACAAGGCTTTTTTGCCTTCGCCGGTAATTTTGGCGGCAAGTTCGGCGGCCTGCTTGGTGGGCAGCTCGGCGGCGAGGATTTTCATAACGTTTTGGGCGGCATCGGGCAAGGTATCGTGTTTTTCACGGGGCGCAGGATGGAGGATGAGCACCATTTCACCGCGCGCCTGATTGCCGTCGTTTTTCAGGGTCGTCTGAATTTCAGTAACCGTGCCGCTGAGGAAGATTTCGAAGGTTTTGGTGATTTCTCGGGCAAGAGTCAGGCTGTGTCCGGGGAAGAGGGCTGCCATGTCGGCAAGGGTGGCTTCGATGCGGTGCGGGGTTTCAAACATCACAACGGGGAAATCAGCCTGCGCCCATTTGGCAAGCAGCTTCTGCCGTTCGCCGGATTTTGGCGGCAGAAAGCCGTTGAAGTAGAAATTGGGTTCGGTAATGCCTGCGACGCTCAATGCACCCATGACCGCACTCGCGCCGACAACGGGGACGACCTTGAACCCTGCCTCGCGCACGCGGCGGGCAAGTTTCGCACCCGGATCGCAGACGGCGGGCGTACCTGCGTCGGAAACTTGTGCGACAGTGAGGTCGTCTGAAAGATGGTTGATGATTTTGTCCGCCATTTGCTGTTCGTTATGCTCGCGCACGCTGACGAGTTTGCCCTGTATGCCGTATGCGCTCAGAAGCTGTGCGGTAACGCGCGTATCTTCGGCGCAGATGATGTCGGCTTTTTGCAGGACGGCGAGCGCGCGCAGGGTGATGTCCGCCAAATTGCCGATGGGCGTGGCGACAACGTATAATGTCCGTTTTTCAATACTGTCGGCGGCTTTTTGAAGGTGTTTTTGAAACATGGCTTTATCAGGTCGTCTGAAAACAATATAACGATATTATACGGGGTAAACTTCCATGCGTCTGAACCACAAACAAGGGGTGGCGGGCGAAGATGCCGCGCTGGCGTTTCTTCTTTTGCAAGGCTGCAAACTCGTGGCGCGCAACTGGCACTGCGCTTACGGCGAAATCGATTTGATTGTCAAAAACGGTAACATGATTCTGTTTGTTGAAGTAAAATACCGCAAAAATCAGGGTTTCGGCGGTGCCGCATACAGTATTTCGCCGTCTAAGTTATTGAAACTGCAACGGTCTGCGGAGTATTATCTGCAACAAAACGGCATGACGGATAGCGCGTGCCGCATCGATGCGGTGCTGATAGAAGGAAACCGCCCGCCCGAATGGATAAAGAATATTACAGGTTGACGATATGACGACATTACAAGAGCGCGTTGCCGCCCATTTCGCCGAAAGCATCCATGCCAAACAGGAAGCCGAAAAAGTATTGGTCGGGCCGACTGCTCAAGCAGCGGAATTGATGCTGCAATGCCTGATGAACGACGGCAAAATTTTAGCCTGCGGCAACGGCGGTTCGGCTGCCGACGCGCAGCACTTCGCCGCCGAAATGACCGGACGCTTTGAAAAAGAGCGCATGGAACTTGCCGCCGTCGCGCTGACGACGGACACTTCCGCGCTGACCGCCATCGGCAACGACTACGGCTTCGACCATGTGTTCAGCAAACAAGTGCGCGCGCTCGGACGTGCCGGCGACGTTTTGGTCGGCATTTCCACCTCCGGCAACTCCACCAACGTTATCGAAGCCATCAAAGCGGCACACGAACGCGATATGCACGTCATCGCCATGACCGGCCGCGACGGCGGCAAAATCGCCGCCATGCTCAAAGACACCGACGTACTGCTCAACGTCCCCTACCCGCGCACCGCCCGCATTCAGGAAAACCATATCCTGCTGATACACGCCATGTGCGACTGCATCGACTCTATGTTGCTTGAAGGAATGTAAGCCTTTTTTCAGACGACCTCTTTTAAAGGTCGTCTGAAACATATCCGCCGAACCCATCATCAAGGAAAAAATATGAACATCAAACGCCATACCGCACCCGTTCTGACCGCCCTCCTCCTCAGCCTGACCCTCAGCGGCTGTGTCGGCGTACTCCTCGGCGGCGCGGCAGTCGGCACCAAATCCGCCGTTGACCGCCGCACCACAGGCGCGCAAACCGACGACAACGTAATGGCGGTACGCGTCGAAACTACCGCCCGCTCCTACCTGCGCCAAAACAACCAAGCGCAGGGTTACACCCCCAAACTCAACGTCGTCGGCTACAACCGCCACCTGCTGCTGCTCGGACAAGTCGCCACTGAAGGCGAAAAACAATTCGTCGAACAAATCGCCCGTGCCGAACAAGCCGCCGAAGGCGTGTACAACTACATCACCGTCGCCCCCCAAGGACGCACCTTCGGCGACGTAACCAACGACACATGGGGCACATCCAAAGTCCGCACCGCCCTTTTGGGCCTCAAGCCCACCACGCAGGCGCGCGTCAAAATCGTGACCTACGGCAACGTGACCTATGTGATGGGTATCCTGACGCCTGAAGAACAAGAAAAAGTTACCCAACGCGTCAGCACCACCGTAGGCGTACAAAAAGTCGTTACCCTGTATCAAAACTACACCCCACAGCCATAGGATTGCCCCTTGACTGACAGGTCGTCTGAAACCTGATTTTGTTTCAGACGACCTATTACGATACAATCCGCCCGATTGATTTCATTTTTACCGATTTATCATGTCCAAAACCCCTAAATCCTCATTCCAACTCAAACCCAAACATTTAATCGGAGCCTTTTTCGGCGTCTGCATCATTGCTGTTGCCGCCTTGGTCATCGGCGTCATCAGCACCATCAAAAGCCACGACTCCCAAGAACGCGAAGCCATTAAAAACAAACCCGTTCCCAAAGACACCCCTGTCGAAGTCTGGCGCCCCATCGGCGCTCCCGAAGAGGACAGAACCAAGCCGGCCGCCAAAGCCGAGCTTGACGATGACGAAAAAACCGATTCCCGCAATCCCGTCATCCCGCCTAAAAACAAATCAAACGGCAAAAACAGCAACACCGCCCCGACTGAGGACGAAGCCTCAGAAGACAAACCCGCCAATAACAAAGCAAACGCCAAACCTGCTGTAACCGAAACGCCCGATACCGAAGAAAAAACGCCGCGCAGCACACCCGCCGCAACAGGCAGCAGACGTACACCGTCGGAACAGCCGACCGAATCCAAACCCGCGGCAAAACCCGAACAGCGTCAACCCGAAGCAGCCAAGCCGGTACCCAAGCCGACGCCGAAACCTAAGGCTCCTTCCAAATCCAAAGAAGTCATCGACAATCTATTCTAGTGCGGCCTGGCGTTCGGCTTTAATCTGAACTTCCGGCATCAGCCTCGAATCCAAAAAAAGTCGAAACGTCCGCACGCCTCGTTGCAGTGTTCTTATAGTGGATTAACTTTAAATCAGGACAAGGCGACGAAGCCGCAGACAGTACAGATAGTACGGAACCGATTCACTTGGTGCTTCAGCACCTTAGAGAATCGTTCTCTTTGAGCTAAGGCGAGGCAACGCCGTACTGGTTTAAAGTTAATCCACTATAAAACAAGCTGCCGACTCATCCCTTTCCCTTTCAGACGACCTTTGTGCCGCAACAAGGTCGTCTGAAACCATCAAGGAAACAACATGAACGAAATCATCATCAAAACCCCCGAAGAAATCGAGAAAATGCGCGAACTGGGCAAACTCGTCGCCGAAGCCCTCGACTACATCGGACAATTCGTCAAGCCCGGCGTAACCACCAACGAAATCGACAAACTCGTTTACGACTACCACGTCAACGTCCAAGGCGGCTATCCCGCCCCCCTCCACTACGGCAACCCGCCCTACCCCAAATCCTGCTGCACCTCCGTCAACCACGTCATCTGCCACGGCATTCCCGACGACAAGCCGCTCAAAGAAGGCGACATCATCAACATCGACCTGACCATCAAAAAAGACGGCTTCCACGGCGACTCCAGCCGTATGTTTACCGTCGGCAAAGTCTCTCCCATCGCCCAACGCCTGATTGACGTTACCCACGAATCCATGATGGCAGGCATCGCCGCCGTCAAACCCGGCGCGACCTTGGGCGACATCGGCTACGCCTGCCAACAAGTTGCCGAAAACGCAGGCTACTCCGTCGTACAGGAATTTTGCGGCCACGGCATCGGACGCGGTTTCCACGAAGCCCCGCAAGTCCTGCACTACGGTCGGAAAGGACAAGGCGTCGTCCTGAAGCCCGGCATGATTTTCACCATCGAACCGATGATCAACCAAGGCAAACGCCACCTGCGCATCCTAAACGACGGCTGGACAGTTGTAACCAAAGACCGCTCCCTCTCCGCCCAATGGGAACATGAAGTTTTAGTGACAGAAACCGGCTACGAAATCCTGACCATCAGCCCTGCCACCGGCAAACCCTAATCTGTCAAACCATCCCGCTTTCAAAGCAAAAAGGTCGTCTGAAATATAAACAAGGTTGTTGGCGAAACCCACAAACCTCGTTTTCAGACGACCTTTTTAAATTGCCCCTATCAAAACCATTCCCGACTACCCAATCCAGATCTAAACATCGGGCTGAGATATAGACAAATCTGCCCATCTCCACTGCACTTTCTCCATAATTTCATGCAAAACAATTATGTATAATAAATAATGTCAAACGCAACATTCCCGAAACGACTGTTTATTTGTGTAAAATATTACCGATGCCCAATTACTATCCTATTGTTTTAAATGTTTTTTCTTCTATAAAATATTTAACTTGGAAATATTTAGCCAATTTATGAAGAATTCTACAAAACTTCTTTCGAATATACTGTCTAACAATTCAGTATAGATAGTTTTCTATGTCGCAATTAATGATTTCCCCTGTAAGGAACTTTGCTGCCGAAAACTAATTTGCACTTTCCCAATGTGAAGAAGCAGAATTGCTTATCAACAAACAATACAGAAGAAAAAGGAATTTTCATGAAGTCGTTTGAGAAAATTGACAACATCCGCGATATCCGCAAAAAACTCGGTTTGAACCAAATGGACTTTTGGAGCCGTATCGGCGTAACTCAGTCCGGTGGTTCACGTTACGAATCCGGCCGCAATATGCCCAAACCTGTACGCGAGCTGCTGCGCTTGGTACACATCGAACGCGTTGACTTGGCAAAAGTAAACCGCGACGACTTGGCGATTGCCTCCCTGCTGAAAAACCGCGACCCTGAGTTGTACGCTTCCTTGAAAAAAGAAGCCAAATCCGACAAAGGCAAATAAGCCCGTTTCGATTTGTTTCAAAAAGGTCGTCTGAAACGATATTCCGTTTCAGACGACCTTTTTGCGCTATAATCCGCAATTATTTTTTAAACAGACGTTTGCCCGCAAACCCTTTTACAGACAGCATTTTTTACCATGTTAGACAAATACAATCCCGCCGAAATCGAATCCAAACACTATCAAAACTGGGAAACCCAAGGTTATTTCCAGCCCGATATGGATTTGACCAAACCGTCTTTTTCCATCCAACTGCCGCCGCCCAACGTAACCGGCACGCTGCACATGGGTCATGCCTTCAACCAAACCATTATGGACGGCCTGACCCGCTACTACCGCATGAAAGGCTGCAACACCGCCTGGATTCCCGGCACCGACCACGCGGGCATCGCCACGCAAATCGTGGTCGAGCGTCAGCTTGCCGCGCAAAACGTGTCCCGTCATGACTTGGGCCGCGAAAAATTCTTGGAAAAAGTGTGGGAATGGAAAGAAGTTTCCGGCGGCACGATTACGCAGCAGATGCGCCGCGTGGGCTGCTCTGCCGACTGGACGCGCGAGTATTTCACGATGGACGATGTGCGCGCCGAAACCGTGACCGAAGTGTTCGTGCGCCTGTATGAACAGGGCTTGATTTACCGCGGCAAACGCTTGGTGAACTGGGATCCCGTGCTCGGCACGGCGGTATCGGATTTGGAAGTGGAAAGCGTGGAAGAACAAGGCTCTATGTGGCACATCCGCTATCCGCTGGCGGACAATCCCGCCGAAGCCGTTATCGTGGCGACCACCCGCCCTGAAACGCTGCTGGGCGACGTTGCCGTTGCCGTCAATCCTGAAGACGAACGTTATACCCATTTGATTGGCAAGGAATTAATCCTGCCGCTGACCGGCCGCACCATCCCCGTGATTGCCGACGAATACGTTGAAAAAGACTTCGGTACCGGCTGCGTGAAAATCACGCCTGCGCACGACTTCAACGACTACGAAGTCGGCAAACGCCACGATACGCGCTTGGTTAACGTGTTCGATTTGGAAGCCAAAGTGCTGGCAAACGCCGAAGTGTTCAACTTCAAAGGCGAAGCGCAACAAGGCTTTGCCCTGCCTGAAAAATACGCAGGCTTAGACCGCTTTGCCGCGCGCAAACAAATGGTTGCCGATTTGCAGGAACAAGGCTTGTTGGTCGAAATCAAAGCGCACACGCTGATGACGCCGAAAGGCGACCGAACCGGCTCAGTGATTGAGCCGATGCTGACCAGCCAATGGTTTGTCGCCATGTCCGCCACGCCAAACGGCGGCGAGCCTGACAGCGAATTCAAAGGCCTGAGCCTCGCCGACAAAGCCAAAAAAGCCGTCGACAGCGGCGCGGTACGCTTTATCCCTGAAAACTGGGTCAATACCTACAACCAATGGATGAACAACATCCAAGACTGGTGTATCTCGCGCCAACTGTGGTGGGGGCATCAGATTCCCGCGTGGTACGACGAAGCAGGCAATGTTTACGTCGCCCGCAATCAGGCGGAAGCCGAAAAACAAGCCGGCAAAACAGGTTTGACCCGCGAAGAAGACGTATTGGACACATGGTTCTCCTCCGCACTCGTACCGTTCTCCACGCTAGGCTGGCCGTCTGAAACCGACGAACTCAAAGCCTTCCTGCCGTCCAACGTCTTGGTCACCGGCTACGAAATCATCTTTTTCTGGGTGGCGCGCATGATTATGATGACCACCCACTTCACCGGCAAAGTACCGTTTAAAGACGTGTACATCCACGGCATCGTGCGCGACCACGAAGGCAAAAAAATGTCCAAATCCGAAGGCAACGTCATCGACCCCGTCGATTTGATTGACGGCATCGACTTGGACAAACTGCTGGTGAAACGCACGACCGGCCTGCGCAAACCCGAAACCGCGCCGAAAGTGGAAGAAGCCACGAAAAAACTCTTCCCCGAAGGCATTCCGAGCATGGGCGCGGACGCCTTGCGCTTCACCATGGCGAGTTACGCCAGCTTGGGCCGCAGCGTGAACTTCGACTTCAAACGCGCCGAAGGCTACCGCAACTTCTGCAACAAAATCTGGAACGCCACCAACTTCGTCTTGATGAACACCGAAAACCAAGACTGCGGCTACGGCGCAACCGCTACCGAGCCGCGCGGCTATTCCTTCCCCGATATGTGGATCATAGGCCGTCTGAATCAGACCATCGAGCAGGTTACGCAAGCCTACGAAACCTACCGCTTTGATTTGGCAGCAGAAACCCTGTACAGCTTCGTATGGAACGACTATTGCGACTGGTATCTGGAACTCGCCAAAGTACAGCTCCAAACCGGCTGCGCCAGCCGCCAACGCGCCACACGCCATACCTTATTGCGCGTACTCGAAGCCGCCCTGCGCCTGCTGCATCCGATTATCCCGTTCATCACCGAAGAGTTGTGGCAAACCGTCGCCCCCATGTGCGACGCCAAAACCGCCGACAGCATCATGCTCGCCCGCTTCCCCGAAGCCGACCGCGAACAAATCGTTCAGACGACCTTCGAGCAAATGACCGTGTTGCAGGATTTGATTGGCGCGGTCCGCAACCTGCGCGGCGAAATGGGCATCCAGCCCAACGTGAAAGCCCCGCTGTTTGTCGAAAGCGCGGACGACTTGGCGGACTACCTCAAATACCTGCCGATGATGACCCG
>CAUSKT010000046.1:0-19065 GCA_963532335.1 uncultured Neisseria sp. | reverse complement strand
GGCTTTTATGAGTGTCCAAGATTTGGGGGCCAGTTCAGTTTTCAGACGACCTTTTATCAGAGAAAGCAAACAGACTTTGCAGATTTGCCCGATGGCTTGAACCTACGCCGTTTCATGCGCCCATTGGGGCAGGGTGGTTTTTTGTTTGCAAAAGGCGAACAAACGCTGCCCATTGCACTTTTCAAACATCAGCTCTACGCCGCTTTGCAAACGCAAAATCAGGGCGGAAGGCGTATCGATTTTGATGAAGTCGATATGGTGTTGCACAAGTTTGGCAATGGCGGAATACAAATCAAGCTTGTCCGCGTGCCTGAAAAACCAAGGATTTAAGCTCAACCAACGCCCGCCGTTCAGCGAGGTGCCGGGTTGGAAGTCCGCCCGGATTTGAGTCAGGCGGTCGTCTGAAAAATGCAATTCGATATCGCCGTATAGCCAAATGTTCCATCCCTTTTTTACCAAAAGCCCTTTGGGCACGCATTCGGGCGCAGGGAACATTTGCAGGATCATCTCCGCCGTCTGCCCGATCTCCAGATAATCAAATCGGCCTGTGGTCAAAAAGTCGTACATATCGACGGAAATCGGGAAATGGTAGCGCATGGTCGTTTCAGACGAGGTGTGAAATATGGGCTATCTTAGTTCAAAATACAAATGCAATCAATTCTTATTTTTATTTATTTGCTCATTAAAAGAAATTTGTCGGCAAGGCTGATCACTCAAAACAATATTAAGATATTGATAATGAGTTTTCCAACACGCAAATTTGCCATATGATTATCCGCGTTCCATCATCATTTATTCAGTTTATCAGCTATGGCATACATTTTTATATTTTTAGTCGGATGCTTCATTTTCATCCTGATTGCCCGAAGAGTACGGCCAGCGCCTGAAATCATTTGGGAAAACGAACCGCTCATCTGCATCAGTCTCGGTAATTTATTAGATAACGAACGGATTTATTTTGGCAAAAACGAGATTTTCATTTGTGAAGGCAGTGAAATCAAAGCACGTCATCCTCTTCAAGATTTGATTTATTTGAGTAGGACGATGATGGCCCTTTTCGGTACTCATGTTTGGCGGCTGGAGTTTAGAGCGGATGGAAGCCAAGTTGCTTATCATTTTTATCCTAAAGCCGACGGATTCGCTATTTTTTATAAACAGCTGGTTCAAAATCATCCGCGTACCATTATGGACTGTTGGAGTGAATGGAGGAGATAGGCAGTTTGGGGCTGCGAATGAATAATTTTAGCCCTAGGTGCGTTTATTTGCTTTGAGTACATAAAAGGTCGTCTGAAACAGGTTTCAGACGACCTTTTATTGTAAAAATCTATAAATTTAATAGATAATAACTAATCTCATATTATCAAATTGGAAAAGATAACCCGCTGATTAGCTTGATATTTAACATAGTTAAATTATGTTAACTAAAACATACGTTATCCAAACCTGATTTCACAATTGATTTAAATCATAATATCTTGTGTCCAAATCTCTAAAATACCCGAAATCATACTAGATATTGATTTTCGAATAACAAACTACAAGAGTCGAGGAACGCAAAATGCCGAAAATCCCTGAGTTGGTTTGTCCCGCCGGTAATCTGCCTGCTTTGAAGACGGCGGTGGACAATGGCGCGGATACGGTTTATATGGGGCTGAAAGATGCGACGAATGCGCGCAATTTTCCGGGGCTGAATTTCGATATGAAGTCGGCGCAGGAAGGGGTGGCTTACGCCCATGCGCGCGGCCGCAATGTATTGATGGCCATCAATACTTTTGCCCAGGCGGGGCAAATCGAGCGGTGGCATCGGGCTGTCGATACGGCGGTGCAACTGGGGGCGGACGCGATAATCGTCGCCGACCCTGCGATTATGGCTTATGCCGCCGAGCGTCATCCTGATTTGAGGCTGCACATGTCGGTGCAGGGGTCGGCGACCAATTATGAAGCCATCAATATGATGAAGGAACTGTTTGGCGTCCGCCGTGCCGTGCTGCCGCGCGTTTTGACAGTCGATCAGGTCAAGCATGTGATCGACAATACGGATGTGGAAATCGAAGTGTTCGGTTTCGGCAGTTTGTGCGTCATGGTGGAAGGGCGCTGCATTTTATCGAGTTACGCGACGGGCGAATCGCCGAATATGCAGGGCGTGTGTTCGCCGGCGAAGGCGGTGCGCTGGGAGCAGTTGCCCGACCGCATGAACGTGCGGTTGAACCAGGTATTGATTGACCAATACAAACCGGACGAACCGGCAGGTTATCCGACTCTGTGTAAAGGCCGTTTTGAAGTCAATGACGAAACCTATTACGCGCTGGAGGAGCCGACCAGCCTGAACGTTTTGGAAATGCTGCCCGAGCTCATCAAAATCGGTGTGTCTGCCATCAAAATCGAAGGCCGCCAGCGCAGCCCGATGTACACGGCGCAGGTAACCAAATCGCTGCGGCAGGCTTTGGATGCGGCCGCTGCCGATCCGGCGCATTTCAAAGTCAATCCGGTGTGGAACAACGCGCTGAGCAAGGTTTCGGAAGGGCATCAGACGACCTTGGGCGCATACAGCCGTCCGTGGAAATAAGGGGGGAGGAAAAATGAATCCGATGAAACTATCGCTGGGGCCGGTTTTGTTTTTCTGGCAGAAGGAAGCGCTGCTGGAATTTTACGCCGCCATTCTGGATGCGCCGGTGGATACCATTTATCTGGGCGAAGTGGTGTGTTCGCGCCGCCAGAAAATGCGTTTTGCCGACTGGGTCAGCCTGGCGGAAGATTTGGCGGAAAGCGGCAAGGAAATTATTCTGTCGTCGCAGGTGCTGCTGGAAAGCGAATCCGATTTGAAACGCCTGCGCAAAATCACGGGGCAGGACAAATTCAAAGTCGAAGCCAACGATATGGGCGCGGTCAAATTGGCACGCGAACACGGCATTCCGTTTGTCGCCGGCGCCAGCCTGAACATTTACAACGAAAGCACGCTGGCGCTTTTTCAGAAACTTGGCGCATACCGCTGGATTGCGCCGTCCGAGTTGAGCCGCGACAAAGTTGCCGAAATCATCAAGGCTTCAGACGACATCGAAACGGAATTGTTTGCTTGGGGCAAAATGCCTTTGGCGTACTCTTCACGCTGCTTTACCGCGCGGCATTACAACCTGAACAAAGACGGCTGCGAATTCCGCTGCTTGGATTACGAGCAAGGCATGGACATGAATACCCGCGAGGGCAAGCCGTTTTTAACCATCAACGGCATCCAAACCATGTCTTACGGCTGCCAAAACCTGCTGCCGCACCATGAGGATTTGCGGCAAATCGGCGTGAACATGCTGCGCCTGTCGCCGCAAATGCACGGCATGGCGGAAATCGTCCGTATCCACCGCGACGTATTGGACGGCAAAACCGCCCTGGCGGATGCGCTGCCCGAATTGGAAAGATTGACCACCGGCACGCTGGTGGACGGCTATTGGCATGGCCAGCCGGGTATCGAAGCCGTGAAGGAGGAATATTATGGCGTTGCCTGAAATCGTATTGCCCGCATGGGCGGGAAAAATCGGCGGTAAATTACCGGGCAGGCCGCCGCGTTTCGCTTTGGTTTTTGCCCTCAACACCATGCTCAAACGCGGATTGCTGCCCGCCGACATGAGCCTGTTTGACGGCAAAAAATTCGAAATCGACGTATTGGACGCGGGCATCAAGGTGCGTTTCACCGCCAATGCCGAAAAATTCATCGATGCGGACTTCTTCGGCACGCCCGATTTGCGCCTTGCCGCCAACGGCATCGACTTTATGCGCATGATGATGCGCGAGGAAGACCCGGATACTTTGTTTTTCAACCGCAAACTGCAAATCGAAGGCGATACCGAGCTGGGGCTGATTACCAAAAACCTGCTCGACAGCGTGGACTGGCCGTTCGGCGATTGGTTTTTGAAACGGCAGTTGTCCGATTGAATGCCGGTTCGTGCAAGAATGAAGCAAAGCATTCATCCGTTAAGCTTCTGATTTCACAATAATGAAGGTCGTCTGAAACCTGTTTCCAGTTTTCAGACGACCTTCTTTCATCTGCATCCGTTTTAAACCGTCATCAGTCTTTCAATGCAGTCAAAACTTTGCCGGCGATTTCATTCAGACTTACAGTTTGTGCCTGATTGTCGCGGCGTTCGGCGTATTCGACATTGCCTTCTTTCAAGGCACGGTCGCCGATGACGATGCGGTGCGGGATGCCCAGAAGCTCGGAGTCGTTGAGCAACACGCCTGCACGTTCGTCGCGGTCGTCGAGGAGGACGTCTGCGCTTGCCGCCAGCAGTTCGGCGTAAATTTTGTCGGCGGCTTCGCGTACGGCGTCTGATTTTTTGTAGTTCATCGGCACGATAACGACTTCAAACGGCGCCATCGCTTTGGTCCAGATGATGCCTTTTTCGTCGTTGTTCTGCTCGATGGCGGCGGCAACGACGCGGGTGATGCCGATGCCGTAGCAGCCCATTTCCATGATTTGCGATTTGCCGTTGTTGTCGAGGAAGCTCACGTTCATGGCTTGGGTGTATTTGTCGCGTAATTGGAAAACGTGTCCGACTTCGATGCCGCGCGCCAGTTTCAGACGGCCTTGTCCGTCGGGGCTTTCGTCGCCTTCAACGACGTTGCGTAAATCGACAAACTCAGGCTCGGCGGCGTCGCGGCCGAAGTTGAAACCGGTATAGTGGTAGTCGTCTTCGTTCGCGCCGATAACCCAGTCCGCGCCTTTTTCAGTGGCGAAATCAGCATAGACTTTGCCTTTGAAGCCGACGGGGCCGAGCGAGCCGCCGTTTGCGCCGAACTGCGCACGGATGGCGGCAGGGTCTGCCATGGTCAGCGGCGATTTCACGCCTGCGAGTTTTTCGGCTTTGATGTCATTGAACTCATGGTCGCCGCGCAACAGCAATAAGACGATTTCGCCTTCGTTTTCGCCTTCGACCACGATGGATTTCAACGTTTTTTCAATCGGAATGCTGAGGAAATCAACCAATGAATCAATGGTTTTGACGTTCGGCGTGTGCACTTTGGCCAGCTCTGCCTGAGCAGCCGCGCGTTCGCCTTTGAGCGGCAAGGTCGGAGCCAGCTCGATATTGGCGGCGTAATCGGAAGTGTCGCTGTATGCAATCACATCTTCGCCGCTTTCCGCCAACACTTGAAACTCGTGCGAACCGGTGCCGCCGATGCTGCCGGTGTCTGCGGCGACGGGGCGGAATTCCAAGCCCAGACGGGTGAAGATGCGGCAGTAAGCGTCGTACATGGCATCATAGGTCGTCTGAAGCGAGGCGTAGTCGGCATGGAAGGAATAAGCGTCTTTCATGACGAACTCGCGCGCGCGCATCACGCCGAAGCGCGGGCGTACCTCATCGCGGAATTTGGTTTGGATGTGGTAAAAGTTTTTTGGCAGCTGTTTGTAGCTGTTGATTTCTTTGCGCACGATGTCGGCGATGACTTCCTCGCAGGTCGGGCCCATGCAGAAATCGCGGTCGTGGCGGTCTTTCAGGCGCAGCAGTTCTTTACCGTAAAATTCCCAGCGGCCGGATTCCTGCCACAGCTCGGCAGGCTGCACCACCGGCATCAGCAACTCCACGCTGCCCGCGCGCGCCATTTCTTCGCGCACGACGTTTTCGACTTTACGCAACACGCGCAGCCCCATCGGCATCCAAGTATAAAGGCCGGACGCGTTGGCTTTAATCAGACCGGCGCGAATCATCAGCTTGTGGCTGGCAAGCGCGGCTTCGGCAGGGGCTTCTTTCAGGGTGGAAATGAAAAATTGGCTGGCTTTCATGGTGTGTTTTTCTGTGTAAAAAAGTAAGCGCGTATTGTAACGCGAAAGGCAGGGGGATTGAAGTTTTTCCCCATAGGGCGACAGCCGCTGCCTTGCTTGTCCAGCCAACTCATTTGACATTTATCGGGCGTGTCAATCACTTTTTATACACAATCCCGCATTGGCTTGTTTTGCTTATAGATTTTTCCCATAAAGGCTTTGAAATTTTTTATTTTTATAACTAATTGATTTTATTGTATTTTATTTGATTATTTTTTAAGCACCGAAAGGCTTGGGTTGTTCCAAAAGCAAAAATTCCGATTACCCAAAGCTTATCAACAAACTTATCCACAGAGTTTGTGTATAGATTGGTGTCGTCTGAAACCATACCGTTCGATAGGTTTTTAAAAGCCCGTAACGCGGTCTTTCTGTTAAGATGATGCCTTCGCTTTTTTCACGCCATACTATCTATGTCCGCACACGAATTACACCTGCTTTCACGCGCCAAAATGTTCAACGGCCATCAAGAACAATACCGCTGCTTTTCCGAAACCTGCCAAACCGATATGACCTTCGGCATCTACCTTCCGCCGCAGGTATTGAAAGGCTATCCCGCGCCGGTTTTGTATTTCTTGTCGGGACTGCACGGCGACGGCTCGGAACTGATACGCCAAACCGGCATCCAGCGTTTCGCCGCGCAATGGAACATCATCGTCGTTTTTCCCGACACTTCGCCGCGCGGCAGCCATATCAGCGACAGTACGGACGAGTTTATCGGACAAGGCGCGGGATTTTACGTCGATGCAGCCGAACAGCCGTGGGCGACGCATTATCAGATGTACAGCCATATCAGCCGCGAACTGCCCGATTGGGTGGAACGGCATTTCCCCGCCACCCAAGAGCGTAGCATCGCAGGTTTCAGCATGGGCGGACACGGCGCGCTTTCCATCGCCCTGAAAAATCCGGGACGCTATGCCGCCGTTTCCGCGTTCGCCCCCTTGTGCCATCCGACCGCCAGCCGGGGCGGAAAGCAGGCGTTTGCCGCCTATCTGGGCGCGGAATCGGAGGCTTGGCAGGCTTACGACAGCACATCGCTCGTTCAGACGACCTCACGCAAGCTGCCGATACTCATCGACCAAGGCGGCATCGATCCGCTGTTCCCCGACGAATTGCAACCCGAAGCCTTCGTCAATGCTGCCCGCGCCAACGGCTTCAACGTGCAATACAAAGTCCGCCCCGGCTACGGACACGATTATTTCTTCATCGCCAGCTTTATCGACTCGCATATCGAGTTTCATGCTGAGGCATTGGGTTTGTAAATCCACTATAAATTTAATCCACTATATAAAGAAAGGTCGTCTGAAAACCTTTTCAGACGACCTTTTTGATCTTTCACACTCAATTAGTGTTGATGATGATGGTGTTCATGCCGTTCAGCCGCGCGTTTCGTTCCGACGGGCATAATCAGCGTTGCATAGGCATTGTCTTGTTGGCAAACACTTTTATCGGCATAATCCGCCTGATGGGCGGCTTTGATTTTCCACAAACCTTCAATCAAAGGAATCACGTTGACGACGCCGTCTTTATCCGTTTTCCCTGAAAAACCTTGCGGCTCGCGGTGGTCGTGCGTAGCCGCCAAATCCATTTCCGCCAGCGTATCCGAGCTTGCCGTTACCGTCGCTTTTGCCAACGGTTTGCCTTTATAAAGCACTTTAATCGGCAGCAGGCCGCCTACCTTGACTTCATTCGGATTTTTCAGCGGAACCAGTTCCAATTCATGACCGACCGGACGGGTCAACACGCTTTCATCCACGCCTGCGCTGCCCACTTGCAAAAACGCCTTGCCGAACATCTGAGCCTGTTCGCAATAAGTCGCGCCGGGCAGGTCTTTCAAGGTTTTCTGTTTCCAGCCTTCACTGTTTTGCGACCAGAACGTCGGTTTGTACACCGCGCCGACCCAATAAGAGCCGTCTTTCAGGCGGGATTTGGAAACATATTGGTAATTTTCGCCTTTATTCGTCAAATCAACGGTTTTTCCGGATTTGTCCGTCAATTGCAGCGGTTTGAAAATATGCACACGGTCGTCGGCGATTTTTTCAACATTCGGGAAATCATGGCTGTAACCCAAATCCGCTTTCAACGTACTGCCCGAATCCAAACGCACCGGAGCCGACACCCACAAATCATGCGCCTGCGCCGCCATGCTCAAGCCCAATACGCCAAGTATCCATAATTTTTTCATGTTTCTTCCTCAAATTTGATTGTTTACGGTTCAAAAGCCAACGGAAAGCCCGAAAAGCAAGGCAACCTTACTCTTTTTATTTCAAAATGTAAATATTATTGATGATTGTTTTTAGTTACAAAGAACTAGAAATCCTTAAAGGGACAACAGAAAACAGAAAGGTCGTCTGAAAACCTTGAAATCAGGTTTTCAGACGACCTTTCAGTATTGGGAAGATGGATTATTGCGCTTCCAGTTTTTTCAGCAGATCAGGCATGGCTTCTTCGTTGTAGCGGTAATAGCGGACGCTGTCCGTACCTTCTTTATTGGTCATTTCCAATACGTTGGGTTTGCCTTCCAGCTTCAGCAGCAACGGAACCTTGAATTTGACGGTTTTGCCGATTTCGTCAGGTTTTTGTTCGGGCGCGCCATCGTTGTGGCTGACGGTGTAGTTGGTTATGGTTTGACGGAATTCTTGTCTCCAGCGGCTGAATTTCCATTTGAAGTCTTGGGTAATGGTGGTCGTATCGCCGGAATTTGCTTGGAAATGGATCAGGTCGCGGCCGGTACCGTCGGGGCGCATCAGACTGGCGTTGAGCAGGGAGCCGTCAGCGTTTTTACTGGTGTTGCCCCACATGCCGAACAAGTCTTTGCGTTTGACTTTTTTGGCGGTAACGAGCTGGTTGGGTTCGGTAACGTGCAGACCCGGTACATAAGCCGTCTCCGCCACGGCGGCAGAAGTCAGGGTCAAGGTGAACGCGGCGGCGCCAAGTAGGGTTTTCCATGTTTTCATATTGTTTTCCTTATATGTAATGAGCAGTTGAAGAATCGGGCGCAGGCGGCGAATCCGTTTTTTGGGGTTTTCGCGTTTGCCCACAATGTTGATGGTTTGTGTATTTACTGTTTTATATCGAAAAATCGATTGAAATACAAAATTGCCTGACCGTCAGTTTACACAAGGTAAACCGACGATTCAATTTTCAGACGACCTTTCGTTTGCCATGCCGCGTTAACGGATGTCCATAGGCGCGAAGGATTTGACGGTTTCGTCCACGGCTTTGACGCGGGTCAGGAAGTCTTCCAGTTGGGCAAGCGGCAGGGCGCTGGGGCCGTCGCATTTGGCTTGGTCGGGGTTGGGGTGTGATTCGAGGAAGAGGCCTGCGAGGCGGGTTGCCATGCCTGCGAGCGCCAAATCCAGCACTTGCGCGCGTCGTCCGCCGGATGCGGCCGCACCGGATTCGCGGGTTTGCAGGGAGTGGGTGACGTCGAAGATGACGGGCAGGCCGCCGCAGGTTTGCTTCATGACGCCGAAGCCGAGCATATCGACGACGAGGTTGTCGTAGCCGAAGTTGGCACCGCGTTCGCACAGGATGATTTGTCCGTTGCCTGCTTCTTGGAATTTTTCGACGATGTTTTTCATCTGCGAGGGGCTGAGGAACTGGGGTTTTTTGATGTTGATGACGTTGCCGGTTTTTGCCATGGCGACGACGAGGTCGGTTTGACGGGCGAGGAAGGCGGGCAGTTGGATGACGTCGCAGACTTCGGCGACGGGGGCGCATTGGTAGGGTTCGTGGACGTCGGTGATGACGGGCACGTCAAACTCGCGTTTGACGGCTTGGAAGATTTTCATACCTTCGTCCAAGCCTACGCCGCGGAAGGAGTGGATGGAGGAGCGGTTGGCTTTGTCGAAGGATGCTTTGAAGACGTAGGGAATGCCGAGTTTGTCGGTCACTTTGACGTATTGTTCGCAGGCTTTGAGGGTGGAATCGAGGTCTTCCAGGACGTTGATGCCGCCGAACAGGGTAAAGGGGAGGTCGTTGCCGACGGTGAGGTTGTTGATGTGGATGTTCATGATGATGGGGCTTTCTCGAAGGTCGTCTGAAAATGGCTGAAAGGTCGTCTGAAAGCGGATTTTGCGGTTTCAGACGACCTTTGTGTTTTATAGGACGGTGTGCGGCGGCTCGTAGGAGAGGATGTCGCGGATTTTGTTGTGTTCGTCCACGAGGACGACTTTGGGTTCGTGCGCGGCGATTTCGGGTTCGGACAGCATAACGTAGGACATGATGATAACGATGTCGCCTTTTTGGACGAGCCGTGCGGCGGCGCCGTTGAGGCAGACGACGCCGCTGCCGCGTTCACCGGGGATGGTGTAGGTTTCGAAGCGTTCGCCGTTGTTGTTGTTGACGATGGCGACTTTTTCGTTGACGAGGATGCCTGCGGCGTCGAGCAGGTCTTGGTCTATGGTGATGCTGCCGACGTAGTTGAGGTCGGCTTCGGTAACGGTGGCGCGGTGTATCTTGCCGCCGAGCATGGTGCGGAACATGGGTTTCCTTTTGGTTTGGGATTGCGGATGCAAACGTAAGGTCGTCTGAAAATCAAAAGCCGTCATTATAGTGGACTTCCCTGTAAATTCATAATGATGCTTGAGCGTTTTTCAGACGACGCGGCTGTTTTATCAACCTAAACTCTGCTTCAGCCAGCGCAAATAGGGGGCGTATCCGCGCGAGACGTTTTGCATCAGGATTTGCGGGCATTCGTAGCTGTGGTTGGCGATGATGGTTTTTTGGATTTCGCGGTAGCAGTGGCGCGAGGTTTTGATGGTGATGCGGATTTCGTCGTCGCGGCAGATTTCGCCGTTCCAAAGGTATTGGCTGGTGATGGCTTCGTATTGCACGCAGGCGGCGAGTTGCTTTTCCAGCAACAGGCCGCCGATTTTTTCGGCTTCTTCGCGGGTCGGTGCGGTAGTGGTAACGATGACGGGTTTGAACGCGGACATTTCAGACGACCTATTGGTTTTTAAACTCGATGGTTCCTTTATATTTTACCCAGTATCCGGCGGCTTTGTATTTGTCTTTTTTGGCGGTTGCGACGGCTGTTTCGTCGAGTCCTTCATAACCGCTGGATTCGAGGATGCTGACTTCTACGGCTTTGCCTTCGGGGGAAACCAAGATGGATAGTTTGACGGGTTTGATGGGTTGTGCGGGATTATTGGATGCGGGGGCGTATTCTGCCGGATTGACGGTTTGCGCGGTTGCGGGTAGGACGAAGGCAAGTAGCAGGGCGGGGATGATGGCGCGGATGGACATATTGTTTTCCTTATTTGTAGATTTGTAGATTTGTAGCGGGTTTAGGGGGTTGTTTTTGATTTGTTTTCAGACGACCTTTTGTTTTCCGTGGGCTAAGCCAACGCTACGGGGTTGTGCTATTTTCAGACGACCTTTGTTTTTCGCGGGCGAAGCCCACGCTACGGGGTTGTGCTATTTTCAGACGACCCTTTGTTTTCGTGGGCTAAGTCCACGCTACGGAGTTGCGCCCGTTTGGGCGGCGGGAGCGGTTTTACTTATTTGAAGTTCAATATCGGCCAACCTTTTGCTTTGGCTTCCTGTTCCAGCTCGGCATCGGGATTGACGGCGACGGGTTCGTTGACGAGGCGCAGCAGCGGCAGGTCGTTTTTGGAGTCGCTGTAAAAATAGGTTTTGCCATAGCTTTCGAGCGTTTCGCCGCGTTCGGCGAGCCATTGGTTCAGGCGGGTGATTTTGCCTTCTTTGAGGCTGGGCGTGCCGATGTAGTTGCCGGTGTAGCGGCCGTCGGCACCGGTTTCGAGTTGGGTGCCGATGATGTTGGTGATGCCGAAAAGGTGGCAGATGGGGGTGATGATGAACTCGTTGGTTGAGGAAATCACGAGGGTTTCGTCGCCCGCCATTTGGTGGCTCTGCACCAGCATACGCTGCATGGGCGAGATGTAGGGTGTGATGAATTCCGCCATAAATTCGCGGTGAAATTCCGCCAGCTCTTCTTTGCTGTAACGGGCGAGCGGGGCGAGGTGGAATTTGAGGAAGGCGTCGATGTCGAGGCAGCCGTTTTGGTAGTCGCGGTAGAATTTTTCGTTTTGCGCTTCGGTTTCGGCAGCGTCAACCAGCCCTTTTGTGATGAGGTATTGCGGCCAAGAGTGGTCGGAATCGGTGTTGATGAGGGTGTTGTCAAGGTCGAAGATGGCGAGGTTTTTCATTGGGTTTCCTGTTGTTTCAAAAGCTGGCGAAGAAGCGGCAGGGTGATGCGTTTGCCCATGGTAACGGCGTAGTTGTCCAGCGTGTCGAGCATCTGCATCAGGCTGTCCATGTCGCGCCGCCAGTGGTTGAGCAGGTATTCGAAGATTTCGGGGTCTATGGTAACTTGGCGTGCCGCAGCCATACTGACGAGCGCGTCGATTTTTTCTTGGTCGGTCAGGGGTTTGACTTCATAAACGAGGCAGTACGCCATGCGGGTACGCAAGTCTTCGCGGATGACGAGCTGTTGGGGCGTGTGTTCGGAGCTTAACAGCAGAAAGCCTTTGCCGCTGTTGCGGAAGCGGTTGAATACGGCAAACAGGAGGGCTTGTTCTTCGTTGCCCAGTTTTTCGATTTGGTCGATGGCGAGGTAGTCGGCTTCAAAGGCGGCTTCGGTCAGGGGCGTGGCAGCGGCGTCGATATAGACGGCTTTTTTCCCTGCGTCGAGCGCTTGGGCGACCCATGCGCGCAGCAGGTGGCTTTTGCCCGCGCCTTCTTCGCCCCAAACGTAGATAAACGGGTCGTGTTTATGCTGTAACACATAGACCAGTTCGGCATTTTCCGTTCCGAGGAATTTGTCGAAACCGGGATAGCCGCGTTCGGCGAAGTCGAAAATAAGCTGGTTCACAAAGGCATACCGGATGGGTTGGAATCGGGTTTATTGTACGTTGTTTTGTCAACGCGTATCAAGGCGCGGGGTCGTCTGAAAAAGGGGCGCGCGGCATGGGTTTCATATACAATGGCGGACATTTGGCAACGCGTCTGTTTTCAGACGACCCCTGTCTTTTTTATTTCAGGAAAATCTCGTGATTTCGACCCTTATTGATTTTATCCTCCACATCGACCAGCATTTGGTCGAGATTTCCGCGCAATACGGCGTATGGATTTACGCGGTGTTGTTTTTGATTATTTTCTGCGAAACCGGTTTGGTGGTTACGCCGTTTCTACCGGGCGATTCGCTGCTGTTTGCCGCGGGCGGGATTGCCGCGGTCGGCAGCATGAATATTCATGTCATGATTGCGCTGCTTTTGGCCGCCGCAATTTTGGGCGATGCCGCCAACTTCATGATCGGCAAGTTTTTCGGGCGCAAACTCTTTGCCAACCCCGATTCCAAAATCTTCCGCCAGTCGTATTTGGAGAAAACCCACGCGTTCTACGAAAAACACGGCGGTAAAACCATCATCATCGCCCGCTTCGTCCCGATTGTGCGGACATTCGCCCCGTTTGTCGCGGGCATGGGCAGTATGCACTACGGCACTTTCATCCGCTACAACATCATCGGCGCGGTATTGTGGGTCTTGTCGTTTTCCTATGCCGGCTATTTCTTCGCCAATATTCCGGTTGTCAAAAACAATCTGGCTTTAGTGATGGTCGCGATTATCGTGATTTCCATCCTGCCGGGCGTGGTCGAAGTCATCCGCGCGAGAAGGGCGGCGAAGAAGTAAGAGATAATTTGAATCATATAAAAAGGTCGTCTGAAAATGTTTTTCAGACGACCTTTTTGTATTTTTCGTGCTGCTTACTTGGTAAAGTTTTTCAATATCGCCGAAGCAATATCGTCCAAACCGAATCCGTCCGCATCTTGCGCCGAACCGTTCGGCGTGGCTTTGTCCACCAGATTGGGCAGAATCTGCGCCAGCATATCGCCGGCTTGCTGGCTGTCGAGACCGAATTTTTGCGCCACTTGACTGATGGCATCTCTGCCCAAAGCATTTTGCAAATCGCTGCCGGATACGGGCAGGTTGCTTTGTTGATTGGAAACCCAGCTATTTAATACATCGCCCAACCCGCCTTGTTGCAACTGATTAATCAGATTGCCCACGCCGCCTTGTTGTTGTACCAAATTCATCGCCATTTCGGTCAGCGAGTTTTGTCCGTTTTCGTCTTTGCCGCCCAAGGCTTGCGCCGCCGCGTTCAACAAACTGTCCATTAATGCCATAAAGCCTCCTTGTGTGATGTGTGAGTGTGAAGTGTAAAGAACCCAAAGTGTAACAAAATTCCGACGCTTGTTTGCCAATTTAACCAAATTCAACAGCGAATTGACGAGCTGCTACAAAAGTAAAGGTCGTCTGAAATTTACAACTCATCATTTCCGTGTAGGTGGGGATCTGAAGGACCTTTTGGGCAGCAGTAATTTTCCAGAGATTCCAGAAATCCAAAGTGTTGGATTCTCGTCTCAGCCTGTCTTCGCGTAGACTGGGGTGGAAATGACGGTATTCAATATCCCCTTTCCAAACTTTTACAAACCCTCTGTCATTTCTTTTTCCTATCCCTGTTCACCGCATCATAGCGTCCTGCCCGTTTCGCATTTTTCTACCCCGTCTTCCGCATAAAACAAAATGAAACAAAATTACCAAATTTTATACAAAAATTATTATCAATCCTATCAATCTATTGTTTGAACTTGAAAAGGAGAATTTGTAGCAATGAAGTTTTACCATTTGAGCGCGCCGCTGTTACTTATCCTGCCTGTCTGCACGCAGGCGGCGGACGCATACGTTCCCGCCGATGCCGAACCGGCAGCAGTTACCCTTTCCACTGTTACCGTGCGCGGCAAGAGGCAGAAGTCGTTGAATAAGGGCTATACCGCTTCGGGCACTTACGCCGCGACGGGGATGCCGCTGACGCTGCGCGAGGTGCCGCAGAGCGTGAGCGTGGTAACCGACAAACAGATGAAGGACCAAGGCAAGCGCAGCGTTTACGACGCGCTCTCATGGGTCAACGGTATCAGCGGCAATCCGGCAAGTTCGCGCTATGCGGTAACCAACATGTATGCGCGCGGCGAGAAGGTCAACGATTACCAGATAGACGGCATGACCACCGAAATCGACGGCAACCAACTGCTGAACTCGGGCGCGTACGAGCGGGTGGAAGTCGTGCGCGGCACTTCCGCCTTGCAGGGCGGCGTGGGCGCCCCGAGCGCGACGGTGAACCTGGTACGCAAGCGTCCGACCAAAGAGCGGCAGGCTGAAATTTCCGCCGGTATCGGCAGATGGCGGCGTTGGAATGCCGAGGCCGACGTGTCCGGACCGCTCAACCCAAGCGGCAGCCTGCGCGGCCGCGCCGTCATCAACGCCGAGGGCGGGCGGCATTGGACCGAGGGTTCGCGCGACCGCTCCGACATGGTTTACGGCATTGCCGAATACGATTTCTCGCCGCAAACCACCGCCTACGCCGGCATCAACCACCAGCGCGCGCGAGAAAAAGAATTTTACGGCGGGGACCTGCCCGTTTACGATAGCGCAGGCTACCCAACCCGCCTCGGCATCCGTGACAACAACAAAATCAAAGGCAGCAGGTATAGGGAACGCGCGACGGAACTCTTTACCGGACTGGAACACCGCTTTGAAAACAACTGGAAAGCCAAGCTGGAATACCGCTACAACCGTGAGAAAACCCTCAATCCCGGTATGGGTGACGCCCCATACAACTATCTCAGGCACGACGACAGCTCGGCCGGAGCCAAGTTTTATAAAATGGGCGACAATATCGTCAGCCATGCCTTCAGCTTCAAGCTCAACGGGCAATACGATTTATGGGGGCGCAAACACGAAGCCGTATTCGGCATCGGAGGCTACCGCACGCGGGACAAACGCGCCTGGGCAAACTCTGAGGGCAACTATTCCATAGACGACATCTACGATTTCATACGCCGCCGCGACTATCCCTCCATCGCTTCCGTCAACGACTGGAAATGGGAGGGAGACACCATCGCGACACGCCAAATCAGCGGCTATGCCGCCACCCGCCTGCACGCCACCGACAAACTCTCGCTGCTTTTGGGCGCCAACTACGCCCGCTACCATTACCAAGCCATACCGGTTGGCGGCAGCCCGAATACGGAAGCCAAAGAAGGCCGCTTCGCCCCCTACGCCGGCATCACCTACGACCTCACCGGCAACCTCTCCGCCTACGCCTCCTATAGCCGCCTGTTTATGCCGCACGAAAACGCCGAAACAGACATCAACCGCCGCCCCATCGATCCGATTACCGGCCGCACCGTCGAGGCTGGACTGAAAGGCGAATGGCTCGAAGGCCGTCTGAACGCCTCGTTGTCGGTGTTCCAATCCAAACGGCGCAACGTCCCCGTCGAAGCGGGCAAATTTGACAACGACGACACCTACTACCGCGCAGCGAATACCAAAGCCCACGGCTGGGAAGCCGAAATCAGCGGCTCGCCCGCCGAAGGCTGGGACATCAGCGCGGGCGTGCAGTCGCACCTGACCCGCGAAGAAAACGGCAACCGGCCCAACAGCCAATACGACCCGCGCCACAGCTTCAAACTCTTCACCACCTACGGCCTGCCCAAAACCCGCTGGACCCTCGGCGGCGGCGTGCGCTGGCAGAGCAAGACCTTTGTGGACAAATACGGCGACCTAAGCAATATCGAGTTTGACGACGATGAAGCCAAAGAACGCGCCCGAGTCCTCTCCCGCCAAAAATCCTTCGCCGTGGTCGACCTGACCGCGCAGTACGACATTTCCAAAAACGCCAATCTGACACTAAACTTCGACAACGTGTTCGACAAACGCTACCGTACGGACACGGCGTACCACGACTACGGCCAGCCGAGGAGTTTGTCGGGGACGCTTAGGTATAAATTTTGACGGGGTTTGGGGTTGCTGTAATTCTTGAAGGTCGTCTGAAACCTATAATCCGTCATTCCCGCGCAGGCGGGAATCTAGGAATCTTTGGGATTCGGCGATTTTTAGAGATTCCTGAAACTCCAAAGGTCTGGATTCCCGTTTTCACGGGAATGACGGTCGTGAGGTTGCTGCAATTTTGAAAGGTCGTCTGAAACCTACAACCCGTTATTTCCAAAAGCCGCCTGAAAAACACCCAATCGAATAAAAGTAACGAATATCCCAAGGAAAACCATATGAGTCCCATCCTGCCACGCCCGCTGCACATCGCGGCGCGGATTGTGCTGGCTTCGGCCGGAAGCTACTGGGTATCCGCGCTGGCGGCGGGTACGGTTCCGCTTTATGCGGGCGGGTCAACCAATGCCGTTTACGGCGGCACCCTCCTAGGCATCACGCTGCTGCCGCTGGTATTTCTGTGGGCGTTGGCGGCGTGGCGGCTGCGGACGGTGTTTTGCGCGCTGTCGCTGTCGGTGTTGCTGCTTTCAGCGGCAGGGGGGCTGGCGCATGGCTAAGGAGGCGGGGCTGCGCAAGGTAATGGCGGAAATCCACACATGGACGGGACTGGTCTGTTCGTGGATTTTGTTCGTAATATTCCTTGCGGGAAGCATTGCGTTTTTCCGTGCCGAACTGGATGTATGGTTGCAGCCGGAGCTGCCGTTTTCAGACGGCCTGCCGGACGAACGGGTTTCGCTGGCGACCGCCCTGGACTATCTGCGCCGCCATGCGCCGAATGCGGCAGAATGGTCGGTTTCTCTGCCGACCGAACGTTCGCCGTACTTGGATTTGGGCTGGACGGAGCGCGGGGCCGAAGAGGCGTCCTATACCACCATCAGCCCTTATCCTAACGCGCCGCAGTCCAAACCGCGCGAAACGGCGGGGGCGGGTTATCTGGTTTCCATCCACAGCAACCTCGCGGCGGCGGAATACGGCGGCTACTGGCTGACGGCTTCGGCCGCGGTGGTCGCGCTGGCGGCGGTAATCAGCGGCGTGATTGTGCATAAAAAGATTTTGGCGGAGTTTTTCACTTTCCGCGCAGGCAAAAAGCTCAGAAGCTGGCTGGACGCGCACAACCTGCTGGGCGTGCTGCCGCTGCCGTTTCATGTGATGATTGTTTACAGCGGCCTCTTGCTGACTTCGCATACGGTAATGACCTACAGTCAAACGGCGGCGGAATTGTCGGATGAAGAATTCGAGGCGCGCTCCGCCTATGTGCCGAGGTCGTCTGAAAACGCGGGAGAGCAGCGGAAGATGGCGGATTGGTATTCGACGGTGCAAAAGTTGCGCCCAAATGGGACGGACGCGGAAATCAACTTGACCATCACCGACCCCGACCGCAAAGAAGCAGTGTTGTCGGCGGATTATTTCGACAAAAGAAGCATCGGCTCGAACCCTGATTTGTCGGTGGCGGTACGTTTGCGCGACGGGGCGCAGGTGTATCGCAAAGATGCCTACGGCGGCTTCGAACAGGCCTACTCTTCTCTCTACAGCCTGCATACGGCGGGCTTTGCCGACTATCCGACGCTCTGGCTTTATTTCTTCAGCGGCATGGCGGGCTGCGGCATGATTGCGACGGGCGCGGTAATGTGGCCGATGAAGCGGCGCAACCGCAAACAGCCGCCCCTGCGCGGGATTGTGTGGGCGGAACGCATCAACATCGCCGTGTTCGCCGGCTTCCCGCTCGCCTGCGCCGCCTTTTTCTGCATCAACCGCCTGCTGCCCGCAGACTGGGACGGGCGCGAAATTTGGGAAGCGCAAAGCCTCTTTACCGTCTGGGCCGCTGCTGCGGTTGCCGCTTTCTTCCCCTGCCCCGCGCATATCAAATGGCGCGGCCTGTTTTACGCCGCCACCGCACTGTGCACCCTGATCCCGCTCTTGGATATTTATGTCGGACGGCCTCTCTGGCTGTCGATTCGGTCGGGGGACACGCTCTATTGGACGGTGGAACTGTGTTTCCTGACATTTGCGGCAATATTCTTCCTCATCGCCTGCCGCATCGAAAAGGCGCAATAACCATGCTGTATTTCCTGATGTTTTCCCTCTGCTCCGGCGGCTTTTTCTGCCTCATGCTCTCGCAAACGCCCCACGCCAAAACCATGCTCGGACAACCCGTCCAACACTCCGTCCGCCTGCGCCTCGCCGGCGTAACACTCCTCGCCGCCGCCCTTGCCGCCGCACTCGCTTCGCCCCATCCCGCCGCCGCCAGCACAAGCTGGTTCGGCTGCCTGAGCGCAGGCGCAGCCTTGTGCACGGTTGCGGTTTATTTTCGGGGAAAGGGAGCCCGCAGGAAGTAAAATTTATCGGATTAAAATCAAAAGTCGTCTGAAACAAAACAACGTTTTCAGACGACCTTATTTTATATAGTGGATTAAATTTAAATCAGGACAAGGCGACGAAGCCGCAGACAGT